>CP060501.1:4216053-4540909 GCA_024760545.1 Nitrospira sp.
GCTGGGATTTGCGAATATCATGCAAACCGTGCCAAGTTTGGCGGTCTTCGGATTTTTAATTCCTCTTCCCTTCCTGGGTGGGATCGGCAAACACGCGGCGATTGTCGCCCTCGTACTGTACGCGCTCTTGCCAATCCTGCGAAATACGCTCACCGGCATTCTGGGTGTGGACCCAGCCGTGCGCGAATCTGCGATCGCCATGGGCATGACGGGACGGCAGCTTCTCTGGGAGGTCGAGCTCCCGCTGGCGGCAAGGACGATTTTGGCCGGCCTGCGTATCGCGACCGTGACCACGATCGGGACGGCGACGATTGCCGCTGCCATTGGCGGCGGCGGACTCGGTGTATTTATTTTCCGCGGCCTGGCCTCCGTCGATACAACGCTGCTTCTGGCCGGTGCGGTTCCGGCTGCCGTGCTCGCGGTGGCGGCCGATCGAGGTCTCGAATGGGTCGAACACAAGTTATCGCCTGTTTGATCACTGGACTGTGGGCCGCAGGAATCGTCGGCTGTACGAAGGAACCTCCAATTACGGTCGGCTCGAAGAATTTTACCGAGCAAGTTGTCCTCGGCGAGATCGTTGCACAACATCTGGAACATCGGCTTGGCCGCCGCGTTGATCGAAAACTCAACTTGGGAGGGACCATGTTGGCTCATCAAGCGCTCGTGCGTGGAGAGATTGATCTCTATCCGGAGTACACGGGGACAGCGCTGACGACGATTCTGAAGTTACCGCCTGCCCATGATCCAGCGGCAGTAACGGCCCTCGTCCGAGCGGAATATCGGGCGCAATTCGGCGTCGAATGGATGGAGTCCTTGGGCTTTAATAATACCTTCGCGATGGTGATCCGTGGAGACGATGCTAGGAAGAACGGGATTGAAAGTTTGAGCGACGCAGCGCGGTATTCTCCAGGCTGGAACCTTGGTGTGGGCTATGAATTCCAGCAGCGACCCGATGGATTGGACGGGTTATTGAACACGTATCATCTTCCCCTGCAGGGATCGCCTAAGACCATGGACCTCGGATTGCTGTACAAGGCACTCGATCAACGACAGGTGAGCATGGTGGCCGGAAATGCCACTGATGGCCAGTTGTCGGTTTTGGATGTGGTGGCTCTCAGGGATGATAAGGGGTATTTCCCACCGTATGACTGTGTGTTAGCCGTGCGGAGCGAAAGTCTCGAAGCCAACCCCCAGTTGTGGCAAGCCCTCACTGAATTGGCTGGGCTGTTCAGTAACGCAACCATGCGTAAACTGAACTATCAGGTGGACGGGGTCCATCAGCCCATCAAGGAGGTCGCCGAGCAGTTCCTTCGGGAGGGAGGGTTACTTCACTAGTCGGCGATCAGAAGGCTCTCGGCAAACGTCCATTCAGAATCAAGCCATTGAGCTTCGCACAGAAATCCTGTTTGTTGAGCAATGCCAGAAATCTCCTCAACTCGGAATTTGTGGCAGGCTTCTGTCCAGATCGTTTCACCTTCTCTGAAGGTACAGGTAAAGTCCGCGGCCCGAATCGATACGGTTTGTTTCTTGGTCGAGCGGAGGTGCATTTCGATGCGCCGATCCACTTCGTCATACCGGACGACATGCTCGAAGTGCCGCAGGATAAAGTCTCCTCCGAGTTCCCGATTAATCCGAGCAAGCAGATTCAAGTTGAAAGCAGCAGTTACACCCGTCGGGTCATCGTAGGCCAGCAACATATCATGGATCGATTTTTCCACGTCAGTTCCAAGCAGAAGTGCGTCCTTGGGCTGCAACTGGTGGCGGATGTCGCGCAGAAAATTCTCTGCTGCCGGCGGATCAAAATTGCCGATGCTACTTCCAAGGAATAGGACCAGCAGGGTCTGATCCGGTCTTCGGCGAGCCGCCGCTTCCTGAAGCCCTTCCAAATACGATTTCTCCAGCCCGACCATGCTCATTGCGCCGACGGCTCCTAGTTCTTGGTGACATTTAATAAGGGCTGCGGCGGATATATCGATAGGAAAATAGGCAACTGGCTCTCGGTCGGCAAGTGCCTCCAATAGCCAGCGAGTCTTTCGTCCGGTGCCACTTCCCAGTTCTATGACTGTAATAGGGGGTGGAAGATGATTGAGTATTTCCCCGGCATGACGACGGAGGAGGCGCCCCTCAGCGCGGGTCAGTCCATATTCTGGTAGCAGGGTGATTGCTTCAAACAGTGCCGTTCCCAAATCATCATATAGATACTTCGAAGGGAGTTCGCGTTGGCCCACCTTACTAAGGCTATCGCTTACTGCATCGGCGAATTCCTGGGCGGCATTGGCTTGCTCAGTTTCTGAGAGCATCCAGTTAGTCCTCCACACAGCGAAATCCGGCATAGACATAAGGGTAGTCGGGCCGGAACCAGTTGCGAAATGATCGCCGCAACAATCGAGCGTCTGTTCGCGGGGACGCACCCTTGAGTACGTAATGGTCGCCACCAAAGAACTGGGCCGAGTAGCCGGGATAGAATGAAAAGGTTTGGAATCCAGGGAATGGCTGGAAGGCCGTCGACGTCCATTCCCATCCGTTCCCGACCAGTTGAGAAACTCCGAATGCGCTGTCACCCAGCGGGGTTGCGGTCACGGGAATAGGGTCCCATCGGTACCCGCCGAAGTTACCCCGTTGGCTATCAGGCAGTTCATTGCCCCAGGGATAGACTCGTTCTTCATCACCATGTACCGTTCCGTACGTGGCTCGATGAAATTCGGATTCGGTGGGCAATCTCTTGCCGGTCCAAGCTGCAAAGGCGGACGCCTCTTCGTGAGTGGCATAGACCGGCCAATCGAATGGCAGCGGAACTTCTTCCCACATGCCTCGCCAGTACCACTGGCCCTTATGCCTCCTCCAGAAGTGAGGCGGGCTACCGCCGGCGCGAACGAATTTGAGATACTCTCCATTCGTAATTTTGTATTTGTTCATTGCAAACGAGGCGACCGTCACTTCATGGCTCTCGAATTCGTTGTCCCATCCAAACTGCTTCTTGCCATAGGCATCCTCGCGCGATTGACCTAGCGTGACCGTTCCACCGGGGATTTCAAGCATCACCTGAATGGGAGCTACGCTCTGGGGAGGTGATGCTACCAAGGGGATATGCTTGTGTTCGATCGAAAGGGAGTGGAGGAGATAGGCAAAGGTCTCGGCATGCATCAACCGATGCTCCAGTGCGATGGAGAGCAGTTGTTCTGATGTCTGGTTGTAAACATCGCTCAGTGCTTGCCGAACGCGGCGGTTGTATTCTCGCACTTCTGCTATTTCCGGCCAATCCGAGCGCTCATCCTGTTGGGTTTGTCCTGGTTTCGGATCAATGCCGAACGCAAAGAGCTGGTCGAATTCTGGAGAGAAGGATGGAACCACTACTGCTTGGCTCAGAAGGTTCCAGTCAAAAGCCTCGAGATGCCCGAGGTAAAAAATTATCCGGTGGCGCTCGGGGACCGGTCGTTCATAAAACGCCTCTGGTCGAACGAGACCGAATAAGGCATCTGTGTTCGTACGAGCATGAGTCAGGATCTGTGCGAGACAGGTTGTCGTGGCCGTCATTGTATGCATCGAGACGCATCTTGCTCGGGAACAGCGGCCGTATTTCTTCACGATAACATCGAGCTGCGTACGGTACAGCGTCAGGCTAATAGGCTAGATATGATCGAGAAAGACCACAGCTCGGGTTTTCCCTAGTTGATGAATCAAGGAGAAAGTACACACTCCGTCGGCGAATGATACTCCGACGCTTAATATTCAATTCTTGTATTCGGATTCTTCCTCTGAAGCCTTTACCGACGACTATCGCATCAATGTGATGCTCAGCCTCGTCGGAACAAGTCAATCAAAGAGGACATTACAAATGCTACGGAGAACGAAATGATCGGCCAATAGACAAAACAAGAGGAGGCAATCATGAGCACCACTGAAGTCCGTAGTGACAACACGATCGGCAAGGCGGTAGCCGCAAAAGTGGATATGAAGCTCGAGATTGTGGTCATCCCCGTCTCGGATGTCGGCCGTGCGAAGGAATTCTATGAAAGGCTCGGGTGGCGGCTCGACGCTGACTACGACAACGGTAAAGACTTCCGCGTGATTCAGTTCACACCGCCAGGCTCCGGGTGCTCGGTCATCTTCGGTACGAATGTCACCGCGGCCGCACCCGGCTCCGCCCAAGGCTTGTACTTGATTGTTTCCGACATTAAGGCCGCCCGCAAAGAGCTGCTTGATCGCGGTATCCAAATCAGCCAGGTGTTTCATGACGCCAGCGGTGTGTACGCTGGTAAGGACGAACCGTATCTGTTTGGGCGGCTCCGGGTCAGTGGTCCGGATCCCGAGCATCGCAGCTACCGCTCATTCGCCTCGTTCCATGATCCCGACGGCAACGGCTGGCTGTTCCAGGAAATCACAACTCGATTACCCGGTCGCATCGACTCCTCGGCGACGACCTTTGCATCGGTGAGCGATTTGGCGAGCGCGTTTCGGCGTGCAGAATCTGCCCACGGAGTACACGAAAAGAACGTACTGGGGGGAAAGCGCGACGAAAACTGGCCCGAGTGGTATGCCGCATACATGGTGGCGGAACAGGCGGGGACGGTGCTACCGACGTAAGCGACGAAAGCGTCATCGTCGGCGATTCGCGTAGAGTGACCTGCAATCTTTGTTAAAGGAGGTGTCTGGTGCCGCGGCATTTCGATGCCATCATCATCGGGACTGGTCAGGCAGGCCCGGCTTTGGCTGCGCGGCTTGCGGCCGGAGGCATGGCAGTCGCCATTATTGAACGCCACGAGTTTGGCGGCACTTGTGTGAATACGGGGTGTATCCCTACAAAGACTCTTGTTGCAAGCGCGTACGCGGCACATGTTGCCCGCCGAGGCCCCGAATATGGTTTTGCTGTCAATGGCGATGTGCGCGTCGATATGAAACGGGTGAAAGAACGCAAGGACGAAATTTCTGGACGGTCGAATAAGGGCGTGGAGGAATGGTTGCGAGGACTCAAAAACTGTACGGTGATCCAAGGCCATGCTCGCTTTCAGACGTCCCACACTGTGGTGGTCAACGATGATGTCCTGCAAGCCGAGAAAATTTTCATCAACGTTGGAGGACGCGCCTCTGTTCCCGCGATGCCGGGGATTCAAGATGTCCCATTTCTCACAAACTCTTCAATGATGGATGTCGACTTCTTGCCGGAACATCTCGTCATCATTGGCGGAAGTTATATCGGCCTGGAATTCGGCCAGATGTATCGCCGCTTCGGGAGTGAAGTCACGATCGTCGAAATGGGACCGCGCCTGATTGGGCGTGAAGACGAAGATATTTCCGACGCCGTGCGCCAAATTTTGGAAGTAGAGGGGATACAGACCAAATTGAATGCGAAATGCATATCACTGGCGAAGCGCAACAGCGGTATCGCTGTGGGCATCGGATGCGATGAGGGTCCGCCTGAAGTAGTAGGCACGCATGTCCTTCTGGCGGTGGGACGTATTCCCAACACGAACGACCTGGGGCTCGATCGGGCAGGGATTGCGACCGACCAACGAGGCTACATTGTCGTTGATGATCAACTGCAAACGAACGTGTCCGGCATCTGGGCCCTGGGTGACTGTAACGGCCGCGGCGCCTTTACGCATACGGCTTACAACGATTACGAGGTCGTTGCGGACAATCTCCTGGGCGGAGACCACCGCCGCGTGTCGGACCGAATCCAGGCGTACGCTCTATATACAGACCCGCCATTAGGCCGATGCGGCATGACGGACGTCGAAATACGAAAGTCTGGGCGTGCTGCACTCGCGGCGAAACATCCGATGAGCCGAGTGGGCCGGGCTGTGGAGAAGGGAGAAACCCAAGGTTTCATCAAAATCTCCGTTGATGCTGAAACAAAACACATTCTGGGTGCGGCGATTCTTGGGACCGGAGGCGATGAAGTGGTTCACGTGTTGCTGGACGTCATGTATGCAAAGGCGCCTTATACGGTCATACAGCGCGCAATGCATATCCATCCGACGATTGCAGAGTTTCTTCCCACCGTCTTATCCAAACTGGAACCCTTTGCGTAGGAGGCAGCAATCGGCGGTCGACGCTACCGACGCGGATTGTTCCTAGTGACAACACGCGTTCGAGGTATACAACCATGAGCAGCTCACGGAAGACAGCCATCTTGACCGGAGCCTCGCAGAGGATCGGCGCGGGAATCGTGAAGGGGTTTATCGACCGAGGTTTCAACGTCGTTTCCAATTCCCGGAACGTGACCCAATCCAGCGAGGTCGTGGCTTCCAACCAGGTCGCTCTGGTGGATGGCCATCTTGGCAAACCAGCCACTGCAGCCGAGATCATCCAGACGGCGTTGTCTCGCTTCGAGTCGATCGACGTACTGGTCAATAACGCCGGTATCTTCATCAACAAGCCGTTCATGGATTACACCGCCGAAGACATCAGAGTGCTCGTCTCGACGAACGTCATGGGCTTCTTGCACATCACTCAACTATCCATCAAACAAATCTTAGCGCAAAAGACCGGCGGGAGCATCGTCACGATCACGACAGCTCTTGCTCGCAACCCGATTCTGGGCGTGACAGCGGCGATACCGATTGGTCCTAGGATATGTCATATCCCGGTTTTTTGAAGAGAACTGCACTTTTTCTGGTCGCATTCATGACAGCGGCATTCGCCGCCTGCACAACCGAGCAGCCATACAATCTAGCTGGACAGGAGAGAACAGGCAAACTGGGCATGGTAGTTTTCCCAACTTCCTGCTCTAACCGTGCGCAAGCGAACTTCCTGCGGGGGGTGGCCGCGCTTCATTCCTTCTGGTATGAAGTGGCACTCGACGAGTTTCGGGCGTCCACCACAATTGACCCGAATTGCACGATGGGCTACTGGGGCGAGGCGATGGCGCACAATCACCCGCTCTGGGGTGATCCGCAGGAGACTGAGGAGGCGCGCAAGGTACTCGCAAAGATCACCAACATTCCGATACTGACGTCCCGCGAGTTCGGCTTTTTGCATGCGATCAAGGTTTTGTATGGCGAGGGCGAGAAGCCTGCCCGTGACCGTGCATACTCGGCAGCAATGGAAAAACTCTTCCATGACTATCCGAATGATGTGGAGGTGGCACTTTTTTATGCGCTTTCGTTGATAGGGACTGTCGGTGCGGATGATCCAGCGGGTTTGAAAATTCGATTGCGGGCTGGTGCCATCGCTTCTGATGTGTACCAAAAGAATCCCAATCATCCGGGCGCAGCGCATTACATCCTGCACGCATATGACGACCCCGAACACGCTGCCCAAGCACTCCCCGCCGCGCGGCGCTATGCCGAAATCGCCCCCGCAGCCCCCCACGCTCTTCACATGCCTTCGCACATCTTCCTGCAACTCGGAATGTGGGCTGAAGCTGCAGCCTCAAACGAAGCTTCGTGGACGGCTTCGGATCAATGGGTGAAGCAGAACAATCTGCCCATCAGCAAGCGCGATTACCACGGCCTGCATTGGTTGCAGTACATCTATTTGCAACAAGGACGCTACGGTAAGGCGGAACAATTACTCAACATTATGCGACAAAGCCTCGCCGAATTTCCGAAAGATGACCCTTACAATCTGATGTTCGGATCATTCACCTATGCCAGCATGACGGCCGCATTTGTGGCAGAGACAGAGCGATGGGACGCGGCGTCGCCCCTGTTGGATTTACCTCGAGCGGGGATGGAGGACGTCAAATCTAAGGTGGGGGGCAGTCCCAAACCAGCATATGTCGTCATCCCTCAGATTCCAGCTCTCTTCACGCGGGGTTTAGTCGCAGCCGTGCAGGGGTTGCGCGATGCTCCAAAGTATAGAGTCGAGATTGCCACCATTCGTGAGGAAAAATCCGGCGAGAAAGAGCCTTTCATCGCGCAAGTGGTCAGGATGACGGAGATTCAAGAGCTGGAAATCGCCGCCATTGTCAATCTCGAAAAGCATGACGTTGACGGTGCGATCAAAACCATGAAACTCGCCACCGCACTGGAGGAAGCAATGTCACCACCGTCAGGCCCGCCTATAGTGATCAAACCCCCACACGAATTGTTCGGCGAGATACTGTTGCGAACGGGCCACCCCAAAGAAGCCGCACTCGAGTTTTCGACTTCGCTCCTCAGACACCCGAATCGTGCACGTTCGTTACTGGGGGCGGCACGCGCTGCTACCAAGATCGGAGATACTCGACGCGCAGCACACTTCTATACTCAATTCGCCCATCAATGGCAGCAGGGCGATGCGAAGCTACCAGAGCGAGGCGAGGCGGAGAATTACTTGAATCAGATGGGTTCACCTTAGCGTGGTCAGAGACAGAACTGCCTAACGATTCACTCAAGAGCCGAGGAAATCATGCCGCTCGCTGGTCGTCTTGTTCACGACATCAAGCGATGCCAGACTCAGAGAATAATTCGGTGAGAAGTTCGTTGGAGACGGCCTGCAACTTCTCAACGGTCTCAAGGTGCGTGGGGCTTAAACGGGCATGCTTGAAATAGCGCATGAGATCGAACTCCTTTGAACATTCTTACACTCTTATGGCTGGGTAAAAGCCGTGAAGGGAGATTGTCATGCCAAAAGCCATTTGGAATGGGGCGACGTTAGCCGAAAGCAGCGAGGGGCAGGTGGTCGAAGGGAACTACTATTTCCCGCGCCAGTCAATCAATCGAGAGTACCTCCAATCAAGCGTGAAGCGGCCAGCCATACCATTATAGTTGACGTGCAATGACTCTGCGTAGAACCATCTTTACGCCATCAGGTCTGGTCGGCTGCCACCTCCGGGAGCATGTCCCATATGCCGTGGGTATGGCGGAAGCTGGGTAAATTAGTATGTTTTCATAACTTCCTCCCATAGAGAATCGTCACAGCGCACGAGGAACATGTCCGGCCTAGGGATCTGGAGTATGGACAGTTTTGTAATGGGGCTTAGCCTAATGGGTCTTCATGATAATAACCACAACCTGCCGTCGGGTCCTGGAAGGCTCACCGGCGGCACCTTGTGAGAAAGGCGGTGGCGTATGGCAACCTCTTCCATTCCTTCCGTTTGAAATGATGTACACCGAGTTCCCTGTAAAGGCATAACTCAACCGATAAACCCGAGGAGGATGGCATGCAGACAAGGGGGTTCTTCGTCGCATCAATACTTATGGGGCTCATTCTGTGTGTCCCACTTGCCGCGAATTCAGCTGAAAAACAGGATGCAACCCACAGGAAGCTTACCGGCATTGTGGTGACGAAAGCAGGCGGGCTCACAGTCAAAACAGCGAACGGGACTACATACCAAACAAACGAGAATGCCTCTCGACGACACGGACATGAAACGTTCAAAGCCGGTGACGAAGTTTCGTTCATACTGGACGGGAATAATCTCGTCATTGATACGCATCTCAAGGGTGAGGAGGGTGAACATCAATTTGTGACTGGGAAGTTGGTCTATATGGGGAGGGATAAGAAGATCGTCAAGCTGCAAACCAGCGAGGGTGATAAAGAGTTCCCGCTATAGAGGCTTGAGGTGAAAGCGACGAATATCGCTGAAGGCTCCATGGTTACCGTGGAACTCAATGAGGCAGGGACAGTAATCGACCTGCATCGGGCCAAGTAGGGACAGAAGTCCAACTGTCTGAGGGCTATTGGAGATCGTCCAGTAGGTAAAGGTTAAAGAGGTGAGGGGACTGTAGGCTAATTATAACTAGTGGCTGATCAGGAATATGTAATATTGCTGCACTCCGCGTTCGGTCTGCTATGGCTCATTCACTTGAGACAGGTCGCTCTGTGACATAAGGGTGCTGTACCAAGAGCAACTCCGCGAACCAATGCGTGAGTCATCGTTCCCGCGCCACCCGACACCCAACGAGTGCACCTTTCTTTTTTATTCGGGTTGTGCAACCCACAGGTCCTTGGTTTCCTGACTCAACTTGGGTTCCATCGCCCCTCCGCATCTTCACTGGTTAAATTTCGTCTTCTGACATCCTCTTGAAGTTTCGAATAAGCGATAGAAACTGTCCCTGGCAATAGCCTATCAGCTGGCAGGCTTTGGCGACCTGGCCGAGCCCACTCGACCTATGGGGTTGTTCCCCATGATGGAGAGGGAGTGTCGCTTCTCCCAACTGTCTCAAGTCCCCGCACCCGAGGCAGCTGACCAACAAGATGAATCGCTGGCGCACATCGAGCCAGAGACACTCCTGGGTCGCTGTTACATTGCTGGTGATCGAGCGCGACTGCGAGGGACCCATGGCCCTTGCCCTCAATCGCTGCTTCAGGCTGCCTATAGGCGGAGTACGGCGAGGCAACTACGGAGAGCTTTGGGTCGCATGGTATTTGCAGTGCAAGCGGTTCGGAATTTCGCCTAAAAGGAACTTGACTCGGAATACTGAGCCTGCTCAAAATATGATGACGTTGGCAACCCTTCAAACTGGTCGAAGACGGTGGCGCTCTCATAAGGAATTTGCACGATGCCCTGCTCATCTTCGAAGTGCCTGCAGTTGGTCGAGTGTTCGGGATGAAAGGGTTCACTCCCTATACGCCAAGTCAGTATTATGAGTAGACGACTAAACGGTAGCCGCTAGCGCCCAACAGCGATGTTTCAGAGCACCACTACCTGTCAACGCAGAGACCGATCACTCTGAACCTGTGACCCTTCACCCATATGCAATGATGTCACGGAAAATACCAGTGACCGTCATTTCAGGGTTTCTCGGCGCCGGGAAGACGACGCTGGTCAATCATGTCCTCACGCACCACACTGGCGCCAATATCGGGGTAATCGTCAATGAATTTGGCGAGGTCGGGATTGACGGGGACCTGATCGTCGCGGACGAAGACGCGCTGATAGAGATCCGTAACGGCTGCGTCTGCTGTACCGTGCGTACCGACCTGGTGGCCGGTGTGAAAGTGCTGTTGGCACGCGATGATATCAAGCTTGACCGCCTCATCATCGAAACCTCAGGGCTGGCTGATCCGGCGCCCGTCTTACAGACGTTTCTGGCTGACGCAGAACTCTTGGCCCTCGTCGAACTGGAATCTGTTGTCACCCTGGTCGATGCAGCCAATCGTCAGCATCAGCTTGACGATGACATGGCCCGTGAACAGATTGCTTTTGCCGATCTGATTATACTGAACAAAGTTGATTTGCTGGAGAGTGATGCCCTCGAACCACTGGAACGCGATCTGCGCGCCATCAATCCGGTCGCGGCTATCATCCGCACCACGCACTCCGAAGTGGCAGCCGAGACGCTCCTCGGCGTCCCCCGGTTCTCGTTGCCCCATGTGCTGGCGATCGAACCCGGTATTCTGGAAGGCTCGCACGACCATGACCACGACACGTCCATCACCTCCTGCGCGGTGGAGACCAGCCAACCCCTTGACCCGGAGCGCTTTCATCGCTGGGTCAATCAGCTCGTTCAACGACAGGGGCAACACCTCCTGCGCATGAAAGGGGTGTTGAATTTCCAGGGCGAGGCCCGGCAGTTTTACTTTCATAGCGTACACATGCTGCTGGACGCAAAGCCCGGAAAGCGGTGGTCGTCAACGGAGACGCGCCAGAGTCGATTCGTGTTCATCGGCCGTCACCTAGATCGCGCGATGCTCCAACGCGGATTTCTCGATTGCGTACACGACCTTGCTTGTCATCCCGTTGCCCAACCGGTCTTGTAATCGGAGGGTGTCATGAAACTCCAACACTACATTGGCGGTCTGGAGAATCTTGGACCGGTCAATTTTTTTGACAAAAAAGTGTTCATGGCAGAGTGGGAAAAGCGCATTTTCGGCATTCACACCGTGATGATGGCGGAAAGCGCCCATTTGGCGAACGCGCTGCCGAAATATCCGATTGCGCAAGTACCGACTACGTTCAAGGACACCTGGACTTGGGCCTCACTGCGGACCGGTGCCGAAGGTATGCACCCGTTCGAATACTTTAAATATCGGTATTACGAAAAATGGCTAATGGGGATCAGTCAATTTTTCGTCGAGCGCGGCTATATTGCCGCCGAAGAGCTGGCTACCTTGACCGAGCACTACCGTGCGAATCCCAAGGCGGCACTACCTGAGCATCACAATCCCGCACTCAAGGAACAGGTCATCAGGTATCTCCATCACGGGGACTCCGCCCTGCGCACACCGGTGGCTCCGGCCCGCTTTCGCGTCGGCGACACCGTCACCGTCGCCGATCCGAAAGCCGCCGATCACACCCGACTGCCGGGATTCTTGCGGAACAAGCGGGGGACCATCAGTGAAGTGTACCCGGGCGCGTTCGAATATTTTGTATCCACCGGTCCAGACGGCTTAGTCGGACCGCAGCAGGTGTATGGGGTGGCGTTTCACGCCTCGGACATTTGGGGAAGGGACAAGAGTGAACCTCACACTATCATTTATGCCGACCTGTTCGATGTCTATCTTCTGTCAACTCACTAACATCAAGTGAGGGACCACGCATGGCCGAACTATTCGAGTACGATGAGAACCGCGAAGCCAGCAACGCGGCCAAAGTCCACGCACTCGAAGCGCTATTGATCAAAAAAGGTGTGCTCGGCAGTGATACCGTCGATGCGGTGCTCAGCCATTTCGAAACCGTGGCAGGCCCGTTTAACGGCGCTCGTATCGTGGCGCGGGCGTGGGTAGACTCAGCATACCAACATCGGTTGCTGGAGGATACGCCGAAGGCCATCGCCGAACTAAACTTCCCGGGGATGACAGGCGCCGAAGGCGAACACATGAAAGCCGTCGCCAATAGTGCAACGGTGCACAATCTGGTGATCTGCACTCAGTGCTCGTGCTATCCGTGGCCGGTGCTCGGCCTGCCGCCCTACTGGTACAAAGATCCGGTGTTCCGGGCGCGTGGGGTGCGAGAACCGCGCGCCGTGCTCCGTGAACTCGGTGTGCCGATTTCGGCAGAGAAGGAAGTGAGGGTATGGGATAGCAGCGCACAGATCCGCTGGTTTGTCCTTCCTGAACGGCCGGCGAACTCGGAACACCTGACCGAAGCACAACTTGCTGCGCTGGTCACACCAGAAGCCATGATGGGAGTGGCACTGGTTCCCTCTCCGCCAATCAGATAAGGCCCTTGATGTTTACTCGATTCGAAGAATATGCCGCGACGCAAATGCTTGGGCAACCGGACTCGCCACCGCGGAGCGAAGGAAAACTGTTCTTTGCCGAAGCATGGCAACGCACGGTGTTCGGTCTGGCACTGGCGCTGTCCAAGGAAGGCCATTTTGAATGGGAGGATTTCAGGCACAATCTGATTCATGCGATCGCGGCGTGGGAACAAAATTCGTGTGCTGGCGAGATCAAATGGGACTACTACGAGCACTACACCAGGGCGCTGATTGAAGTACTCGAACAATGCGGAGTGCTCGAGCCGGGCGAACTGGAGCGGCAGATGACTCCAGACAGGCCAAACACGTGACCTCCCATTATTTCCGGACTCATACTGGTCCTGATGGGGGACCGGCATACAGTGTTGTCTGGGCCTGAGTATTCATCGGTCTGTGCAATCATCGGACCTGCCCGGCGCAGCAGATACGGCTGCTCTTGGATGACTTACGTGTGAGCGTGGTTTCCTTGCTTCCAGGGGCGCACTCCCGAGAATCAAGGAGGATGTATGGCAGCGCAGCCAGTCAGTCAATCCGATAGGTTGTACCTAGACAGTCTTACCCTCGCACTAGTCGTCAGCGGCCTGGGTATCTGTACAGAGGAGGCGGTCGCGGATCTGCGCCGTTATCTCGAGTCCCAATCGATCACGCACACCTCAGGGGAATTCGACGCGTCCCTGGAGCGTGCGAAACGGTACTTTTCCCAAGGGGACGCCCATCTCTTTCTCTGCGACGGAGAGCCTTGTCAGCAACGGAGAGGTTTTGAGGCCACCTCCACCGCGCTGCAGTCTGAGGCGGAACGCATTTGCTGTCGCATATCACCCACGGCCTGCCAAGGGCCTTGCAAGCAAGCGCCGGTGGCGATGCTGCGGGTGGGCCATGGATGTGAATTATTTTCCCAATTCGTCGGCCCTCGGGAATGGGAGGCGGTATTGGGGTTGGCTCAACGAGCGACTCAGGCAAAGACCTTGCTCGTCGATGCCGGGACGGCGCAGCCGTTCCGGTTCGATCCCGTCCATGAACCGCAAAAGCCCAGTGCCGCGCTCGAACATGTCCGGTTTCTGTTAGGACATTTCGAAGGTGTGGTGGAGTTGCCTCATGAGCAACGATCTATTCAGAAGGAAGTGGTCGGAAGTTGGGAGGCGGGGGGGCGCTTTGTGAGTCTTCGGATGGCGGCCACCTATCGACGGACGAATGGTGAGTGGGATCGACATCAGGCCTTTATTATCCTGGGCCCGGACGATAAGACGGGGGCTCTCGTCAGCCGCGCTTACACGGATGGGGGATTGATCCATGAGTTTGACATCGTCATCGAGGAAAGGCGGCTGATGTTTGCGGATCGGGTGCCGCACCACGTGTCCGCAGTGGCCGCTCGAAAAGTGCTGATTCCCACCGCGCATGGCTATCATGAGACTCTGGAATTAGACCGGGGCCTTGGGGTCTACGAACCCTATTACACTATCCCCATGCAAAGGAAGGAGCGCTCGATTTCTTCATGACTCCGCTGGGGACGGAGGAGGAAAGGCGAACGAAGGACGGGCGCATGCAAAGCATATATGCGTGAATGTTTGATGACCTGTTCTCCTCGTTCTTTGATCTTCGTCCCTTTCTTGGAGACTTCCAGATCTAAAAACTCCCAGCCCTTCATCGTGGGAAACTTCCCACAAGGATGCTTCACCATGGCCCCAAACGGGATAAGCTGAAAGATCTTTCCGACGGGATACTCCTTGTCCGGCACGCTGTCGCGGAAGATCCGCATCGCTCCTTACAACTTCTTCGGATCATCGTGCCTGAAATATGTATTTCTGATCTTTGGCCATTCGAAGATGCAGCCAATGCTTTGCTCTGTCACGGTTATGTCTTGAGCGACACGCCGGATAGCATAAATAGCCCGAGCTCGGTCGCAAGGAGGGTCAGTTTAAAGACATAGGCCGAAAATTTTCCGATCATCGAGATCTAATGGCACATGTGGTGTACTCCTTCCTTGATGATAGCCTTCCAAAATGAGAGACCGTGCAGTGGTCTCGCGACGTATCGTCATACATATAGTAAAGTTCTTCATTGCCGGTTGGATCAGGTCTGCACTTCTAAGATGAATTCCACCTCGACCGGCGCGCCGAGTGGAAGGCTTGCGACGCCATAGACCAAACGGCACGGGTTCTTGTCTTTTCCGAACACGGCTTGGAGCAACTCCGACGCCCCGTCAGCAACTATCGGATGATCACGAACATCTCCTGAGGTCGCCACCGACACACCGAGTCGGACGATCCGCGTCACGTTGTCGAGCGAGCCCAAATATTGTCGCACCACCGCGAGGCCATTCAGCGCCGCGAGGTGAGCGGCCCGGCGACCTGTTTCGACATCAAGCTCTGCGCCAACGCGTCCAACGAATTTCGCCTCGTGGTCTTCCGTCGGCAGCATCCCGGTCAGAAACAGAAGATTGCCCGTCTGGACCGCTTCCACATAAGTGCCGAACGGCTTCGGCGGCGCCGGGAGTTTGATGCCAAGTTCTTTCAACCGCGTCTCTGCACGTATTGAGTCGGCAGTCATGATGCACTCTCCATTTCATTACCAGCGGCCGAAGTGGGAACCGCCATCGACGTACAGGATGTGCCCCGTGACGGTCACGGCTTCGGTCAAGTACATGACGGCATCCGTGATGTCTTTGACTGTCGAGGGGCGGCCCATCGGCGACAGGCTTTCCATCATAGCCTTCGGAGTCTCGCGGTGAAGCGGCGTCGTAACGACGCCCGGAGAGACGGCATTCACGCGGATGCCGTCCTTGGCGTACTCCATGGCCAAGTGCTGGGTGATGGTTTCAAGGCCGCCCTTGGTAATCATCGGCACGGCGGCCGTGACGCCTCTGATCGGGTTACGGGCGAGTGCCGCCGTGATTGTGATGATGCTTCCGCCGGTTGTCTGTGCCAACATGTGTTTGACGCAGTATTGGGTGAGGTAGAGGAAGCCTTCCACATTCGTCGAAATAAGCGCCCTGAAATCTTCAGCTGTGTAGTCCGTGAAGGGCTTGATGAAGAAGATGCCAGCGTTATTGACTACGACGTCGATCGACGTGAAACGGGACAGCGCCGTCTCAACGACCTTGGCGGCAGTGGCTGGCTCGCCGATGTGGCCGTCCACCAGCGCGACGTGGTCGGACGCCCCGACTTCGGTGGATTGGGTCACATTACGGGAATTGGCCACGACGTTGTACCCCTGGTCGACAAACCGGTTGACAATTCCCGCGCCAATCCCTTGCGAGGCTCCGGTTACGATGGCGGTCTTCCGGCGGTTGTTCATAGTCGTCTGCTGGCCCAGTCAGTGGTCGCCATCATAGAAGAACTGCTCGCGTGTGATCTTGTCGTTTGTGACCGTGTAGACACCGACCTCCTCCAAGGTAATCCGTCGGCCGGTGGATTTAGGGGTGACGTCGAGGGTGAAGTAGACGGTGAACTGATCGGGTGTCGCGCCGTTGTAGAACGGCCCGGCCACGGTCTCGCCGTGGAAGGTTTTGTCGGAGACCCAGTCCTCGGATTTCTTGATCACCGGGCCCTGGCCGGCGGTTTCCTTGCCATCGGCTTCAACCGACACGATGTTGGGCGCGTACATCGAATGCATCACGTCGAAGTTCTTGCCCTGTCGACAGAGCTCCACAAACTTGCTTGCGACGGTTCGAAGACTCATGGTTGCCTCCAATGGGTTGAATGTGGTGAACGGGGTAGTCGGTGCGCCATGCGCCGCGTCCATCGGTATATCTCGATCGCCGTGTCGTCCGATATCACATTGTTAACACCACGCGGAACCGCGCCTTGCCGCTTAACATGCGCTCGTAGCCGGCCGCAGCTTGTTGGAGCGGAATCGTCTCGACCATGGGCCGAATGCCCGTGAGGGCGCAAAAGTTCAATGTCTCTTCTGAATCCCGAGCGGTCCCTGCCGGCCATCCTTGAATAGACCGGCGGCTGAGAATCAGTTGAACGGGCGCCACACTGATCGGATCGGTCGACGCCCCAACCACGAGCAGTTTCCCCCCCACTCCGAGTCCGCCCACGAGCGCCGATATGGCTTTGCTGTCCGGCGCGGTCGCCAGAATCACCGACGCTCCTCCAAGGGACGTCAGTTCTTTCGCAATGTCGACAGCCTCTGTATCGAGATAGTGAGCGGCTCCAAGCTTCAGGGCCAGGGCCTCAACGATTTACAGAGGATCTTCGACGGCTGCCAGCGGATCGGGAAAGGTCGCCTGACATTCCAGACATCGCAGCTGGCCCGATTTGGACCCATCTCCTGAGCGAACCTCATCCACTGCACGACTGTGTATACACGCCGTGCGCTACTTCAGCGATGATGCCGGTTCAACGGCTACACGTGTTTGGGGTGGAGGCAGCATAGACAGGACTCCTTTCTGACGTGTGTATGATGTTCACATCCAATCTGCTCCCGGCCCCTTGCCAGAGGAGATTGCGGAGGAGACGAGCCAGTCGCAGGCACGGATGTACTCGTGAAGTTCTTTGTGCAAGCGGGAGAAAAGAAAGGGGGACGCCGCATAGACATCCGTGTTCTCACAAGGTGTCGGCGGAGGGTCTTCCATAACCCGACGGCAAGTTGTGGGTTGGATTATAGGTGAAGAAGCCTATGACTATTCGAGTGGGCTGTCAACCTGGGTCG
Source organism: Nitrospira sp. (assembly GCA_024760545.1). NCBI lineage: Bacteria > Pseudomonadati > Nitrospirota > Nitrospiria > Nitrospirales > Nitrospiraceae > Nitrospira > Nitrospira sp. Next base: position 4,233,783 of record CP060501.1, read on the forward strand.
CTGCGCTGTTATTGCTAGGGCAGGCAGCAATGCTCTAAGTCTGCCAAAGCCATCTTTCAAATACTGCTCGGGATGCTGCTGCAGGCTATCGAAGGTCACCCCGACCACTCCAAAAGGCAATCCAGACTTATTGGGTAAGACTTCGCAAACTTGGTTCAGTCATTCAACCTGGAGTTTGCTATAACTGTGGACAAAGTGCGGTTCTCACCTCTTATCGGATACCAGACTGAACAACCGAGTGGAGATTACACTGCCAATAGCCCAAGGTTCTTCCCAATATTATCCTATCTGCCAGCCTCTACGTTCGAGGAGGCAGAATAGCTAGATACAGCTGGCATCTATCATGTGCTGCCCAATGTGAATCCCCTTGGCATGGGCCTCGTCTTCTGTTTGTCCTGGTGCTCCAATGGTCTCAACCACCTGTGGGTCATCTTCCTCATGAGAGGGTGCTGGCCAGATCGTTGTTTCAATCAGCCACGTGTGGCCAACGTGCCGCACGGCCGTAACAATCTTTCTGCCCTTGTGGATGGTCTCCATGGTTACTGCTTCAGCAGATCCTTAATCGCCTCCTCAACCCTCAGCGGCTCCAGCGAACCGGCTGAGTTATCCGACCGATAGACCGGGAAACTCGCCGTCAATGATCCGTTGGCCAAGGGCAATGCAGTGAGCTGTGGCTTCCTCCTCCGTCGCAAACTCATCGGCTGTATAGAACTTTTTGCTTTTCTCCCTGTTTGGAGCGGACGACGAAATAAAAAGCTTCACACTCCACCTATCGGTATCCGCTAGATGCTCGGGTGCGGGTCGAATGGTGAAGCCTTTATAGGATACTGCGCGGCTCATGTCGATTGACCTTGAGCATGTCAGTGAATGGAACGGCTAACTCGGAATTCTGCCAATGTAGAGTTTACCGCCGCTTTGAAGGGGAGACTCGCATGAAAGGTCACGGCTCGGCGGGCCGAGACCATCATCGCTTCGCCTGTTCGTGGATTCCGGCCCGGGCGAGCGTGCTTATTTCGGACCGTAAACTTACCAAAGCCGGAGATGATGATCGGTTCACCTGCCTGAAGGGTGGTCTTGAGAAGGCTCAGAATCCATTCCAACACTTCAGCGGCCTCGTCCTTCGAGATGTCCGCGTGCTGCTCAATTCGCCTGGCAATATCCTTCTTTACCATGCCCTATGGCTTCTCCTTGGGCAGAAGACCCTTCTTCTCGAGAACCCTAATCAAATCCTGCCTGCTTTCCCCTGTGCGCTATCCAACCGATTCGCCAGGAACTTGGCCATCAATGATCAGTTTGCCGTAGTCAATACACATGATCTCGGCCTCGTCCTTCGTCACATACGCCTCGTCTTTGGAAAAATGATGAGAGTGCTCTTTGTTCTCAGTGGACCATGAAATGAACAGGTTCAATCCCCACAGGCCGCTCTCCACGAGATGCTGAGGGGCAGGCCGAATGATGTAGCCTTTATAGGATACTGAACGGCTCATCTCCGTAGTCCTTGGAATCCGCTAGTATAGAGTGGCGTATTGTAGGAGAGTCATCAATTGAGGCGCAAGGAGCTGTCATTAGTCCCGAAGGTTATTGAGGGTATATGTAAGCCCATCAGACGTGGATTGGTTCGAGTTTCCCGAAGGCGTTGTAAGAGGGTAATGTACGCATATCTACCATACGAACAACTCCTAAAGTTCATTAGGCATGCGAGAATGATAAAATGTGTGATGCCCTCCTTAAAGCATTCCAAGGCCCGTTCTATGACCAACCAGAAAGGAAAGAGTTGCAGGAAGGTAAACCGCTACAATTCTTCTTTTGAGCCAAAGGCTTCACTCAAGCAACCTCCAGACACCGGGCGCATCCCGTGGTTGCCACTCACCCCCAGAATCGGCACGGACGCCTAGCGAGTCGGCTTATCCTTGAGCCTTGTCCGTACCCGCCTGTGTCACTAGAAGGGCGAGCATTTCCCAATCTCCATATAGGGCGTATCGGTCTCGTCGCCCATTATTTTCTTCTTCCCGCCAGTGGGTACACCCTCACCAACGTCGAGCATGCCTGGCGCATCATCCCCGATCGGATCGGCTTGCACGATGTGCGGATTCACGAACTCCGACGCACTGCCGCATCCTGGTTGGCAATCGACGGCGCCAATCTTCCCGTGATTCAACAGGTCCTGAATCCTTCTAGCCTCACATGCACCCAGGTTTATGCCAGGCTCTCGCCCCATCGCGCCGCCACCGCCTCGTGCTCTAGAACAAAACGAAAGGACACACGAGTGGCCGGGGTAAGCACAAGCGGGTCAGTTCTGTGCCATCGTGAATCCCCGAGCCGCAATACGGGAGGCGCTGACGTTAGGGACACCTGACCGTCGTCATTGTATGAGCGGCTTACGACTGCTTAGCAGGATTATTTGATTTGGTCAGGTGAGGGGCAATCTTAGAGAGGACTTCCCCGCAGTAGTACTCGATCAAAAGGGCTTCATCATGGGTGAGGGGTCGGTTCTGAGCAATAGTCGAGAGAATGTGTTCGCACGCTGAAGAGAATATATGGACTTCTTTTGCGAGCTCCATCAACGCTCCTTTCCCAGGCTTAAATGTGGCGGCATTCTGCCAGAAGCAGTGGTGGAGCCAATACCATCCGAAAGGAGGGGGGCTCTGAGCGGCTCGCGGTACGAGAAGGGGAGTAGGCTTGGGTTACTTCTTGCGGCTACCCTTCTTCTTCGTAGCCTTACGCTTGCGTGTAGGTGTACATGGGTCACTCATGGTCGCGCCAGCCACTCCCCGAGCGAGTTTCATGCGAGTAGCGGGATTCTTTCCGGGAAGCTTCTTAGGTACGGGGTTCATTGTAGTTCTTCGCTTGGGTTGTAACATGTCTCCCTCACGCCAAGTTAGTCGATTTTGGGTTCGACGGCAAAAAAACGTATCTTACGATCAAGACTGAGATGCTGGGGCGAAAGAATGTAGGTCCCATACATGCTCGGGATCCAGATTCTATTCGCCGTGATCTCACAGAATCCCGACAATACATAGACGACTCCACCGACAAGTCCACCCCCCAGGGCAAATGCCGCTTTAAATGGGAAGTAGAGGATCGTGGCGACGCCTGCGGTGAGCTGTAGGTCAGGAGGAGCTTGACTCCAAGCCGGAGGAACCAATACGGAGCAGCAGATGATGACCACGATGAGCACCACCAGAGGGAATCTCATAGGAAACGATTCCCGACATTTACCAATACACCAACATCCCCCAATCCATGACTCAGTTATCACGCTGCAGCGTCCTCGTATGGCCTTCTTCTGTGACATATGCCTTGATCATATCCCCCGGCCTCACATGATCCAACTTTGTACTCTTGTCTATATGGATCTTTATCCCTATCCCGTCCTCATCTGCGATGTAGTAATACTCTCCCGCGATCGCCAGCAACGTGCCCTTGATCGTACCCTTTGTGAGGCGTTCTTTACTCGTGGGACTGGCTTCTTTTTCCGTCAGGGAATTGGCGGCATACATCACCGTGATTCCCGAGTTCAACAGGCCAATTGTGATTATCGATAGGATCATGGTTCTCATAAAGGCTCCATGAAGTGTTGGACCATTATCGCTGAGGACCGCCATGTCCAGAACTGGGCAGGTACCTGGCTGTATGAGCGGCTTACGGCTGGCCAGCAGGAGTACTCGATTTGGGCAGGTGAGGCGGGATCTTGGAGAGAAGCGCCTCTTCTAATTCTTGTTGAGCTGTTTGACTCGGTCTGGAATCTGCGAGATCTTGGTGTTGATGTCACCGAGTAGCTTCCATGCACTATCTCGCGCCGCTTTGCCACAGGGCGTCATTTGCAGAGCCACGAGCACTGTTTTCAGGCGTGCCTCCAATTCTATTTGTTCCAGTTCGAGGTCTTCGCGCAGCTTGATCACCCTTTCTTCGACTGGTTCTGACGGTTGCACTTTGGTGAGCAAATTCTCTGTCTCACTGGTCACGAGTTGGTTCTCTTGCACATACGCAGGGAACGCCAGTTTCCAGATTGGTGGGAACAAACATGGGTTCTCCATCTGGACACATACCTTCTCGGATGTTGTCCCCCTTGCAGGAAATCAATGGTGAGGATAGGACGATGATAATGGCGAGTTGGCGGTACATTCCTTTTTCAACATACGCTCCTTGCCCGGTGGGAGAACTAGGCCTTCTCCCTGACTACGAAGGCGGTGGACCCGGCGCTGCAAGCGCAAGCGGATCGGTTCTGTGCCATCGTGAGTTCACCGGCTGCGTTACCGGAGGAGCTGACAGAGGAAACAGCTGAGGATGTTGCTGCGGTATAGGAGCGCGGTCTGGCAGTATAGGTTGAAGCTTTAGGTGAGCGGACGGCAGCAGTTAGCTTGTGGCAGTTTGTTTATGGCTCCCTCCAGGATATGGAGGCACTATGCTTGAGCGTTCCAGTACAGGGATATTTTTGAGACGCTATTCTGAGAGTTGAACCTAGGCACAAATTCTATTATAATAGTTTTAATATAGCCAGGGTCAAGTCTGGAGCTTGACGCATGATAATAATTATATTATAATGGCATCGATACTGTACGACTATGCGGATGGCAAAGAGCCGAACCCTATTACTTCATGGTTGCAGGGGTTGCCCCTAGAGCAATTGGCCCAACTGAATCTTAAGATTAAGCAGCTGAAAGAATGCGGCGACCAGATATTACCTAACTTCGTAACTGCCGCAGTTGGGTCGGTTGACGTACAAGAGATCAAAGTTAACGGCAGGATGGCGCTTCGGCTCCTTATTTGCCGGGGGCCAATCGATTCCAGGCTGCCTCCTCAAATGGGCAAGGTGAAAGCTCCATATCCTGCCTATGAATTCACCTTATTATTTGGCTCTGAAGAAAGGGACAATCGCTATGTCCCCCATGATGCTGTGAAGCAAGCAGAAAATCGCCGCCTGGCAATTGTTGCAGACAACAGGAAAAGGGAGCCACACGTCCATGTTAGACCACCAAACGATACAGGACCTACACGATAGTAAGGAATATGCTCATTCATATTTGAATGAATTCTTGAACTCCTATCTCGCAATGCAGATTAAATTCCTTCGAGAAAGTCGTTCCTGGACTCAAGAAGAGCTTGGGGCCGCCGCAGACATGGCGCAGGAACGAATCGCGGTCTTAGAAAACGTCAATCATTCCGCCTGGAAGATTAGTACATTGCAGAAAATAGCTAAGGCTTTTGATCTTACCCTTAGTGTATCCTTTGAAAATTTCAGCGCTCAGATTCGCAAATTGGATAACTTTACTGCGGAGTCAATGGGCTCATTGGCCAGAACTCCACGGGTACAGGACTTGAGTGTTTATCTCCATCGAACGCCAATTAAAGAAGCTACCGCTGTTGGTATTCCTGGGGTCGAGGCAATAGGTACAGCAGAGCAAACGAATCCATTGGCCAGAACTACGACAACTGGGAGAAGGATAAGGCGAGGAACTACACAAAGGACATATCGGCGTCCTTCAAGAACATCGGCTATTTCTGACGCATATACGGGAGAATACATACATGCCTAAGCAATCAAAGACGCCAAAAACGCGAGAGAAGAATATACTTAAAAGTGAAGACACTCCTTCATTCTATGCCAATAACATTGATTTGAGTGTATCTACTTGGGACTTTCGGCTAAAGGGAGGAGAAATAATACAGGCAAATAAGGATTCCATTACCATCAAAGAGCTATTCACTCTTTACCTTTCTCCTAACCATGCCAAGATGTTGTCTATTCTTCTTTCTGAAAGGGTGGCAGAGTATGAGAAAAGATTTGGTGAGTTACCGCTTCAACCTAAGGCCGACTAAGCTTTTTCCATTGTGCAGTCGCTGCTTTCTATTAAACCGAACCAATGTGGAATTTGATTATTCGCCCTTAGAGGGCTTGCGTCATTTAGTAGGATGTGATAGCGCTTAAAAGTATCACATAGAATCCTTACACACCCAGAATACTCGGTGTCAAAAGGCATGTTGAGGAAGCACCATCCTCGGCATGCCTTTTTTTTGCCCGGAGGACACAATGAATACAACAAATGAAGCCGACCCAACCAACCTCGTAAATCCTGCGGCAATTCTTCGTCCCCAAGATGCTCAACGTCATGTGGCCTTGAGTCGCAGCTCCATCTATGCGCGGCTAGCGGAGAACGATTTCCCGAAGCCAATCAGACTTGGGCCCAGAGCAATTGGATGGCTCAAATCAGAACTCGACGAATGGCTCGCAAGCCGACCGCGTTCAGAGAGTAGGACGATGAAGCCATGACTCAGGACCTTGGCTTTGAGCATGTCGGGAACATACTCTCCGGGGTTCTCAAGGAAATTTCACGGCGTGCCGAATTGCGGCCTCGCGTCGAGGCCGAACGTCAGCAGTCAGTGAGCGATGAAGAGTTTCTGATGCTTGCCGAGAGGACTGGTGACCGCCTATGAGTCATCCCACCCTCGACCAGATCATCACCTCCACACATGCCAAGCAGAACGGGTCGGACCAATGGCTGGGGCATTGCCCCGCCCACGGATCCCGGCAGAACCGTGACCTGAGTATTGCCCTGCGGGACGACAAGATCCTCCTCAACTGCTTCGCCGCCTGTCAGACCGAAGCGGTCTGTGGTGCGCTCGGCCTTGGCCTCACTGACCTGTTCCTCACAGCTCGAACCACTCCCAATGCGATGCGCCCTCGAACTCCATCGAAGCCGGTGGATCGTGCACACATTGCTTTTCAATTCGAGCTCGGTGCTCTCGATCGGCGCATGCGCGCCGAGCGGGTGCTCGAACAGGCTTCTGGACAGAATTGTGAAGTGACCGATAATGAACGGGACACGCTCATGGGGATTGTGGCGCGGGCTTATGAAGACCTCGAGCGTGCAGAATGGCTCGAAGGCCTGGCTGACCACTTCCGTGAGTACTCCATCCGTCAAGGAAAGGCGGCATGATGGACGTAGCTGAGCTGGCAACCCTGTCTCGCCAGCACCTCTTGTCTGAATCCTCTGAGGACCTCCTGCTGACCCATACGGAAGTGAGCGGGCTGCATCGGCTGACCTCTCAGTCCTACCCACTGGAGTTTGTATTCGATCGGCTGGCGGAACGGCATGGCGAAGAGCGGGCCGAACTGACCGTTAACTACCTCGGGCGGCCTCTCATGGAGAGCATCAGCGTCACGCTGACCTCTGCCGTGACCCATAAGAAACTTGCAGGCCAGCTTGAGGACCTCGTCAGCTCTGCACCCTGGGATCTGTTGCTCCCGCATGCCTGTGCGACGGTCTTGAAAAAGCATCGGGCTGGGGAGCCGCTCGTCACGATCTGCAGCCAGACCCCGATTGAGCCGCTCACCTTCAGCATCAACCCGATCGTGTTCAAGGGCAAGATCTCCATTCTGTACTCGAATGGTGGGCAGGGAAAATCCACCTTCGCGTTGCTCTTGGCCATGCTCAGCTCGGTTGGTGGGTCCGTGGCCGGATTCTCGGCTCTGAATGGGAACAGTCTCTTTCTCGACTTCGAGGATGATGTGTCAGTCCATGCCCGTCGCCTCCAAGCCATTCAGATGGGCCATCCTGACCTGCTGTCGGCTCGCGTGGCGTATCGGCGGTGCGTGGAACCGCTCCATAAGTTCGCGCCCATGCTCATCCGGCAGATCCAGCAGGACCACATCCAGTTCGTCGTCGTGGACTCCATTCTGGCTGCGACAGGGGGCGATTCCAGCGCTGAGGCGACCACCCAGCTCTTTATTGCCTTACGAGCGCTCAATGTCTCGGTGCTGTTGATCGGGCATACGCCCAAGAACCTTGCAGAAGGACAAGACAGTCCCACGCTCTACGGCAGCGTGTTCAACTCGAATTTCGCCCGGGCGACGTGGGAACTGAAGAAGGAGCAAGAGGTGGGCGAGGATCGGCTTATTATCGGGCTCCTCAATCGGAAGTCCAATCTCTCTCGGCTCCATGCGCCTATCGGCCTTCAGATTAGCCATGAGGACGGCGGGACCCGCATCACGTTTGAGCCCTATGACCTGGCCGACGTGCCGGATATGGCGGCGGAGCTGCCCCTTCCAAACCGGATTCGGAATCTTTTGGAGAGCGACGGAACCCCTCGATACGCGAAAGCGATCGCGGATGAACTGGGAGCCTCGTTGCCCAATGTCCGCACGACCCTCTCCCGGAACGACGGACGAAAATGGGTGCACCTCCAAGGGGAGGGAAAAGAGCTCCTATGGACGGTCCTGAATGCCCGAAATTGATGTTCAACAACGATGTTCAACAAGGGTTGTTGTACAACAACATTTTGACATGTTGAACAAACCACTTAAGTGCTTGTTCTGAAAAGGAAACCATTGTTTAACATGAGTGTTGAAGATGCATGTTGTACAACAGTCCCCCTCTCTTTAGAGAGGGGAGTGTTGAACATGTTGTTAAAGAGAAGAGGGAAACCCATGAGGAAGGACCTCACGAAGGTGAATCAGGTGGCTCAGGGGAATGCGGCAGCCGATCCGGTTCTGAACTAGAGGAAAAGAGAATGCCGTTTGAAAAAGGAAGAGAAAAGACGGGAGGCAGGCAGATGGGCACCCCCAATCAAGCCACGGTTGAATTTAAGGAGTTCTGGCAGCAGTTTTTTGAATCTGAGGAATATCGCGAGAACTTAAAGACAAGGCTGCTGGCCGGCAAAGCCGATCACATGGAGCGCTATGCGGCGGAGTTATTGTACGGGCGGCCACGCCAAGAGATCAGCGTAGAGGACAACGCCCTCAGCATCACCATCAACAGGGGGCTCGTCGGTGACCGCCCGCAGAACGGCCCTGTGCTGATCGAGGATCAGGCCACACGTGGCATCATAGACGACAGCAGGGCCGATAACGGGATGTGATGAAGCAACCACTGCTCACCAAGCGCCTGTATAGCCTGCCGGAAGCGGCCATGTATCTGGGCCGGTCGACCTGGTCGATACGTCGACTGATCTGGAATGGCGAGCTCCCCCAGGTTCGTGCCGGGGGCCGAGTCCATGTGGATGTCCGGGACCTGGACGAGTTCATTGACAAGAACAAGGTCTGTGAGGAAGCGGCTCATTCCGTATGGCGGCAGCTTGACACAGGGAAAGCAGATCTGTTATCTAACCAGATAACATGAGAATTAGGGCTATCCGTGAAGCAAAAGGACTATCAATTCGGGCACTCGCCGCGAAGGCCAAGATGGGCTATCCGTTCCTGTGTAACGTCGAGAATGGCAAGGCAGACCCATCACTGAGTACGCTGAGGCGGCTCGCCAAGGCTTTGAAGGTAAAAGTCGTGGAGCTTATTGACGAGTAGGGAGGACGCTTATGGGCATGCTCTATCGGCGAAAGAAACGCGATCCCATCACGCAAGCCTTGGTCGAGTTCGGCCCATGGTGGATGAAGTATTACCGGCAAGGACGACCCTTCTACGAAAGCACGGAGACTGAGGATAAGACCGAAGCCCGGCGCAAGTTGAAGAAACGAGAGGGGGAGGTCGCATTAGGACTGCACTATGGCCCACAGGTCGAGCGTACGAAGTTTGAGGATCTCGTGATCGGGATCCAGCAAGACTACACGATGAACGCCCGTAAGACCTTACGGCGCTTGCAAGAGTATGTGGCTCACTTATCCGGTTTCTTCAGCCATATGCGGGCCTCAGCCATCACCACAGACAAGATCAAGGCTTACATCACCCAACGCCAGGAAGCGGGCGCGGCGAACGGCACGGTGAACCGAGAGATTGGGATCTTAAAGCGGATGTTTCGCCTGGCCCATCAACAGACGCCCCCCAAAGTCGCCCGGATTCCCTATATCCCAATGCTGGAGGAGCGCAACATTCGATCGGGCTTTTTTGAGCACGAAGACTTTTTGGCTCTTCGCGGGGCCTTGCCGGATTATGCCCAGGTGACGGTGACCCTTGCCTATTACAGCGGGATGCGAATGGGGGAAGTGTCCTCGCTACAGTGGAATCAGGTCAATTGGTTGGAAGGCAAACTCTACTTGCGAGCTCAGGACACCAAGACCGATACACCACGGGTTCTCTATCTCACTGGTGACTTACTGCGGGTCCTGACGGCCTGGAAGCAGCGCTGTGATCAGAATTGGCCACAATGCTCGTGGATTTGTCACCGGGGCGGAGTGCGGCTGGAATCGCTTAAGCATTCGTGGAGGAAGGGTTGTGAAGCGGTAGGGCTCGGAAGAATGACTGAAGTTGAAGGCACAGAGGAAAAGGTATGGGTTGGAAAGATCCCGCATGATTTCCGTCGCACTGCCGTTCGAAATATGGTTCGCGCTGGCGTCCCCGAGAAGGTGGCCATGGCGATCAGCGGACACAAAACTCGATCTGTGTTCGATCGGTATAACATCGTAAACGAAGCGGATCTCGAACGCGCCGCACGTTCTTTGACGGAATATTTTGAACGGGAAAAATCAAAAATGGTTACACTTTCGGTTACACCAGCAAAATGGAATGAGCGGGTGAGGGGAGAGGACGAAGCCGAACTGGTTGGAATGTCAGCGGGAAGTGTGGAGCTGGCGAGAGGAATCGAACCTCCAACCTGCGGTTTACAAATCAGTTACAAGGGGTTGTTCAAGTCTTTGAAGATTTGGGCAATCCCTCCTTCCTTCAATCACAGAGCCAATTTCGTTGTCGTTTGACTTCGTACCCCTTCATCTCAATTCAGCCCGTCTTGTTGCTGGGACTAACACCCTAATAACACCTGTCACCCCGGGATGATCGGCAGACCCCCCACCCCCCTTAGGAATGGGTCCCATATTGGATTTGCAGCACCTGGACAAAAGGATGACTTGGGATTAATCTGGCCAGAATAAGTGCTGGCTATCGATTAGATTTCTTGCTTTTTGCAGCGTGGCTGCCTCTGCCTTCAACGAGATATTGTCCCGCCTTATTTCTGGACACGTCCTGACACTTGAGCAAGCACTGTTTCTATAGTCTCGTAGACACAATTCGCGACGGCGGTATTGCCTTGTGGCGAATAGTGGCTATCCAGGAACCGGACAGCAGGATCTAACTCTAACAGGCAGGGACTGGGATCAATGTAGGGAATGCTGGCCTGATCCAACATTCGCTTCCCGAGGGATAGGGGTGTGCTGAGGCTCTGAAGATCTGTCCTACTAGGGAACCACACCACGAGAGGAATCGACCCCGCTTCTTCGGCCGACCGTATAAACGTCCTCAAAATCTCTATATTGGTCGACAGAATGGCTTCTTCAGAGAAGTTGGCCCCCGGGGCCGACCAAGCGGGAAACAGACTCGTGATCAGGCGAACGAGATAAGAAGCATGATACCACCGTTTTTGCCAGTCGCCCGGTCGGTAACCAATGTCATACTTGATAGAGGGAAGTGTCGAAATCCTTGGGGCGGAAAAGATTTCCTCAGGGGAAAGCGGATTCGGATTGATGTTCTGAATCTCTCCATCTCGCAGAACAAACCGAGATTTTGAGAAAGGTAGGCCCCAACCACTGGACACAAAGGGATAGACCCACATCGTGCGGGTGAGATCGTAGTCGATGAAGCCGAAGATCACCACTTTCGGCTTCCACTTGACCACTTCTGTTTCGTATCGTAGATATGCTTGGCCGAGGCTATATCCCGGAACCCCAAAGTTGAGGACCCTATAGTCGTCACCCAGCATCTGATCTACCTTATCTCCCCAGGTCTCTTGAAATATCACCTCATCGCCGAACGCAAAGGAATCCCCTATGATGGCAATATCCGTCTTTCGTTTGAGCTTGACGTACGAAACATCCTGATCTGCGGCGCGGATCTTTTCTTTGCTTGACCAATAGGGTCCTTCCCCCTTATCGAAACTATACCTATTTACTCCGAGGGTCCATCCCATGTGGTCATCATGGACGAAGAACGCACGGTCAGAGCGGCTCTTCTCGACAAAGGGCCGGTAGTCGCGTTTCGTCAGCTCCCAATCCCTCGGCTTCAACACGGTGTTCCCGACCTTTTCACGACCCAAGTCATGACGCACGACGGCTCGGACGGCGAGCTCACCGAGGACAAGGATAACTACCACTGTGATGAGATGCATCGTGACGATCAAACGGAAGGAGCGTGAAGGCGACCGCTTGTGGGTGAGATATCGTCTCAGAACGAGTGTCCCACCTATAAACAAGGTAGCAAGAGCACACCCAAATGCCAGGCCTGGCCGACTGGAGAGGAAGACGTCGAAAGGCCGTGCACCTTTCATATGCAGGGCGGTCATTACCACCGCCGTCGAAACTTCTAAAACGAAAAGGGAGGCAAGCAACAGCACATCGCGCCGTGAGACTTCATTGGCAGCCATTGCAGCCCCTGCCCTGAGTGAGGAAAAGAAATGGGAGAGAGTCGTTTTTGAGCTGACTTTTGAACATCACATGATCTTGTCGGTGGGTTTCTGTTTCGTCGCTAAGTGAAGTCGTAGAAGCGACATCATAGACTCTAGGGGCTTACCCCAGCCTTCGCCTACTAGGCAATCCCCTAGGATCAATTATTAACGCCTAAGTTAATTTAGTTTTATTGAAGATACAATTCCATTGGCGGTGAGACATCTGGATCATTTAGATTTCCTCTGTATCCATTTCCCCCTCTTAGGACAGAAATGGCTCAGACTTTGCTCCCCTATCAAGAGCATGATCGAGCCCCCCACCAGGAAATGTATTTGGGACCCATATTGGGTTTGCAGCACCAGGGCAAAAGGAGGCGGTAGGCGAATTGCAGCCTTAACAGAGGCTATTAAAATCCGTCTGGCAAGATCGTCTTGTCACCTGCGGCTTGATTAATTTGTGGATATCGACCATCCTCTTGTCGATTCAAAAAGAAATTTTGAGTTCAACACAAGAACAGGAGACATTTCCTGGCCGTTTCGTTCGCGTATCCCCTTCCTGGCTTAAGGGCACTCGGAATAACAGACGTTCTGATAGGTAAAGACATTTGGCGCGGTGGGGTTAATCGTGAGTTTGAGCCATTCATTCGGTACATTGGTGGAGCCTTGCACCGTGATGCGCGTGAGGTTTGGCACGGGTTGCGTTGAGTGTATCGGAGAAAGGACCACACCACCGGTACAGCCAGTGGTCGTCGTGGTATTCACACATCCGGTTCTATCGGTCGGATCCAATGGTCGGTCCACCCGATAGCGATGCGTATCACCGTTGAGCAACAGCACGGGGCCTCCATAGGCGACGGCCTTAGTGGCCAGCGCCTGCACAAACGCACGATAGCCTGTCAGCCCATCACCACCAGCCGCCGTTGCCGTGAGATCCCACATGTCGGCCTGAATGGCGATCACCACCGCCCCGGCCTTCTTGGCTTGGGCAATCTTAAACGCTCGGTTTAGCCAGCGCAGATTGGCCGCGTTGCGGTCCGTGACTTCCTGCTGACGAGCCGATTCGTTTAAGAACGGCGAACCCGTGCCGCCATTCCAGCGCAACCCATCGTTGTTGGAGCCGGGGATGTTCAACGTGATGAAGACCACATTGGACTGGGTCCACATGACGTTCTCCACGAACTGCGCATCCGCGGGGACCGTAAATTCCTGGGCTTGGGACTTCACTTCTTTTGGGGTGCCGCCAATGGTGTACCCCGGAATCGGGAAAAATAGCTGGCGGACAGCCGCCAGTTCATTCAAGGGGTAGCCGCTGGTAGATTCCTTTGCTTTGTGGCAGTCCGTCCACTCATTATCACCAGGGGTATAGACGAAGGGATCAGTGAATTTCTGAAAGATATCAAAAATCTCCTGATTATAATGAGGCAGAGCGGCTGTGGGGATCGGGCTCAATCCTGCGCCTGTGCAGGGCTGGCTCCCTGCGTGGATATCGCCGACGTGGATCACGAGGCTCACATCGGGATCGTTGTTGACCGAGTTGTAGAGGAGTGGCGCATTCGTTTTTAGGGTGGAACTATAGGGCCATCCACCAAACACGGCGACCGTCAGCGGGCTGCTAGGATGTTCTGCCAGCGCTGCGCTCGTGCATACGAGACTGGCCACCGCATACACGGTCGCCAATCGTAGAGACTTTCTCAGCATTGTCCTTCCCCTCTCAGTGGAAGTAACCATAAACCCCAGTACACGAACCATTCCCGCTAACTACTGGTAGCAACCTCCTCCGCAAGCCCCCCTCGCACCGGCATACCCCCACCGGCTTAGGTAACGGGTCCCATATTGGGGTTGCAACGCCAGGGCAACAAAACTGAAGGATCTATGCAATTAACTAAGGGGTGTCGGCTTAGTGTGATAACCATACAAGACAGCGCTTCACTATTCACTTCTTCGTCAATCTTCCTATACTTTGTTGGCCCACTATCTGTTATCCCAAGCAGCCTTCTCACGTGTAACTCTTTAGTTCTACATATTAGTACTCCAGAATATCTTTAGGGCATTCAGGTTGCTGTTATAGACTTTAGGAAGTATGCAGAATGAACCGTGCGCGAATACCTCATACTTCCCAGAGAATGATTAGGAGACAATGATGGCTAATATGGTTGCAGGTTTCTTCTGCACTCGCACACACGCGGAACAGACGAAGTCCGAACTCGCAAAGTTCAAGAATATTCCTGCTATCCATATGCAGGTCTACGACCACCCCGGGGTTCAGCCCATGGCCCGTACCGACAGAAGCTGGTGTGACAGTCTTAAGGACTACCTTGGATTTGGTCACTCAAGTCAGGCTCTGTACCCTGAAGGCGTTCGGCGTGGCGGGCCGGTTCTCGAGGTCACAGCTGAGGCGTGTCACATCAACGCGATTGCCGCTTTGTTGAATCGATGCGGGGCGGAGGACATCTCGATCTTCACGGCAGCAGAGGCGACGGTTGGGCAACAAGAGTAGTCTCCTACGATATTTATCAAGGCAACCACACCACTGTATTGCCCCGCTTCTGCCACTCGCATGGTGGCAGGGGTGTGGATCAATCCATAACCCTTTCCTTCCTCGTCGTGCCTCTTGCTCCAACGCTTCAAGCGCTGTATTGCCTGGCGCATACTTCCGATACCACCAGCACCGACCTTCTTTGACTTACTCTGTATCGTGACATTCTGGGCGAGCTCAAGTTGGACCTGGCTTGTTTCCCTCGCTCTCCAAAGGTCTGCTTCTTCCCTCCCATAGCCGTTGGGCCTTACAAGAGACGCACCATTTTTCTGGTCACTGTTTTACACATTCGATCAGCACTGCAGGAGGGTGAGCGAGATAGTCATTCCAGAATGCTCCATCCTCCATCCCCTGTGGATGGGGAGAAACCTCCGGCAAATGAACTTTGAAATCCTGGAATCCTGCCGCAGTAAACGCGTTCTCGTATGCCTCTAGGGGTAAATAGTAGTTCTCGATCTGGATTGAGGAGTCATCGAGATAGACCGTCCAGACGATTGGAGCGCCTTCATAGGCGTGGTCTGTGAGCGTAATCGTGAAGCCATATTTCCGATAATCCGTATGCCTGAAGGTGTAGAGATCAGGATTCCCGGTGAAGGTGACGAACCGTCCTCCTGGCTTTAAACGGCTCGCGAGCCCACGACACATGGCCAAGAGCTCGTCCTGGTTACGTGCGTAGACCAAGAGCCAGGCGGACACCGCGAGATCGAACTCCTGCTGAACTCTTTCTGTACAGGCATCTTCGACGCGGTATGTAATGCCCAGCGGATGATGCGCTTCCTGATCGAGGGCTAAACGAATCATGGCTTCAGAGAGATCAATGCCTACGACTTGACCCGCACCCCACTGCCGGAGTTTGCGTGTGTAGAACCCTTCTCCACAGGCGACATCCACGACTTTTTTCCCTTCAATGTTCCCGAGACGCTTCAGTATGGAAAACGTCTCGATCCGCGAACGCCACGGATGCTCTTTGCATTGCTTATATTGCGAGGCAATCGCGTTATAGTCAGTGGTCATCAGTTTTCATCCGATAGCCAAAGGAACGACGTAGAAGTTACCACAGCCTGCCGCAATCCGCACACCCTCCCACCCGTCGTGGTTCTGAGACTCTCTTGAGGCATTCGCCACCGGGGCAAAATGGGAGAGCTACACTCTTACCCTAGGGGTCTTCTTAGTGGGGTAATCATACAAAATAGACCTCTCACACTCTCATTTATGCGACACATTTATATTGGTACTGCCTGTAGATTCTAAGTAGTTTCACGTGTAAGTCATTACATCTACGTACGAATCGCTCATAGTGTTCTGGGCATATCCTTCCTGGCATTCAACTTGCGGTTATCTTGTGGGGGGCGGCTTACAAGGGAGGTGGATATGCAACAGGGATTGCATGTGCCCAGAACAATCAGGGCGGCCTTGTTTGTCCAATATGAATGGCATCTCACGCCGAGAGGATGGATTCTCGGGGGGTGGTGTACACCTGAATCGGTCACCTCACCAACGCCGCCTCCAGATGATCGTGTTGAGACATGGATGATCACAGCAACACCCTACAAGAACCTGTGCGTTCCTGCGCAACAGCAATGGTCGCTCGTCTGGGTCTCTTCTCAACATAGTGCGGCCCAGCGACGCGCATTACGGGCGTGGCATCGTCTGCCCGCGCAAGGGTGGGAGGATTCTACGCCCACCTCTTGGGACTTTCCTCTGAACTAGTCTTAAGTGTGCCCGCTACCGACCAACCCATAAATGGCGCACTCTGCCCACGTCATGGGCTGAGGACTCTCTTAAGGGATGCAACACCAGAGCAAAAGGTGGGTGGCCACTCTAGCGCGATGTGCAGGTAGAGGAGGCTAGGCAACGTAAACTAGGGAGAATGGTATAGAATAGATCGGCTATTTGTGCTAATGCTATTCCCCTCATGAAAGAGGGGGGCATGATCGCCCAAGGCTACAAAGACTTGAGCCACCGCGAGCGCCAGGTTCTGCAAGCGGTCTGGGATGGGCTGAGAGTCAAGGAAATTGGGGGTCGCCTAAGAATTGCCTCACGGACGGTGGAGTATCACAAAGCGGTGATCCTGAGAAAGTGGCATTGCCGGAATTTCCTAACTGTCTGTCGCTTAGCCTTGAAGCGGAGATATTTGAAGATCTAGCTGGGAGTTTCATGCCTCTTCTTCATTGAGGCTCTCCACTCTCACGGTGGAAGGGGGTGAGGATCTACCCATAACCCTTTCCTCGTTTCTCGTGCTTCCTGTTCCAACCCTTCCAGGACTGTATCACCTGGGGCATATTTTCTATACCACCAGCACCACCCACCTTTGACTAGTTCATGGTTCAAGTTGCGATTATCCGCCAATACTACAGTACCGAGCGTGCGCCCATACCTATCCTTGCCGGTTGTCTGAATCGTGACGTTCTGACCAAAACTTAAGTTAGACGTGGCCTGCTTCGCCCACTTACCGAAAGCCTGTTTCTTCTCTGGGCAATCGATACCCACAAGGCGGATGCGTTCGGCATTCTTGTTGTGAAGAACTTCGATGGTGTCACCATCTTTGACGGAGACCACCCGTCCCGTGAAATCGGTTGCGTGGGATGGATAAGCAAAAAGGGCAAGTAGGACGATAGAGAGAAGTAGGGTTTGATACATCGCACTCATTATAAACTATCCGAAAGTAAGCGATGTAATGTGCCTATTTCAAAGGGCGAGGACGTCCGTATAAAGCTTTCTTAAGTGGTCATCAGACATATCCAAGATTGGCTCATACATGAACGAATTTAAGTGGATATGCTCGGGGGTCATAAGAACTACGCGTTCAAGGATCTGTATTGCGGCAGTCTCACCTCTAAATAACTCCTTAAATTTGGCGAGTAGTGCCTGCGTTTGGTTCGACTTGATTCCACCGAAATATGAAGGGTCGTCAATTCTCATTGTCATGAATCGTTCTGCGACTAACCGTATTGCGATGGAAAGTACTATCTTGTTTTCAAAGTTGATACTCGCACCTGCCACAAGGCATTTGTTAGCTTCCTCTTTTATGATGTCAACCACTGGCTTGTTACCGTTCTCTGAGCTACCGCTTGTTCCAAAAACCTCATTGAAGATTGCGTCGAGTTCGTTTTGAGCAATCCCAATAGAATCCTGTTTCCAATGCAGCAGCGACGTTAGCCTTATGAAACAAGCGTCCTCCTCCCCCTTGGTATATTCGATTATGTTGCGGATAAATGGAATTGAAGCAATTTTCTTTGATGGATCAGTGAAAAAGTTCAGTTTCCAATCTTTAACGAAAATATTCTTAATACCTGTGGCCTGTTTAAGAGAAAGCTCTCCTGCAATACTTCTGGTAGTCATAAGGCAGTGAGAGTACTTGACGAACCTACTTTCCACTGTACGGAAGAAGTCGAAATTATGTGTTAAGAGGATTTGCATAAAGTTCGGTTCGTCAGCTATGTCCTTCAAGTATTGAATGATGGCGTACTTATTCTTGTAGTCGAATGAGTCCGCGATATCATCCACTATAAATAGAGTTTCCTGGCTTGCCTTCTTTCGAGCTTCAACCTCGAAAATAATATTGAGTATATAAAGAGCTTTCTTCTCGCCAGTACTTAAGGTCTTCAGCAGGGTGACTTTATCGACGGAAGCTGTATCAGTCCCGTCTACATAGGTGAATCCCAGAGTAAGCATTGGCTCTTGTCCCAAAATAACCGAGATTCTGTTCTCAGCCATCAGCTTAAACGGAACAAAAAAACGGTCATTAAAGATCTCAATTACCGATTACCATTGGGTTCTCTGTTTACTCGCTTCTTCCTCAATCTTTCTCTTTCTCTCTTCAGCGGCCTGAAATCTTTCAATTAAATCCTTATAAAGATCGATTCGCTCTTTGAAATAGGACTTCCAAATCTCTTCCTTAAAACCCTCAATGTTTGCCAGCTTTGGCAAAAGCTCCTCATGATCGCTGAGATACGCTTGGAATCCTCTAAGGGCCGCATTCTTTGTAATTAGCTTTTCAATCTCTGAAAACTTTTGCCTGAGGTCTTTGTCCTTGGAAATGCTTTCTTTTTCTTCTGCAATCAGCGCCTCCAGTTGCTTGACTGTAGTGACCTCCAATTTCTTGTCACCATTCAAGCTCACTGTATGTTTGGCGTCAAAGAAACCGTTGTCAGCTAAACTCTTCGCTATGGTGGAAGCGTTATAGTAAGTAAATGTACCTTTTTTAAAGTACGTAGACGCAGCTAACAGCTCATTGTATCTCTTGATATACTCTTCGATGGTAGTCTTTACATCCTTCGTAGAAAGAAGCGATAGTACCTTCTCATCGAAAATCATGTCGTACTCGATGTTTGCAAAAGGAGCGTCCTTCTGAGAGATCACCTCGTCCTTAACGCGGATCAAAGCGCGATAAAACTCTACATCGCTTTTTGTAAATGTCGAAGAAATCTCCCTAGCTAGGTCCTTCCTCGATCCAGATTGTTCCTTAAGAGCCTTAATGAATCTCTCCCTGGATGCATCAATATCTTCATGAAGCTTTTCGTATTCTTCTCTCAGCTTGGCATCAACCAATAGCGTCGAAGTTTTCTCTGTATGACCCAAAACTTCATCATAAGGACAAATGACCACAACATTGTCCTTTGGTATAGGCACAGCATTCTCATCGGTAATTACTCTCTTGCATGTTCTGGCAGGGAATATCCGATCCTTCGATACGATGTTCTCAGCTACGTCTTTAAACGTTTGAGCCAGAGAGGTTTTCATTGCTCCATTGGGAGCATAAATGGCGTAAACCTTTTGTCCCGTAAAATCGAAGTCAGTCCTGAGCTTTTTAATTCCATAACAATTTGCGAGGTCAACTTTGAGCTTTTGCATTTATGCTCCGGCTTTTGTTTATTGGACACAATGTAATAGAAAAGGGCACACATTGTATTTGTTTTACAATGTGCGGATCTACGCAAATGGAACGACTCATTGACTTGGTCGGTGGTTTGGATTTACTTCAGATGCTGATTCAAAAGGATTAGACATGTTGAAGATAAATGTGCATAGATCGTCACTGCTTAATCCGAATTGAACCGGGTGGTCGGGAAATAAAAAAATATGCCAATCCTTTGGCAGGTGATCTACCCGGGTCATCGTGTGTTTGCCTTCCTTGGTATAAACATATGCCAAGTCAAATATTCCAGCATCACCACCGTTGAGGACGAGATGAAATACCTCTGCATTTGTTTCTCTCTTATGAGTTATTTCTTCAGCTGTGAGCTGGCTCACATATGCGAATTCAAGCATGTATTTGCATCCTAGGAGAGAGGCCTCTTTGCTTTCCCGCGGTAGCTTTTTGAGTTTTGCCTGCAGCGTTACTATGGTTTCGCTCGCCTCTATAGCACGTGCTTTCCACTGAGCAGAAATCGACAACTGGGCCCAGGACGGCAATGGCTCCGCGAGCAGAAACAAGAGAAGGGATATGAGACATAGTTTCGTTCTCATTTGATAGGCTCCTCTCCTAAATCCAAGCCTTTGACAATTCGTGGATTGCGTTGGGTATGATTTCGCCTCGTGCCGTTCACAAAGCGTTAATTGCATTTGAATGCCGGAGCATTAGGGAGGTAAATGGAGGCGTATTGTAAGATTGTATGTATTTGAGACGCAAGCAGAGTCAGTAGGTATATTACTTCCTCACTTCTCCCATATTGACCATGGTGACAAACCCTCAAACCCACATGTAACACCATCCTAATTCCTCATCACATGTGGATCACATCCGATCCAGTTAGGATCCATTCCGATTCGAAGGTAAGATGGCCGAACTTCGCATCAAAAAGTAAAGTGACGTAAATACCATATGTTCTGCGTTATCACGAGTGGCCCAAGAAATGCTTTAGTACCTCGCTTGAAGAAGGTTGAAGAGTCCACGATGGACTTCTGCACTCTGGAAGCTAGTTTCATTACTGAGTCTCGCAACAATGCTTAGGCCGCAGGGATGAAGGTAGGATCTGAGCGAGTCTGAGTCGCTATCAAATCAGCATTGACCATGTTCAGGAAGGACACGGAGGTGTGCGGTGAGAGTCGCCACAAATGCTGGATGAAAGGAGAGGTGAGGCTATGTCATTGATGCTAGAAGCTCTATTTGTTAGTGCTGTAGTGGGGTTACTGTATATAGTGCTTGCCCCGGGCCGCAATTGATTGGAGTGACGCACCTGGCTTCGATTCAGCGAGGTTTCGTCGTGAACCTAGAGAGCGACGCGGGCCGGGATGCGGTCCGTTTACCCTTTACCGGCTCGCCTCAAATACTTCCCGACAGGACTTGTGTCATGTAGATGTCGGAGATCCTGGGGCTGTATCACAAATTTGCCGCAACGAACGCGAAGCTTGGATACAATCGGTCTGAGGGAATGCCCCAATGCCGATTCAGGGACTCGTGGAGATGACCATAGACGCCTCTTCGGCGATGACTCAACAATCGGTCGATTTAGCGACACCAGCCCCAACGTGCTGACCAACACCGTGCAGAGAGAAATGCACAAAGACCGTTCAAGCCTTGGTCGGCATGTTAGGATCTTTCCCAGTACTGACCGAGACCTGCGTACGCGAGGCCCAGGGAAGAAGCGATGGTTTCGGCCTGAGCAAGATGATCTTTCACCATTGGTACGGCATCGGTTGCCCATTGACGAATTGCGGGATTCTTCTCCTCACGTGCGACGTGTTCGAGTTGCTTCATTTCCATCGCGTGTTCACGCAAGATGAAGGTGCTATAGGCGCGATCAAACTCCTTGCCTGCTGTTCTAGTTAGTTCAGCATTCATCGCGGTATGCGACTCGCTCAATCTGTTCACGAGCTGAAATCTCCCCTTCGAGGCCAACTGCCGAACCTCTTGGCCGAATTTTAGATGGTCGACCACCATTCGGGCACCGAACCGTTTGACTTCTTCACTCTCGGCTTTCTGCGTTGCCAACTGACCAAGATCGATTTGCTCCAGCTGAGCGGCAGCGGCTTGTTGCAGGAAGGCTTCGGTGATTTGTGAGGAAACGTCGGGAGCGGTCATAGCGCAGGAGATTGAAATGACGACAGCAGCAATGCCACTTATGATCGATGTGAAAGGATGAGCCATAGCGCCCTCCCCATGGTCCGAGGATGACATGTTGGCGGCTGCTATATGAAGACAGCTTCTTCACTAATCATGGCTGACTTCTAGGGGCGGCATACTAGGAAAGAGACTAGGTGGGACGTAAAGAAGCCTAGTTAAACAGGTGATCGCTTCATTCCCTTGCATCGGGGGCTTGCGAAGATGCCGTGAGTGAGACCGATTCGCTCAACCCCGATTAATAAGTGTCTTGGTTCACATGGCTATCTGTGTGTGTTACGCAGAGATGAAAATAGAATTGACACGCTAGCAGGATAAGCATATCCAATTTTGAGCAGTTTTCAGTCTAGTGGTTCCTCGTGTTGGACAGGAAATCTTGCTGAGGGATAATTGCCATGCCCAATCAATCGGATGACATTACGACCTTGATAA
Organism: Nitrospira sp.; assembly: GCA_024760545.1. Classification (NCBI taxonomy): domain Bacteria; kingdom Pseudomonadati; phylum Nitrospirota; class Nitrospiria; order Nitrospirales; family Nitrospiraceae; genus Nitrospira; species Nitrospira sp. The sequence goes on from CP060501.1 coordinate 4,256,134, forward strand.
ACAAGGTTCATGCTTTTTGCGGGACCAGGCCCCAGGATTTCACCGGTCGCCAATCCCTTAGCTTGAGTGATGATGAAGAAACCAAACTCCATCAACTTGCATGGCTCGGCATCGTGCCATTAACCGACTACTATGAGTTCCAACATTTCAAACTTGCTGATAATTTATGGCACAACCCAAAGGCGGGACTTCCGAGGTTTCGAACCATTGATCAAATTCGAGCCTGGGTGCAATGGAGGGAAACAAGGCAGTTTGTAACGGAACGCGGGCACGTCACGGAAACCGTCTTCATTCGTTTTCTGCCCAGCTTCCGATACATTCGGCGAACAATTCGTCAGACACCAAATAAGGCTCTTTTTCAGACAATCAGTCACATCGAAGAGGTGGAATTCGCAGACCTTCGCGCCAGTATGGATTTTGATACAGCTTGGAAGAAACTAATCCAGGACATGCAGACGAATGCTGTCGAACACTTCAAATGGAGTGTTCAGGATGCATTGTCTGCTGAACAGACAGAGCATTTACAACAATTAGTTTTGCTCAGCAAAGCGGATGTGCAACTGATCTATATCTTGTCACAGGGTACACGAAAGGAAACCAAGTGCTATTCGTTACTCGAAGCCTATCAACCTCTCATAGAACAGGCTATAGAGGAGGTGACGAGGGTGCAGGTAGGAAAAGCACAAGAAAAAAGGAAGACAAAAGTAGGACCTGACGATTTAATACACGATACTTCAGCCAAACAGTTAGAGGATATTCTGGCAGTATTACGGAAAGCGTTTCTCACGTGGGACCCTCTACGTGCCCCGCTTCCAGCATGGGTGCAGTTCAAGCTTGGCAAAGAAACTCAAGGACTATCTCACCACGACTATCAACCTTCAGAACAAAAGCCCGAGAAGAGAGCCGATGCGGAAGGCTTTGAGGTTCTGCTGGATAATGAGCGAGGGAAACGGCGTTCGGGAGATTCGTTTCTGCCAAGTATTGACCCCACGCTCATCCCAATACCCGTGCCCTTGGAGGGGGAAGATCCAGAAGACCTGCAAGCTGCCGTTAAGAACGCTATGCAGGAAGTTATGATACGAGAACTTGGAGCACTGCATTACCAACGGCGCTTCGTGGATGGGTTGTCAGCTGCAGAATTTGCGAAGGAACTAGGGTCAAACATGAATCGCAACAGTATTGCGAAACGAGAGGAGCGAGCCCGTAGGGACGCCTTCACAGAACTCACAACCAAATTCGGTCCGAATATAGGCCAACATCTCTTCGGGGATTAGCCCGCCGCCCCACCTCACTCATAAGTCATCGTTTTCATTAGCTTGTCACACTTTTAACGAAAACCGGATCTTCTTCTTGGTGAGAGCGAGACGTTTCGTTTCGCAAATATCAATCTTTCACCAAGGAGAGTCCATGAAGGACGATCAGACGAGCAGAGTTGAAGGGAATGGGCAGAGTACCAGCTCGGCACCCCCCTCCCTCTCCCTTATTAGCCATGCAACACTGCAACCGCCTGAGGGTGAGACCACTTCAGGTGATTCAGGACGGGCCCCGGAGCCCATTCCATCACCCCCTGAGTTAGCTAGAGCCCCCCATATCCTGGAGCGATTTATCGAGACCATCAGGACGTGTGGGGTGGTTGGCGAAGATCGCGCGGCTCAGCTCATTTTTCTCGTCATGATCAGCCGATTTCTCGAACGGATGGTGTCTGCCGTTCTCAAGGGGCCCTCAAGCGGGGGCAAGAGCTTTATCCTAGCCACAGTCCTGAGATTCTTTTCCAAGCGTGCCTATCATGAACTGACGGGCATGTCTGAACGAGTGCTCGCCTATTCTACAGAACCCCTGTCTCATCGCTTCCTCGTACTCTATGAAGCCGCTGGGATTGGCCCATTTGGCACCTATCTCATACGATCCCTCTTGAGTGAGGGGTGTATTCGTTATGAAACCCTCGAACAAACAAAGGAGGGTTGGAGGCCAAAGGTGCTGCATCGCCCTGGCCCTTCCGGGTTCCTTAGCTCCACAACGGCCATAAAGCTTCATCCTGAGAATGAAACCCGCTTCCTTTCAGTACCGATCTCAGATACCCGCGAGCAAACCCAAAAGGTGTTGGAACGTCAAGCCGACGGGTTAACTGATCAACCTGATCTCAGCGAATGGCTAGATCTCCAAAACTGGCTGGAAAAGGTTGAACATCGCGTGAACATCCCTTTTGCGAAGCAATTGGCTCACGCTTTACCCCCTGTGGCCCTCCGATTGCGTCGAGACTTTCCAATGCTGCTCAGCCTGATTAAGGCCCATGCCATTCTTCACCAGCTGAATCGAAAAAAGAATGCGAACGGGCACATTCTCGCAACCCTGGAGGACTATACAGTTGTCCAAACCCTCATTAGCGATCTACTCGCTGAAGGTGTCGGTCTGAGCGTGCCTTTGACTGTACGTGAGACCGTCGAAGCGGTACGGACCATTCAGGCAAAGAAGAAGTCCTCCAAGTGGGCCACGGTTCTTGAGGTTGCAACCATATTGCATCTCGATATCTCTTCTGCCTCCAGGCGAGTCAAGAAAGCGCTCTTGCTGGGCTATCTCGCCAATGCGGAGCATGGAAGAGGCAAGCCCTACCGCTTGGTGATTGGAGAGCCCTTACCCGAAGAGAAATTGCTTCTCCCAACACCAGAGGAGCTGAACGGTTGCACGATTGCAGAGAAAACAGAGGAAGGAAGGGGGCATGAATAACGTAAACAGCCAGAATACGGATCGCTACCTGAGTGAGCCTGATCTACGAAGCTACCTCGGCTATAGCGCGTCCACCATTCGACGATGGAGGAAGCTGGGGCTCCCTTCTATCGGTAGTAACAGATTGAGGCGGTATCACCTTACTTCTGTACTGAAATGGCTCAATGAGCGCAGATAGGTCTCAGCTAGTCCAGACACGTCCGGGTTAGTCTGGCCTCACACTTTGTAGATTGCCGGACAGTGATGAGTTCTGTGCGCCCCTTGGCGATTTACAAAAAGAGCAGAAATAGCACATTCCGCAATTTCAATAGGTTGTGAACCGGTGCCTAAACGGATCAAAGGAGGTCGGATGAATAGTGTTCCTGCCATAGAACGTCGATTACTCACAATCCAAGAAGCCGCACAATATACCGGCTTATCAGTCCATACCCTCTACACAATGACCAGCCAGAAGCGGATTCCCTATGTGAAGGTCGGTCGGCTCACTAGGTTTGATCGAGAGACGCTGGATAAGTGGATCAAACAACAGACGGTCATGCCTGTGCCAAAATGGGGTTGACACAGTCGGTGCTTTTAAGCTAGCTTATGGCATGCAGACACGGCTCCAGGAGTGGCGAGAGCGACGAGGGTTAAGTCAGAGGAAGCTGAGTGAGCTATCGGGGGTGCATCACGTCTCCATAGCCAGACTCGAATCCGGTCAGCTTGACCCCCAACTCTCAACACTCCTTAAGCTCTGTCAGGCACTGGATATCACTCTCAACCAACTCGTAAGGGTGGCCGAGAAGCCACAGAAAGGTAGGTAGTCCAATGGGACTGACCAGAAAGGGGAAATGCAGTAGACGCTGTGAGCAAGGTCGCAAGGGCCTTAGCTGTCCCTGTCCCAAGGTGTGGTCATACTATGTCGAGTTTCATGTGTTGGATGATGGCAGAGCACTCACTCTGGCGTCAGCCGCTCAGGGTGGAAAGCTCAAGCGGTGGAAAGTGGGCGGTATGAATAAGACCGTGGCGAAGCAACAGGAAGTTCTAATCAAAACTGATCTCATGAAAGGAGTTATCAAGAGCGACAAGGATAGGATGGTCACATTTGAGGAGTGGGCGACTGACTACCTGCAATTAGAGGAAGTCCAGCGCCTACGGTCACTCAAGGACCGGGTGAACGTGGTCCGACTTCAGTTGATTCCGTATTTTGGGAAGAAACACCTGACAGCCATCACCCCGGAGGATGTGGAAGCCTACCGTGCTCAACGGAAGAAGTTTAACGGCAAGACACCAAGTCTCCAGACAATTAATAATGACCACATCATTCTGAAACACTGTTTAAACGTGGCGAAGCGGAAACGACTACTCACCACGAATCCGGCTACACTCGTCCCAATCCCATGCGCCAACAATGAGCGGGATCGTGTCTTGACGGCTGAGGAGTGGGAAGGGCTCTACGAGGTAGCATCCCCGCACCTGAAGCCGATTTTGCTCACCGCGTACCACCTAGGGCAGCGATTAGGCGAGATTCTCAATCTGACATGGGATCGGGTTGATCTGCATCGGGGGATCATCACCTTGCGTGGCGTGGATACGAAGACCAACAAACCTCGCCAGGTTCCAATGACACCCCAGGTGAAGGCAACCCTGGCATCGTTATCAAAGGTGCGGGATCTGTCCCACAAGTATGTGTTTGTGTTTAAGCGCAATCCGATTCGAGAGGTCAAAACGGCATTCAAGACCGCCTGCCGAAACGCCAATATTGAGAATCTACGCTTTCACGATTTGAGACACTGTGCAGCGACCAACTTGAGGCGGGCGGGGGTCGATACGACGACGGCCATGCAGATCATTGGTCACAAGTCACCGCTCATGTGGAAACGTTATAACAGCGTAGCGGAGAGTGATTTACTGACGGCTGCGAATAAGCTGAATGCCTACCTTTCTAACACCCTTATAACACCTGCCGATTCTTCTGATTCGGTACAAACCGTAAGTGCTTGAAAGGTTGGAGCCGGCGAGAGGAATCGAACCTCCAACCTGCGGTTTACAAAAGGCTTCCCTCGAGAATCCCCAACAACCTGAAACCATAGCGCAGCAGCCTGATTCGCCTGATTCACCAAGGGCCTAGCTCCCGACTGCCTGTTGCATCCAATTGCGTGGGGTGTGAGGGGAGTGAGGGGCGACGGTGACACTTATGGTTACACTTTTATTTCGAAGGACTACCGAAGAAAAGACCGCCCGGCCCTTTCGCCGTAGGCATGGGCGCCATGTGGAGTCCTCCACGACTAGCCATGTATTCACGGCGTTCCTGCTACCCGACCCCCCTCGGGTCTTCCCCAAAACGATTCTTCCCAAAAAGGAAACCCCGCGATCAAGGACTTCCGACAGCCGGTCAGCTGGGCTGAAGCGATAAAGGTTTCTAGAGCTTCCGCGACCGTGCGGGAGCAGAGAGGAAAAAGAGATCTCGTATGAGGACTGGAATGGTTGGGCCGGACCACTGGAGCCACCACCCTGAAAGTCCGTTTCCCAGGCACAACTCCCTCCCTAACACCCAACCAAGGTAAGGAGGAACCATGCCGCTTTCTATCAAAGGACACAGTAGACGTCATCAAGGAAGCTGCGCGCATTGTGCTCGACGTAGAGCATGCGAGTGCCAAGACGAAATAGGCATGAAGAAAGTCGCGCCGCCTCGGAATGGGAACAGACCTCCCTGCTGAGCGAGCGGCCTTGCACTCATCCTTCAAAGAAGCAGAACGTTCTGGACCCGTATGATAATGTCGTCCTGAGAGAACATATTGACCAGCTCCTGTTTATATTCCTGCCACCATTGTTCATCTAACTCAGCCGCCATGACTTCAAAAATAACAATGTCATCATGGCGGGCGGCATTCTGTTCGTCCTTCCATAAGCCTTCGGCGGGTGCACGAGTATACGCAGTCAATCCGCCGAACTGTGTTGCCAATGCCTGTCGAATGCGGGTGTAGTTCTCTCCTGGGAACGACTGATCGTTATTGTCCCGAACCGGAAGAAATATTTGGATCACGTGCATTCTGATCCCTTTTGCCGTCGAAACGAGGCTATGTTAAATGTTTGTGTTGCATCCAGAGAGGTGCTCATTGTCGCCGAGTGCCCCCCTCTTATTCTTTGAGACGCGACTCGATTGTGGACATAGCATGCCCCCACGCTCATGGATCTAGAATTACCCATTCGTCGCTATCGGTTTGACAGTGATCACGGGGGATCCATCGTCGCCGGGAGGGCTGTACTCTGGGAGGGTGAATTGCTTGGTTTGTCCCGGCTCAACTGATTCCATCACCAAGTGTCCTCGTCCTCCGACGAGACCCCCTGTTTTGTTCTTGTACAGGACGAGCACTTCGAATTGTTGAATGGCTTGGTTCCCGGTATTTGTCAGCGAGATGGTCAGAGTAAGACAAGCGTCGCCCATCTGAGCCCACGACGTATTCTCGACAATCAGAGACTGAATAGGCGCCGTCTGAGATTCAATAGAAACGTATTGCGCGCCGTTGACCCCAGAGCGTAGAGCGAACATACATACTATTAGTGCGAACAGTGACGCCAGCCATCTTGAGCTATTTTGATTCATATCATCCTCCCGGCTCATCATCACAACTGCCGAGGACGCGGTATTTTGTGCGCAACTTACACCAGTACTCCAGGTTTCGCATGCAGCCGCTTCCGCTTCATGGCGAGTCGGGTAGGAGATGAGGGTCACCTTCCTGTCCGGCGTGCAGATCGCATGAGGGCCGTACCAATCACCACGAGTCCAACCCACCAGGGAAGCTCTTTGTTAGACGCCGCTGCTCGACTGGATGAACGAACCGTGTCCCTCACGGCCCAGCGTCTCGTGTGTGTGCGCGTCGTGCTGTCTCCGCTGCTAGACAAGAGATCGGAGACTCCGGGAGCATTAGCTTTTCGGGGATCCGCGACCATGGCATGCTCAGAGGGGACAATGCGTCCCCCGACTGTGTTTGCATAGACTTGCGTAAATTCAGCACCAAAGAGCAGAATCTGAGACGAATAGTAGACCCAGACGAGGATGATCACCAAAGAGCCGGCCGTCCCATAGGCAGAGCCTACATCACTCTTCCCGAGATATAACCCAATCGCGAATTTCCCGATCGTAAACAGCAACCCGGTAAGCACCGCGCCGACCCATACATCACGCCAGGCCACCTGGGCATCGGGTAGCACTTTGAAGATCATGGCGAATAGACCGGTGATCACCGCGAGCGAAATGAGGAGCTCCAAGACTTGCAGCACCAACTCCGGTGCCGGCAGCCATCCGCCAAACCATTTCCCGAATGCTGCCAATGCGGCGCTCAGGGTGAGCGAGACGAGGAGTAGGAAGCCAGTTCCCAGGACCCCCACGACGGACAAGAATCGATCCTGGATCAGTCCCCACAGACCGCGCCCCTCTTTGGGCTTTACGCCCCAGATTGAGTTTAAGGAATCTTGGAGTTGAGCAAACACCCCCGAGGCCGCGAAGAGGAGTGTCCCGATGGCGAGGACGGTGGCAACGATCCCAGTGGAGGGTTCACTTGCCCGTTCCAGCATATCTTTGATAGCTGCCGCGCTTTGCGGCCCCACCAGACGTCCAATCTGCTCAAGGAGGTAGCCTTGCGTGACCTCCTGGCCGAAGATGACTCCGATCATCGCAATGAGCACCACGAGCAGGGGCACCAAGGAGAGGACCGTATAATAGGCCAGGGCCGCTCCATGACGCGGAACCTTATCATCGCTCCATGCGGAGAAGGTGTCCTTGAGCAATGTCCACAACTGCGCGGGTTGCAGCAGCGTCTTCCAGGACGAGGGCATGCGTGTTTGCTTGTCCTTGTTATACGTTTTGTTGGTGAATACTCGATTTGTATTATGCCCCCGTGTCTCCGGTTCGGCATCTGGGAAGGCCCCCCATAGTGGCGACACCGGATGGAGTGAGTGGCGTACGCCAGGGGGCATACCAGTGTCTCGCCACCACGTTATGACTCAGACTTCCATACACCGCTATGAAGGTCACCTCGCTGTCAAAATGGGTCAACGCGAAAAGGCGTATTGCCATGATGGATTTAAGTTGTTTGCCCCTTCACCTCGATACTGCAAACGCATTTGTCGGCCGATTATCCAAACGCCGAAAGGGTCCCGCAACAAGTTTCGATATGACCGGGAGACCCGGCTCTTCATGCTGGGAAGCATTTTGCCGGAAGACATGATGTTCCCTTTGATTTCGGATTTCTTTCGTCCACTCTCGGACAGGATGGTGGCTAGGGTAGGCAAAGAAAGAACATCACGTGGTTTTCATTCTCGTCAAGGAATTCCATAGGACAAACTCTCCAACGAATCATATCGAGTCAAATTGTAGACCTGGTGCATAAGGAAGACGTATGGATCTGACAAAAAAACACACCGCCGTATTTGCCGCGATCGCTGGAAATCTTGGGATAGCCGCGACGAAATTCATCGCCAGTGCCATGACAGGAAGCTCCGCGATGCTAGCGGAGGGCATCCATTCACTTGTGGATACCGGGAACGGTGGGCTCCTCTTACACGGGTTACGAATGAGCAGGAAACCGGCCGATGAAGAGCATCCTTTTGGGCATGGCAAGGAATTGTACTTTTGGGCTCTGATCGTCGCGATCTTGATCTTTGCCGTTGGTGGCGGCATGTCGTTCTATGAGGGCATTCTTCACATCCTCCATCCCAATCCCCTAGGGGATGGCACATGGAACTATGTAGTTTTGGCCTTCGCCTTCGTCTTTGAGGCCATTTCGTGGTCCGTGGCATGGAAGGTCTTTCGGGGTGAGCGAAATGGGCGTGGGGTATTTCAGACGATACAAGCCAGTAAAGACCCGACCACCTACACCGTCTTACTGGAAGACTCTGTCGCCCTTCTTGGCATTGTCATCGCCTTTCTCGGCATCTTCCTCGCAGGATGGTTTGAGAATCCATACTTCGATGGTAGTGCCTCGATGGCCATTGGGGTCTTACTGGCGGGGGCAGCTATCGTGTTGGCGTCTCAGTGTAAACGACTGCTGATCGGTGAGGGGGTAAGCCGTGACGCGCTAGAGAGAATTCAGAGAATGGCCAAATCCGATCCGGCTGTGGAACTGACGAAGCGCCCGTTAACAATGTACTTCGGACCACACGAAGTGTTGCTGGCCCTCGATGTGCAGTTTCGTGCAGGTATTTCGGCGGAAGAAGTGACGGCGGCGGTCGATCGGATTGAAAAACAAATCAGGCAGCACTACCCTGACATCACTCGTATCTACATCGAAGCTGAGGCGTTAACAGTGAGGTATTTAAAGCTACAACCCGCCCCCGCGTGAGCGGAAAAGAGCTATGGCAGCCGAAAGCTGAGAGCAATGAGACACGCTACCTCATCCAGTGGGCGGCAGCTGCCCCGGGCGCCGCTTTCCCGGGCTCACGACGGTTCAGCAAGGTCATTACACATGAGCCGTTCTTTACCAAGGGCGTTGCCTAGTACCTATGCCGTCCCACTCAAGACACAATATCCAGAATATGGAAATTTCTGCACCCCTTGGCAAACAACCGAATTTATTTAATCAACTGGCGAATGGTTGCGCTCGCTTACTCGGTACCGCTGGCGCGTTCGGCATGGCTCTGGGGGTTGTCGCTCTCTGGGCGATTACCGGCCCGTTTTTTCATTTCAGCGACACCTGGCAATTGGTGATTAATACGGGCACGACCATTGTGACGTTCCTCATGGTCTTCTTGATCCAGAACACCCAGAATCGGGACAGCGCGGCGATTCAACTCAAGCTGGATGAGGTGATCCGTTCAACCAAAGGTGCTCACAATGCCATGTTGGACCTTGAAAAACTCTCCCAGAAAGACCTGGACAAGATGCGATTATTATATGAGCAACTGGCCGATAAAGCGCGGTGCCAAGACGCACAGAGGGAGGCCGTGCTAGGCACCCCCATCATTCACACCGAAATACTGGAGTGCCTCGAGGTCCGAAAAACCGAACACTAACCGAAGCCGCTTGTTCTGCCCCCCTTCCTCCATAGCTCCCGAAGACCAGCTGTCCCGATCGATCATCGTGGCCGCCCGATGACGCTTGCGCCTCCAGGGTGACCGAATCTCACCTCGCACATAGCGAACTCGGTATCTTCCCTAGAGATGATCGGCGTTACTTACCTTGTTGAGCTGGCGAGTACCCTAGTACCGCGGTGGTGGTGTGCCTGATGAGATGAGACAAATCGGTGGGCAAGTGGGTCACTTTGCCTTTAGTAGGAGTTCTTTCAATTTGTTATACCCCGGTGCCTCGGGATGGCAATAGTATTCCGTGAGGGAGCCAGTGCCGTTCCGGATCGAGATACGAAAGCTCTTCCCATGCGCTTCGATCTTCACCGCTTCCACAATGTTGAGATAGAGGTCCTGATTCCATGACCTCTCCTACTGGTGACAAATCTCCTCTTGGATTATGGGATGCCCACTCCACGCCTACGGGCTCACCCGTACCAGGCGGTCTCGTTGGCGTCGCCGGCCTGATGTTTGACCGCCAAGGTCGGCGCAGGCTGTGCCAGAACGGTGTGCACGAGCCCAATCAGGCGGTCACCCTCGAACGGCTTGGCCAAAAACGGCAGCGTGCCCCGCTTGATCCCATGAATGGCCAGTTCTTGATCGGGATTCCCCGACATCAGGATGATGCGGAGGTCACTCCGGATCATGGTGGCACGCACAGCCAGTTCATGCCCGTGGACGTGTGGGAATAGGGTGGATCTTGACGCGAGTTGAAAGCCCGGGGGCGGTAAGACCAAATCGGCAAGCAACAGGTCGATCGGGCCTCGATGCTGCGTGCAGATTTTGAGCGCCTCGGAACTGCCGTCGGCCTCCAGCACGGTAAAGCCTGCCCCTTCTAGAAGAACCTTGCAGAGATTGAGAATCGACCGTTCGTCATCCACCACTAAGATCGTTGGCGAACCCACAGGGGCTGTCCTCTCCCTCTGAATGTCCATGCGCAATCGTCCCGCTCCGATCATAGGACGGAGCAGGTCTGAGGGCGAGAAAAAACCCTACATTCCCGATTGTCGTGTGGATGACAATGTAGACGCCAAAAAAAAGGAAGCCCGCTATAAAAAGAAACCAAGATTGGGCCAATCCCGGCTCTCGCACCACCCCAGATGAGCATGTCTACTAGCTGGTGCTTGCGCAGCTTCGGGAACGGACTTAGACTAGTTATAAAATCCGCACGAACGGAAGCCGAAGAAGTGCATCGAGCAAGCGCAGAAACGTTTCTGCCGAGAGAGGAGCCGTTCAATGAACGACGATGACCTATCCGGCCGGAGTCCCGAGGAGCTGAAGGCGAAATGCTTTGCAGCCATGACCGTTGTCTTTGGCATATCCAGCGAAGAGGCAGAAGCTATCTATCAGCAGGTCATGAATGAGCCGTCCTCGCAGCGCTATAGGAACCTCGCCTGGATCTCCGGGCATCCATGGAGAGCGGGATTGTATTGGTACCGGAAACATGTGGGGGACACACCGTTCATTGTGGAGGTGTCGAAGCTTGAAACTGGAGCATTGAGGGCCAGAGATTTGGACCAAGGAACGAGATGGGTGACATGGAATGGCCAATGGGCTGGGCCCTTGGAGCCGCCATCATGAGAGGACGCTCCAAGGAAACTGCGCTTGCCCTCTGAGTTTGCACGCTGTCGATTGACAAGATCGATCTATAGAAGCTTCCGTACGCCCTTTCTATTTCTTCTCCTGATTCCCCGGCCGTGCGAAAGGAATTTCGTAAAACTCATAAATCAGTACTTCCTGCTGTTGGTCGCTAAAATCAGGCCAATGCTTCTTGTCAAATCCCGGTGCCTTTTTGAGATCCCTTTTGCTGACATCCAATACAATCTTTTTACCGTTGGCATTGAACGTGATCGCCTCCCAGGGAACCACGAAATATTTATCCTTAATGCCGAGGAACCCTCCAAAATCCAAGACGGCATATTGAATATCCCCTTCGGCGGGCTCCAGGACCAGATCCTTTATGGTTCCTAAACTCTTCCCATCCGTGCCCTCAACTTTCATTCCAATCACATCGCTGGCTTTGAGCACCCCCGTTTTGTTCCGGGCCTCAACCGTTGAATCGGTCATGACCACGATCACGGCAACCAGTGCACTCATGATCAGATTATGCCACCTCCACAATGCAGATCGTTTCCTCATGTTGTTCCTCCTAGCTTCAGAAGCGTGACCAAGAGACCCATTATGGCACCGGCTATTGTTCGAGGTGTTCTTCGGGGACACCCAGAGAAGACGCGATGGTTTTCGCCTGGGCGAGGTGGTCTTTCACCACGGGTACGGCGTCGGCCACCCATTGCCGAACCTCTTGATTCTTCTCCTGGCCTGCACGTTTTTCGAGCTCCTTCATTTCCTTCGCATGTTCCCGCAACATCAGGGTGATATAGGCCCGATCAAACCCCTTGCCTGATGCGGCATCGAGCTCAGCTTTCATCCCTGTCAGCGAGTCGCTCGGCTGGTTTACGAGCTGCAGTCCTCCCTTCGCCGCCAGGCGCTCAACCTCTTTCCGAGCCTTCTGGTGGTCGGCCACCATCTGAGCGCCGAACTGTTTGACTTGCTCACTCTCGGCTTTCTGTGTAGCGATCTGACCCAAGTCGATGTGCTGCTGCTGCCCAGCGGCGGAGGTTTGCAGGAAGCCTTCGGTGGTTAGTGGGGGAACGTCGGGAGCAGCTAGGGCCCAGGAAGTTGAAAGGATGACCACAGCAAGCCCCCATACGATCGATGCGATAGGATGAGACATAGCGCCCTCCTCATGGTGAGATGTAAGAGACAATGCAATGGGGGTGCGGTAGAACAACCTCCATGACAGGGCTCATCATGGCGGACTTTGATGGGGCTTCGTACTAGAAAAGCCCTTAGGGGTACGAGCCCAGCGACTAGAGGTCGTGACGGTGGCAAGGCTGAGAGCCATAGGACGTGAAACTAGATGTGGGTAATCTTATGTTGTGTAAGTATCGATGGGACTATGTCCTGCGGAACAAATCGATTGGAGGGGTATATGGGAGATTAGGGGATCTCCCAGAACCCACTGAGACCTGGAAGCGTTAGTCTAGTATCAGAACAGCACAGTCGAAACATCGTGAACCGGGAACGGAAACGCTATCGAAGACATGATGGAAATATTGCGCTGTTCGCTAAGCTCCGTTCTTGAAAGAGGACGGAGCTTTCTTTTTGGGTAAAGCTCGGAAAGTTTTGCAGAGAAGCACCCCAATTGTGTAGGCAAATTTATACGTGTGCCTGAGAGGATCCGAAACCTCGAACGCTGTTTGCAGCCCCAAAGATGCGAAGTCGGTCGCTACTCGAGAGGGAGACGTTCGATCAGCTGTTTGATTATTGAAAAGAGAGATAGTGCGCCCTCTAAGTTCATACATGGCCGCAGGGCCGGTCGGCAAGCTATGTCGATATGATTCGTCGTCTGGTTAGCGTCGTGTGCTGGTAAGTTCCCTCATTCACGAGGGGGCTATGTGTTTTCCGAGTATGGACCCGCCGTGTTCTTGGCTACGATCAAGCAAGAAATATCGAGCTGCAGGTCGGCCAACAGACGAGAAGGAGGCCCAACATGAAAAGCCGCTGTACAGAACGCCTGCACATGAAGATATGTGGAGTATCCCTTCCTATCATGGTGGGACTTGTGTGGCTGGTGCTACCGAATTGGGTGTTCGCTGAAGGGGAACAGAAACCTACGTCCTCGAAACCGTCGGTGGAGAAACAAGCGACGGACATGACAGGCGGACAACCAGGGCTGGTTGAGGAATATGATGTGGTTCCAGTCCCACGAGGGGCCTTAGTTGATGACAAGGGTATCGCGCTTGATCAGGTGGTCAAAAACTCCAAAGGCGAGACGCTGGGAACCATCGAAAAGCTGATGAAGGATACCAAGACCGGCAAGATCGAATACGCGGTACTCCAAGTCGATGGCACCCAACACCAATTACCTCTGAAATGGAGCCAATTCAAGGTCACCGGTGGACAGCTGACCCTCAATGCCACGAAAGAGGAACTGCAACCTTCGACCAACGCGGCACAGGCTAAAGACAAGTCTCCGGACGTTTCCACCTATATGGAGGAGATCGACAAGGTTCGGCGTGAACCGAAGCCGCAAGGCATGCCTTCCGATGTAGGAGGCAGGACGGGCGAAGCAACTCTGCGAGGATCAGGCAACCGGCAAGATGCAGGCGCGACCAACCCTGGGGTAGGACCGGCAGTGGGGAGCGACTTTGGCACGGAGGCGGGAATCGGGAGCACCGGTTCAACGGGCAGTACAGGCTCTTCGGGCGGTGCAGGATATGGCGGTGGGAAAGGATCATCGGATGGGTCGGGAGGCGGCGGAAAGTAGGCGTGTCGCCTTGAGAGATCGGTGAGGCGGGTAGATTCTCCGAGGGTGTGTTTCAGCGTCAACAAAAAGGAGGTATCTCATGGTTACCATCCTATTAGTCATTTTCGTGCTGATCTTTATAGGGGCCCTGCCGACCTGGCCCTATAGTGCGAATTGGGGCTACTACCCCAGTGGAGGATTTGGCCTCGCTGCGCTGGTGATCTTGATCCTCCTCTTGATGGGACCGGTTTAATTGATCTGAGGCCCTTCTTGGTAGGGCTCGGCTGACTTTGGTCTCAATTATCTGCTTGGCATATTGTCCAGCACGGAACTCGGTGGAGTTTCGCTATGATTGTGTTGAGCCGATGCACAGAGTGGAAAGGTAACACCGCACTAGGAGGAAGCATCGGCATCACACTTTTGGTTCATGCTTAACACAGAAGGAGGATCGGAAGATGCGCGATAGAAACAGAAATCATGACGATGAGGGGGAGGTGACAGGATGGTCCGCTTTTGTGGCTGGCGCATTGATTGGGGCCGGGGTGGCCCTGCTATTTGCGCCTCAAACGGGCCCAGAGTTGCGGGGCAGGTTGCGCGACTATGCCGATCGCGCAAAGGACGATTTACTGGAGAAGGCGGAAGAGACATGGGATGCCGCGGTGGAACGCGGTAAGGAATATTATGACAAGGGAGAAGAGGTCCTCCGTGATGTTGGCGAGTCGGCCCAGGACTATGCACGAGAAGGACAGGAGAGGATGAAGGATGTCAGTCGGTCGGCTCAGGAATTGGCCAAACAAACACAACACATGGTCCGTGAGCCGGGGCGGTCAGCATTGTAATACGTGCAGCATAGTGAGGACGATGGAGAGGATAGCCTAGAAAGATGAGCGAGAAGGAGAGTGGCCTCAACTTTATCTTAGAAGAGTACGCCGCCGCACTAGAGGAGTGGATGCGAGTCCATGGTCCGTATGCCATGCACAAAGAACTCCATCTCGATGTGGACATAACCGAAGGCGGGTTTTGGCGGGCTGGTTATCTTCAAGCGCTTCAGGACTTGCAATCCCTCATTCGGGATTGCGACCTAAGCGACACCTGTACCCATCAGGACAAGTCTCATGTGTTCCACTAGGCCATCACGTCAAGCTGATAAATGAGCAAAGATATCGTCCATTTCCAATGGCACTTGACACCCAGAGGATGGGTTCGGGGAGACTGGTCTGCCAACGAACCGCTTGAATCCAGGACGCCCCCACCGGCTGATCGAGTTGAAACGTGGGTAACCACGGAAACCACATATGATATGCAGTTCGCAAAAGCGCACAAGGAATGGACGCTGACGTGGGCGTCACCGGAGCACAATGAGGAAGAACGAACTGCCTTACGGTCCACTATCCGTACACTCTCACCAGAATCTGAGAATCCAAGTCTTAAAACCTGGGACTTTCCGTTGAATCAGTTGTGACATCCTATTAACGACTCTGCTTCAATGTGCACGCTTCAGGTAACATCCTAAGAGCATCTCTCCTGTGCAGGAACCCTCGCTTCCTTTTCCAGCGTGCCACTATGCGTTTTACCAGTATGCCGCTTGGAAGAACTGCCATAGGTTGAGTAAGACACTGTTGGCATCTGTCTTAACAAAACCACATCATAAGGAGGCTTTTATCATGTCCGTTATAGAGAAATCCATTGACCTCAATGTTCCGGTTCGGACGGCCTACAATCAATGGACCCAGTTTGAAGACTTTCCTCGGTTCATGGAGGGGGTCGAGCAAGTCCGACAGATCGACGACAAACATCTGCACTGGAAAGCCAGTATTGGCGGAAAGCAGGAAGAATGGGATGCCGTGATCACCGAGCAGGTGCCTGATCAACGGATCGCCTGGCGAAGTCAACAGGGGGCGAAGAACGAAGGGATCGTCATCTTTTCCCCTGTGACCGAAGGGAAGTCGAAGATCAACCTGCGCATCGAGTATGAGCCCCAGGGCGTGGTCGAGAAAACGGGTGATGCGGTGGGAGTAGTGTCTTCACGCGTGGAAGGGGACTTGAAACGATTCAAAGAGTTTATCGAAACGCGAGGACAAGAAACCGGTGGCTGGCGGGGGAATGTCAGGTGAGAACAAAGGATGCAGATCCCCAAATGCTCCAGTGGTGACACCTAGGCGGGTCGATAGGCCCCTCAACCAGGAGGAACCATGAAGATCACAATGGCGAGTCTTGTTTTAGCTTCAGCTCTGATCAGTGTGCAACCTGGGACCGGTCTTGCGGCTTGGGGAGATGGCCCCGGTTGCGGGTTTGGGAAAATGGTGTTTACGACAGAACCGAAGTCGATTCTTCTCCAGCACTTCGGATCCACGTTGAATGTGCCGACTCAACCCTTTGCGATTACGAGTGGCACATCAGGCTGCACGAACAATGGCATGATCGTCAAAGAGGATAGGGCAACGGTATTTGCAAGCGTCAACTATGACAATCTCTCACAGGAGATGGCGCAGGGATCTGGGGAGCATCTCGCCTCGCTGGCCACGTTGTTAGGCGTACCTCCTGATCGTCAACTCGGATTCTTCTCATTAGTTCAGGCCCACTATCGATCTCTGGTTCAAGCGGGGGACAATTCGCCGCAAACCATGTTGATTGCCCTGCAGGCAGCGGTCGCGGAACAGCCCGATTTGTCCACGGTTCCTAGGAAACATTGAGAGGAGTGAGACATACGTTTCGCCACAACAGCACCAGTCCATGCGCGATAACAATTGTTGACAAGATGTTCGATGGTCGAAGTGCAAGGAATAGGCGCTGGCTCGGTATTACGTGTCTGATTGTGAAGGGGGATTGTTCAAGTACAGAAGACTTGAGCAACCCCCTTCGCCTCTAAGCAGCCCGCTGCTACTTCAATAGAGCGACGTCAGGAAAATCAACAAGGGGCCTAAATCGTTAGGATTTAGAAAAGGGCTGCTTGGCCTTTGTATACTTGTTCACCACGGTTTCCTTGCGCTTCATGACCGCTGCTTCTAAGGCTTCCCAATCAATATTGCCTTCCTGAGCTCTGGGCAACATTTCGCCCTCTTCTTCTTCGATATGGTGCTTGACGAGCTCGCCCAGGACTTTGAACTTGGCCTGAAAGATTTCATTCATAGGCTTGAGCTTCTTGAGTTCCTTAATCAGAACGTGAACGAGATGGTGTTCCTCGATCGCCTCGTTCATCTTCTCGTCGTCGTCAATGGCTCTGCGGATCGCCGGGTAAATGAGCTTCTCCTCCAAGTCGGCATGCACCTCCAGCTCCATGATGGCGGTGGCGGCAATGTCCGCTTGCTGCTTCCCTTCGGCTGACTCGAACTCTTCGAAGAGCCCTTTCACCTTTTCATGGTCCTCTTTCAACATCTCAATCACCCCGGATGTGACGGGCGCTTGGCTGGTCATCGTGTCCTCCTTTTGGTTCACCCAACAGTTATTATTGATTTCGTACGTGCCGCTGGATCGTTTGAGCGGAGGCTAAATGGCTCTGCAATTCCGGCCGTATTTCTTGGAGAAACCGGTGGAATTGCCGGTCATTCACGGCATCAGCCATGTCTTTGACGAGGTCCACCGATTGCTCATGCATTTTGATTTGGTATTTCATGTACGCCTTATCGAAATGCGGCCCCTTCTTCTCGCGGAGATTTGCCATCGCCTTGTGATGGGTGTTGTCCACACTCGCGGCCAGCGCCGTTTGGTGGGGCTCCATTCGGATCCGCTGAGCCAATTGGCTGGTTTCCTGCAGCTTGGCGTCGTGTTCCTTCACCATGCGTGAGGCGTACGCACGCACCTCCTCGGAAGAGGCTCGTTCGCGTGCCAGTTGTCCGGCATCCACTTCACTGCGGTTGATCGAATTGAACACGCCGAGCACGTCCGCATCAGACATGGTTGCCCCGGGCATGTACCGTTGCGCCAAGGAACAAGCGGATAGAAGGGCGCAGGCCCCTATAGCAACGGCTACAATCAGGATGGATTTCATCTGGCCTCCTTTGTGATGTGGTGATTTATATCGGCACGTGTAAACAGGCTCATAGAAGGTTGCCCTATAGTGAACTTGTACTAGGCAGTGTAAGAGGCTTTGAGCGGGTGTGATACTAGGAAAGGGCATTGCGGGAAACGACTAGTTAACGAGAGGCGTGACGAGTGTCAAGCTCATCGAAGGGTGACGGTGCGAGCCACACGAAGTGAGCCGAAGAACGACGAGTGCGCAGAAGAGTGTTTGCGTCATGAAGGAGCCGCAGCCACAATGAAAGACGATGACCTATCCGACACGAGCCGAGAGAAGCTGAAGGCACAAACCTTGAAAATGGTGACGAGGATCTATGGCATCTCTCGTGAGGACGCCGAATCGATCTATTGCCAGGTGATGCATGAACCACCCCCTCCGAAGCGCACACGTGAACTGAGCTGGAAGGGGGAAAGGCCGACGACGCCAGGGCTGTATTGGTATCGGCGACATGCGGCTGACAAGCCCGTCATTGTGCAAATATGGAAGCTGAAGAACGGGAGCTTGCGGGCGAGGTATCTGGATTTAGGAATCAAATGTGCTGCACAGGAGGGTGAATGGGCCGGGCTTCTAGAGCCGACCCACTGAATGACTCATTTCTAAGAACCACTCCTGTCTCGAACTGGCATTCGTGATGCCGAAAGGAAGTTATCATGGAGTACAACCTTGAGGAGGAACTTCGGACGACCATCCATGACCAGGTCGAAGCCTTGGTCGAGATCAAACGCCGAGCACAGAGTCTCATTGATGGAAACAGCAATACGCTGACGGAGGCCGCCCAAATTGTGCTCCTTGCCGAGCGAGCGATTGATAACAAAACCACGGCATGACCTCACCGCTCATTTGCCCACAGGTGAACCCGCCAATGCGCGACACGTGCTTGCACAACGGCGACATTCCTCAGCGCAAGGGCCACATAACGCATGCTGAGGGGCATGTCGCTCGCAGGCCTCCGCACATTGATCGCAAACGTCCGCGCATAAGCGGGTGATTTGTTCAGACCAAACACTCGCGCGACTGACCCATTGTGCTGTTACGAGACAGATCTCAGCACACTCTCGACACAGGCGGATGCATTTCGCCATGGTCTCATGATCTTTCTGGCCTCCGTGATCATGCATGCCAATCATCTCATCGGAACAATTGTTGCAAATATGCGCGCAGGCAAACCCGCATCGGCACATTTGTGTTGTTGTGGAGTCAATGTGGAAGATGTCGTAAGCATGAATGCCCCCTCTTGTGCGTTGCCATCTGGGTCCTGGTTCGACACCCATCTAAAAGACGATCCATTCTTCTCGTCTGGACGTACCAGTCAGGAAGCTTTCTTGCGAGGAACTTTGGCCCCTTGGCGTCGTGCTTCGGACAAGCCGATCGCGATGGCTTGTTTTCGACTGGTCACCCGTTTGCCGCTCTTCCCGCTTTGAGCCTGCCTTGTTTTCGCTTCTGCATCGCTCCTTTCACTGACTTCTGAGCACGCTTTCCATACTGTGGCATGTTCGTCCTCCATACTCACTCCGTACTCAACTGTAGTCCGGTGCGATGAGTCAATTGTCACGTTGCAGCGTCGTCGCATGGCCTTGCTCCGTGACATAGGCCTTGACCACGTCCCCTGTCTTTACCGCATCCAGCTTCGTAGTCTTGTCGACGTGGATTTTGTGCAGTCCACTATCGGTCTGGATGAAATAATACTCACCTTCTTTTTTCATTAAGGTTCCGAGGATCGTATCTTTCGTCAGACGCTCTTTGATGGTTGGGCTGGCTTCTTTCTCAGCCATGGCATCGGCTGCGCAAGGCAGACCGATTCCAGAGCTCAATAGTCCGACTGTCAGTATTGAGAGTAGTGCTGTTTTCATAAAACCTCCCATGTCAGCGGTGAATTATGACTGAGTCTTGCATTGGATAGAGACCTGGAGTACTGGGCAATCGCCTTATTGGCTTGAGGGATGTCCCGGGTGGTATGGAGGTGAGAGGAGTGTATCGTTATAAGAATAGACAGAAAGAGTTTGCTGGATCTTCGCAGAAGTCAACCAACAAAGGAGGGTCAAACATGCGAAATGTGTCCAAGATGATAGGAACGACATTGCTGACAGTTCTGTTGTGCGCAGGTTTCTCCACGCTCGCACTCTCCGTAGACCGGGAGGTCTATGACAAACCGAATGTGCAGACGGGCAACATCATTAAAGGGAAGGTCATGAGTGTGAATCCGGACGCGAAGGCTGCACAGACGTGGCATGTGGGAGTGAAGGATAACGACACCGGTCAGGTGGTCGTTCTTCATGTCGATAAGACGACCACAAGGAAGGACATTATGATGAGCCCCGATTTGGGAGACAATGTTATTGCTAAATATAATGAGCAAAAACACGCCATCTCTTTCCTGACGGATCAAGCAATGAGCCACTGATCACTCCCACGAGCGAGGCATTCATCCGAAACACCTCACAAACAAGGAGAAGCCGACATGAAGATCCGTAACATGCGTGCACATATCGTGATGGTAAGTATACTTTTACTGTTCACTGGAGGGACTGTACAGGCACAGCTAGGCGGTGGAACTTCTCCCGGCGGTTCCCCGGGTATGGGAAGTGGGCCCGGAAAGTCAGGGGAATCGGGGAACTCGATGAACCAAAATCGGCACCACGATAGTACACCGTCGGGTCCGATGGGGGAAGGACGCCCTGCAAGACCAGGACAAGGGAAGGAGTCACCTCTGGGAGTGCCTGATTCAAGTGGAGCTAGTCCGAGAGTACCTGGCGGCTCCGGACCAGGGTCTGGCACTGGCAGTATCGGATCGGGGGGAAGCATGGGGTCGGGTGGTGGTATGGGATCATCTGGCGGCTCGGGAGGAGGCGGAAAGTAAGAGGGTGGTCATTTTAAGTAATGAAAGGCGGGAGCAGCTTCTTCGACGAACCTGCTCTGTTGAGGTATTGGGAATGGCCTTCTCGTGAAGCAGTCTTCTCCATGGTTTCTGAAACTGCTCGCTATCTATTATTTGGTTCAAGGATTGCTGTTGATTGCCGTTGGAGTTGGCGGGTTAATTCTCGTAGATCAGAATCAACTGCTTGTGGTCAAGGAGTGGCTTCATGTCGTTCGCGTGGACCCTGAGAATCGCTTCATTCATTGGCTCCTGACCACCATCCTGCCAGTGACGAATGAAATGCTGGAGGCATCCAGTATTGGCTTCTTTGTCTATGGCGGACTCGCGTTTGCACAAGGGGGAGGGCTCTGGTTCTCAAAGCCCTGGGCCACCTATCTCTCGGTCGTCGTGGTGGGTTCGTTCATCCCGTGGCAACTGTATAGCCTGCTCCACGAGGTGACCGCGCTGAAGCTTCTCTCGCTCTGTATCAATATCGTGATCGTTGGGTATCTGCTCGTGAGTGCATGGCGTACGAGTAGCGTTGAGACGAACGAGCCAGCGTCGTGTCATTGTCAGTCGCGATAGGCGACGCCATGGATGCGCTATTAAACTGGATCTCAGTATACGGCTATCCAGCCCTCTTCTTCCTGCTCATGCTGGGCATCGTGGGATTGCCAATTCCCGATGAAACCTTGCTCACCTTTTCCGGGTATCTCATTTCCAAGGATCAGCTCGGGCCGATGCCAACAATGGCCGCTGCGTTTCTCGGAAGCATCTGCGGAATCACCATCAGCTATGGCATCGGTCGTTGTGTGGGGCTGTATGTCGTCCGTAGGGTGGGCCAGAGACTGAGAATCGCGCCTGACGACTTGGATACAGTCAACGCTTGGTATAGGCGGTGGGGGAAATATGCCCTCATCTTTGGCTACTTTGTGCCGGGGGTTCGACATCTTGTGGCCCTGGTGGCGGGATCATCGAAGTTGCCGTTGGCGATCTTTATGCCCTTCGCCTATACGGGAGCACTCCTATGGTCAGCGACGTTTCTCGGATTGGGCTATGGGTTAGGGGACACATGGGCGCAGGCGTCCGCCACCGTTCACCGAGCTCTCGCGATCGCTGGTGGAATGGTCGTCGTGGTTCTCATTGGACTCCTCGTCATTCGGATGAGAAAAGAACATCCATGATGGCCAAGGTTGAGTCTGGTCTCCTGTACTTATCTGGATGAGTGCCTTTGCCAGGAAATTGGCGCGTGGGGCATTGCCGGGAGAGTGTTGAGAAGAATTCTTTTTGATCAGCGAGACATTCAAGCCAACGACAACCTCGTCTCGATCCCTAGGTTCTGGGGGGGCGTGAGAGAGAATCTCCACGGAGAGTGCTTGTCGTGCACTTTGCTCAATTTTTAGGCAGTAGGCTGCCGTGCAGACCTCATCTAATTGTAAAGAGGTGGGCACAACTTGTTTTTCCATAAATACACTTGCCGACTGAATCAAATGATTATAAAGGTGTCACCAAGCCACTTGATTGTCCTTAGTCCTCCTTTCCCACGGTCGCAGAGGGTAGGGATTTTATCTATAAACCCTTTACCTGATGCATCCGCACCATTTATCGGCTCACCCCCCACCGGCATGAGGAAAGGGTCCCATATTGGATTCGCAGCATCAGGAGAAAAGGCAGGCTATGTACCGTCAGGGGCCCTTCGGGGGGGAAGGGCCTCATGACCCAGTCCGGCCAGGGGAATTCTGAGTACTCAAGCTTGTCTGTTCAGAGCACAATGTCAATGGGCAAGTGATTGCCCTGGAAATCTGAAGAAAACTCGGGCCTTCAAGTCCAGGTGCTGTGGTTCGACAAATTCTAAGGAGTGATGCGATGAAAAACAAGAATCTAACTATATGTCTGCTTTTGACAAGTGTCTGGTTAGCCGCGCCGGTCTTAGTGTCACCCAAGGGACTGCCTTACTCTGCAGAAAGCTCGGGCGCTCAAAATTCCTTCATTCACAAAGTGCAGAAAATTGAGGATTTCTCAGCTAAAAGCCATGTTTCCAGTTACGACGGTGAGGCATTCAAAGGATCTTCTGGAGACAAGTCCAGTGGCACGGGCATGAGATCCTATAGCGATTCTCTGGGGCCATCATTCGATATTCATCCTGGCGCTAAGGGTGATACTTCTTCGTCCGGTCCTTGGTGGGACCGTAGATCGTCGGGCGATCCGAGCGTCAAGGATTTGAGTGGCATGGATGGGGGTGGGTTTGCACCACCTGGTAGTTACACCGGTTCTGAGAGACGTTTTTAGAGGACGAGGATGGTAGCGGCCCCCTCAAGCATAATCGGATCGCCCTTACAGGAGATTCTGCAGAGTCCCAGGCTACAGATCGCTTGAGTTGGCTCCAGACGTTCTCGGTTCCATTGGGTCCTCCCCGTTGATTGGGCCAGCAAGCAGCACTCTATCGCCGGCCTGGTTAAAAGGGAAGCACCTTGTTAGCTAGTCAATTCCAGATTTAGACAAACTTCTGAAGAGGATAGAAACAATGCTTGTTAGACCATGAAACGCCTAGCCCGCTGGGCCTTAGAGCAAACCGGCTCTGGATCTAGATTTCTCATGAAGCGAGATTGTGGAGTGAGTGGTCCACATGGGTATCCGGATGCCCCGTGGATGTGTACAGTACTGAAATCTGCCAAAGAGGTGCAAGAAAGCATACTGCCGTGGCTTTCCCTGTATGGGTACATGAATCTTACGGCGGGAAATCTAGCCTTCGATAAGAAGACTCGAAGAGGGCCGATCGTCTACGAGTATTCAGACATAACTAATACTAAGTTCTCTAGAGGGTCTCTTGATGCTGTTACTTGTCTCAGTGTCATTGAACATGGGGTGAACCTCGATGCCTATTTCAGTGAGATGTCTCGGATCATCAGAGCGGGAGGAATCCTTATCACGTCGACTGACTACTACGAGACGCCAATTGATACCAAGGGCCAGGAGGCATTCGGTGTCCCTATCCACATATTCACGAAGGATGAGATTGCCCATGGCCTTGAAGTGGCTGCCCGATATGGTTTTTCCCTCATGTCTCCTATTAACCTGAGCTCCCCAGAAAAGGTTGTCCACTGGAAGGAATATGACCTGCGCTATACGTTCGTAATTTTCTCTTTGCAGAAGGTATGCTAAGAAGTGTTTCACTTTTTAGACTTGTATGTGGAAGCGCAAGGAGATCACGTAGGCCTATTGCTTCCTCACTTCTCCCATATTGACCGTGGTTACAAGCACTGTAACCATTGGTAGCATGAAGAAGATCCAGTACTACAAGCGACCTGCTCTCGGCTATATGGTTATTCTATTTGCCAGAGGCAGCAACTACCTCGGCATGCATCCAACATTACACACCGTGATTGAGTATCAATACGGTTCCCGTTACTCCTACCCCGCACGTGACGAAGCTGAGGCACGTGAGCAGGCGGTCTCGTATAGTATCAGCCCAATAACAGACCATTACTCTCGGCTTGGCACATGGGCGGAAGCGAGAATTTATCCCTTTGGCGGTCTCATTCGAGATATGCGCTTGATCGATAGACGGTCACGCCGATGATTGGCGCTAGGTGATGCGATCGAATGAGCACGAATGCTCCAGTGGCGCCACCTGCAGAGGAATGGGAAACAAATATCAAGCCCTTCGTCACTTAAGCATCCATCACATCGAAGCATGTTCCGAAGGTTTAGAGGGAACCCAGCGCCCCGCCGAACCGTTCCCATCCAAGAGGCATTGACCACACGAGCCGGTTTGCGTAAAGTTTCAGTATCACGAGCGAACGACCAGACCGTCATCTGTGCTTGAGGTGTGTATGACGCGGATCTCTGGATCTCTTCTCTCAGTAGCGATGGTGGCAGTCTTTTCACTCGCTCCGGCCTTTGCCGAGACAGCGGAAAAGCCTGAAACAGTATGGGCGTGTCCTCAAGCAGACGGCAGTATTCTCTACACGAACAAGGAACGCGACGGCTGCCAGGCATTAAGGCTGAAGCCGCTCCCCGTGGTCCCAAATGTAAAAACCATGCCGACGATACCTCACCCCATACCCGATACCACGCATAATCGTGAACAGAACGCCTACCAAAAACAGGCACTTTCAGAGATCCGAGGGCACGGTGCCGGAGTGCGCCAAAGGGTGGTATGGGAGTATTGCACCTTCGGGGCCGCTTCGAGAAGAAGTCTGCTCGCTCTACTCGGAATGGGCTGCTGAGGTAGGATCACCCACGCATGCCCCTCTCCCCGCTCATTCGCTTCGGGACCTCTACTTGGACCTATGAAGGCTGGCAAGGTCAGGTGTACCTGAGGCAGTACGCCAAGACAGCGTTTGCCCGAGAATGTCTGAGTGAGTATTGCCAATATCTTTATCACGGTGAACCTCTTTTCCGCACCGTCGGTAACGACTCCTCCTTCTACCGGGCACCAGCTGCCAACCAACTCCGTTACTATCTCAACCAGATCCCGGAAGACTTTGAAATGTGTTTTAAGGTTTGGGAAGACATCACGGTACCGTCATTTACTCAGCTTCCACGCTATGGCCTACGAGCAGGGAAGGTCAATCCTCATTTCCTTGATGCCAGGCTATTTAAGGACCTGGTCCTGACGCCATTTCGAGAGGCACAGTTCCATGAGCATACAGGGCCGTTCCTATTCGAGTTTCAGAGGAATGGATTTCCTGCGGAGGAGTTCTATACCCGGCTGGATGCGTTCTTTACCCAACTCCCGAAGGAGTTTAAATACGCTGTTGAGATCCGCAAGGCGGGCTTGCTCGGTCCTGCCTACCGCCAAGTCTTAGAGCGCCATGGGGTGGCCCATGTCTATAATCACTGGTGTTACATGCCGTCGTTGGCAGAGCAACACATGCGCATGGAAGGAAGCTTCACGGCTCCCTTCACCGTCCTGAGGCTCCTCACACCCCTCAAGATGAGCTACGAGGCAGCCAAGAAACGGGCAGAGCCGTATAACAAGATTGTGGGTGAGCTACCCCAGATGCGAAAGGATGCGGTTGCACTCATTCAACAATCGGTCAAGCTCTCTAAACCGGCTTATGTGCTTGTGAACAATCGCTCAGAGGGCAATGCGCCCACCACCATTCAGGCACTGGTGGAGATGCTCTAATGCCCTCGTATTTGTTGTCGAACAAGGTGTTCTCCTAGTACTTCAACTTCCATCCAAGTCCATTAAATTTAATTCCATTCGCTGGACTCCTCCGTGATTTACTGAGCCACTATCCGCAGACCATGTGCGGTCACGCAAGGGGGACTATGCGAAAAACTGTGGGCGAAAGCAGATGCTTACCTATTATCAACTACCAAGCTGTCCCTGATACTTGAAGCGGTCTATTCAGATGGTCGCGGACATCGTGAGAGGGAAACCTTGCCCGTAGCTCCAGTCTTGAGTTGTGCCCTGATGCGTCTTACCAGATTCATGCCTTTCCGGGTCAATGTGAGTAACACATAGCGGTCATCCTGAGGAGAGCGCTGCTTTCGGATCAAGCGGTTCTGCTGAAGGCTCCTGATCACGTAGCTCATGTATGGTTCTAGAACACCAAAGACCCTCGCGCATTGACGACAGTGGGTGCCGGGGTTTAGCTGAAGATAGAGTAAAAGACCAACTTGAATGGGCCTCACTTTAAGCGCCGACACTTCCGGATCGGAATGATTCAACACGTTAGCTTGGATCGTTTGAGCGTTTGTTCGTGTCCTCAATCGACTTTTTGTGATCTGGTCCGTGGCGCTATGTTACCTAGAAATATTTGAGAGGGCAATGTACGCATATCCACCATACGAGAAACTTCTGATGGTCAACCGGGATGCAGTATTTGATAAAATGACCAATGCCGTCCCCAAAGCACTCCAAGTCACGTTCCAACACCATCCAGAAACGGAAGAGCCGTCCGAAGGCAAAGAGCTTCAATTCTCCTTTTGAGCGAAAGTTCGCACTCAAGATCCCAGACACCAGCCGC
Organism: Nitrospira sp.; assembly: GCA_024760545.1. Taxonomy (NCBI): domain Bacteria; kingdom Pseudomonadati; phylum Nitrospirota; class Nitrospiria; order Nitrospirales; family Nitrospiraceae; genus Nitrospira; species Nitrospira sp. The sequence goes on from CP060501.1 coordinate 4,283,064, forward strand.
ATCCCATGGTTGCCCCTCAATCACAGGATTGGCGGGGACGACTAGTCAGTCCTTGCTTGTCGGCCAAAGGCTCGCCTTGGTTGCGCAACTCCTATCGGTCTCCCGATGAGTCTGGCATAATTCACCCCCAAGACCACTGGAAAGGGGGCTTCGATGCAACTTGCACAAGAAGTGAAAACATTCTCTGTGGCCTGTGAACACATTCTCGCCGCTATCGCCCAGAATCGCCCACTCACGAAGGATGAGGCCCTCATGATTGAATACTACTGTGTGGAAATCCTGTCCAAGATCGCGCCTCACTTGACTAAACCGGGGTGATCATTCCGTTCCATTCCTTTAGATTTTCCGTTAGCGTTCTCTACCGGCATGATCGGCATACCCTGCCGTGGTTCAAGCTTGGGTCCCATATTCCATTTGCAACACCAGGACAAAATGCAGGGTGACGGGCTGGGGGTCAAATAGGCAGAAGGCACGGCGGGAGAGGTCAACGTAGAGCCCCTGTATCAGTCTGGTAGGCGATAATAAGTGAGAATGTCCTGGCGACCACATCTGTCACAGGTCCCCGCGTGAACGACCGCACCCTGCTTGCGGAGGCTGGCCCAGTAGAACTGTCGCTCATCATCAGTCCTGGGAAGCATTGATGTCACCTCATTTCGACAGCTGGGACAGTATTTCGCCGTCATGGTCATTGGGATGCCCTCTATGGGTCCATAGCGCCGCACACTCTGATGAAGGAGCGTCTCTAGTGTAATAGTTTTCAAGGGGGCACAGTATCAGCCAAATGATGGAGGACATCACGTGAATGGAGGTGATTAGTCGGCAATCAATCTGCCGGTACTGAATCCATTGAATCCTGGGTATCAATGAGTCTTCTCGCTTTCAGCAGAGCGGCTGCTTCGGCCGCTTGGTCTGTCGCGAAAGAACCCGAAGGATAAGCCGAGATGCAGACCGATTTAATTGGCGACAATTCAACGTACAGAGATTGACAATGCCATGCTCCGTCATTGGCTAGGCGAATGAGCAAAGAGATCGTGCGACCTTTATACACGTGCGTTGAGGACGGTTCGAACGAACATCCACCCATACGTATAGGATCGGACGTTTAGTGGCCTTTGTGTGCTGGTGGGTTCCCCGGTTCACGGGAGACAAGCAATGGAGGACGCAGGAGCTGATATGTCCAACTTTGAGCAATCGCAGAGAATCGACCTGCTCGCACCATAGATGAAATGCCATATGTGACCATTCGGGCACTCTAAATGTCTTATATGATGCTCCTTATTGGAGAATCGTACTGCGTAGCTCCTGAGAAGAACGTCTTCTTCATTGTGGCGAACTGTATTTTCTGAGGCTAGGAGGACAATAAACCTGCCTTCAAACAGAGAATGGTCAAGAATGCACATGATTCAGCTATTCAGTCGAATCCGTGAGTCTTGCACTCGGATGTGATGAATTGGCAGGCCTGCGGGGAACCGAATGCAAACTACCCCCTCCGGCGTTGAGGGGGACATTCAACGGCTCTCACGAACGAGTGGCTGCGGAGAGGACTACCGGCTGAGCTTGCGCGAACTCTGGAATAAGACTAGATACATCGCTCGAAGAGGGTAGGGGTGTGAATTCGCACAAGATGAAACAGACCATTCGGAGCAATTGCCTTGGCTTTATTGATCGCCTCTTCCTGGAAGGCCGCCACGTATGCGCTTTTCGTCAGAATATCGATGACGACATACTGTCCACTATAGTGTTGTTCGTATTCGGCTTGGAACCGTTCCGCATAGATCTGCTCGCCTCTCTCCGCAATGATCTGATCGCTTGAGTAATGAGTTCTGGCTATCATGACTCCATGTTGATCGTCTCGCGATTCTTTCACCACTCATATTGTCCCTAGGTGGGGAATTACGTAACACAAGATGGCTTTCAACTGCGAGAGGCGAGAGCTAGGCCCAGTGAACGTGAGTCGGGCGTTCCCTCACCGTGACGTTAGATGCTGGCCCAGCCTGCTTGTGTGCGAACCAACGCCTGTGGATGGGCTCTCATGATATCGAACATGTCTGTTGCTATGCTCTGGATTGAGGCATAACAGCACAAGGCGATCATGGGAGATGCCGCAATGAGTGTCGTGGCTTGGCGCTCGAAGCGCATAAAGGCCTGGCGAGATTCGATTGAGGTAAATCGTCCCGGCCCACCCACGGCCCGCACACTTCCATAGCCGAGCTGACTAGCCAGAGCCGGTAAGTCGGCCAGCCGATCCAGGGAATCATCCACATCGAAGGTGCCAACACCATACCAGTCCTCCGCAGACGAAATGAACAGCTGCTTTGTGGCTTGCAACACCGGACCGTTCAGGTCGTGGGTGGACAGTTCATCAAGCACTAAGGGGATGGTCAACGGTGGGGGAAGAATCCAGAGACACAACTCAGCTTCGGCAAGTCCTGCGCTCAGAAAAGCTGCTGTGACCTGTAACAATTCGGTCGGCTGCCGATAAAACATACACAGATGCGATCCCAACGGGATGTCATGGGTCCCACGAATTCCACTGGCAGGCATGGGGTTACCTTTCGAGGTCAGGCCCCCGTAACCATCGCGTTCAACTGCGTGAATTACCGCTCTAAGGCGGGATATTCCTGTTCATCCAAAATCTGTGTGGTGACACCGGAGATCGATTGGCGGATGCTGTCTTTTTCGCCTTCCGAAAGGCCATCCGTGAGGAACAAGGCCTCGGAGGCAATGGCAAAGGCTTGTAACGTGTCCCGGTCGTGGAGGATCTGAGTTTTGGAACCCCGCACGAGCTGGTCAGCGAGGTTGGTCATCTCCGTCGCGTAGTACGCGATCCAATCAATCTCGTCTTGAGTAAACGGAGTGGAATCGATCAATACCGATGCAGCAATGAGGTGCTCGCAAGTGCGGGAATAGTCCTTAACTTCTTTTCGGAGAGGTATCATTGCGCGACCGCCTTTCTCACAAAAGTCGGCGGTCGGGCCTTCCAAGAGGCCGTCGTCAGATGTGGGTTAGAGCAGAGGAGCAGTTTGAGCTGATGAGGAGACGATGTCAAGGGGGAAGGTTGCAGGGTGAGCACGTGTGGAACTTAACCATGCTGCAGGGCTTCAGTCACCATTATGGTCTTGGGTCCCATATTGGGGTTGCAACACCAGGGCAAAAAGGAGGGGTATCGGTAACTAGCATAGGAGTAGCAGTTTTTACTCCGAGGAAAGTCTTGCCCACTGCTGGAAGCAGCCTGGTAGAAAGCAGAAAATGATGGATCGTCGCTTCCTTCACTGAGATCATAGGTTGTTTGATCGGATGACGGCACACATGACGAAGATTTTAGTCATCGACGATGATGCCCGCGACCGGGAGCTCCTCATGGCCGTCCTAGAGGAAGGAGGTTATGAAGTTACATGGGCAGACAATGGTGGGGCAGGGTTAATGTTATGTCACCAGCGAACTCCTGATGCGGTCGTGTTGGACCTCAACATGCCCGGAATAGACGGTCTCAGCCTCCTGCGGCAATTGCGGATATTGCACCCCACTCTCCCTGTCGTCGTGTTTAGTGGACGCAGCACAGCAGAGGTTGAGGAAGAGATGCTGAACCAGGGCGCCACGGCCTTTATTCAGAAGGCCTTTTCCCTGGATCTCCTGGGGGCGGCATTGCGGGAGGTCCTGCCCGCTCCCACACGACCACCCTGTCATCAAGAGGAGAACGTTATGCCGTCGTCCATCGAGGCCGAGTTACGAAAGGCCAGGACAACCATTACCGGTCTGATTGAAGTCTTGAACACCATCAAGGGACGAGCACGGAACATTGTAGAGGACAGGGAAGACGTTACAAAAGCAGCGGCTCGCATTGCGTTGGATGTAGAGCAAGCAATCGCCCAGATCAAGAAAACATGAAGAAGTCATCCCGCCTCGCATGGAAATTCCCCCACCATCTTAGGCTAGACCTCTATACCGCTCCTAACCAAGCTCGTAAGCAGGCTGGCGAATGCTATGAACGCCACAGGGATGAGCGTCGCGCCTAATTGTTTCCTTCTTGTCTCCATATGTTTCGCAGTATTGAATTACCCTGTGGAGTTGGCAAATATGGATATCCCTTGGGATTCCTCGCTCGCACAAGAGAGTCTCGCCCTTTATTTGGCTTTCGCTAAGAGACTTTTGAGTTTCTCATAGCCAGGGGCTTCGGGATGGCAATAATACTCGGTGAGAGTCCCCTGGCCATTGCGGATTGAGATACGGAAGCTCTTGCCATGCGCCTCGATCTTCACCGTCTCCGTAATATTGATATAGAGATCTGGATTCACCTGAACGATGTTGTCCATTACCCCCTCCCATCAATGACCATTCAGTTGAAAAGGAGCCTGAGGGAGTATACGTGAAATGGATTGGGGCTCAACGAAAAGGCGGATTGGCTCATGGGAAATGTATTGCTTTTGATTCCTATCTATTTGGTATAATAATTGTGCCGTGAGTCCTGTGGGGTCAGCCAGCCCCGCATATTAGGGACCATCCAGCATGAGGATTGAAACATTTCATGTTGAGTGGCATCTCACCCCACGCGGCTGGGTGCGTGGGAACTGGTCCACGGACAAACCCCTGGCTCTGAAAATCTCTCCCCCTGACGATCGCATTGAGACGTGGGTCAAGATCGAAATCACGCACGACCGCCAGTACTCCCGCACCCACATGGAATGGTCGCTGACGTGGACTTCCCCCCAATACAGTGAACTCATGAAGCAAGCCTTCAGGACACGCATCCGTGTGCCTGCGCCGGAATCTGCCAGTCCACGCATCTCGGTCTGGAAATTTCCCCCGGCCTAAGGTGCTCTCTTCAACTCAAATGCTCGCCCAGCCTGCTTCTGTGCGAACCAACGCCCGTGGATGGGCCCTCATGATGTCGATCATGTTTGTGTCCAAACTTTGAATTGAGGCATAGCAGCACAAGGCGATCATGGGAGATGCCGCAATGAGTGTCGTGGCTTGGCGCTCGAAGCGCATAAAGGCCTGGCGAGATTCGATTGAGGTAAATCGTCCCGGCCCACCCACGGCCCGCACACTTCCATAGCCGAGCTGACGAGCTCTAGGAGGTAACGCAGCAAGCCGCTTTAGGGAATGATCGATATCGAAGGCGCTCTCACCATACCAGTCTCCCGAAGAGGAGATCTGGAGCTGCTTGGTAGCTTGCAGCGCCGGACCATTGAGGCCGTGATCGGACAGTTCGTCAAGGGCTACCAAGATGCTCATCGGCGGTGGAATGATCCAGACACACAACTCGTGGTCGGCGAGACCCGCCATCAGAAAGGATGCAGTCACATGGAGAAAGTCTTGGGGCCGTCGATAGAACAAGCAGAGATGGGATCCTAATGGGATGTCATGGGTCCCGCGAATTCCACTGGCAGGCATGAGGCACCTCCTCCTCCTCGCAGGTTTCACGAACCCTGCTGCTGATGCTGCCGCCTTATCAGACGTATCAGGAAGTATTTAACGAGGGTCTTCGGCGGCGGCCTGCGGATCGGGAAAGGTCGCCTGACATTCCAGACATCGCAGCAGGCCCGACTTAGACCCGCCTCGTGAGCGAACCTCATCCACGGCACGACCGTGTGTACACGCGGTGCGCTCCTTCAGTGACGATGCCGGTTCAAGGGAGACACGTGTTTGGGGTGGGGGCAGCATAGGCAGTACTCCTTTCTGACGTGCGTGTAATGGTTCGATACAAGCTGTTCCCGGTCCATTGCCAGAGGAGAGTGCAGAACATACGAGCCGGTCGCAGGCACGGATGTACTCGGGGAGTTCTCTTGCAAGCGGGAGAAAAGCAAGGGAGACGCCGCATGGACACCTGCGTGCTCACAAGGTGTCGGCGGTGGGCCTTCCAGGACCCGACGGCAGGTTGTGGGGTGGATTGTAGGTGAAGAAGCCTATGACTATTCGAGTGGGATGTCAACCTGGGTTGCAGCACTATAACTGCTAGGACAGGCATCAATGCTCTAAGTCTGCCAACGCCATCTTCTACTCAATTTTCGCCACTCTCACGGTGGCATGGGGTGAGGATCAATCCATAAGCCTTTCCTTGCTTTGGGGTTCACAAGTACGACCATAGGCGGAATGAATCCAATTATATTCTATGTGAATCGATGTGATTCACCTTCTGGAACTGCTTCCGACAGAAACACCACATAATACGTGCTCTTCTCTCCATTTTCGGGTGGCTCATCACTGGCTTATTTGTTGCTCGTACATCGCTGCCAACATCCCCCATCACTGGAGAAAGGTGCCTGATGCCTACTACTCAAAATCACTCTAGGTCCAACCCCAAGCCAATTCCCAAAGTAAAGAGTAAGAAGAAGTTGGATCAATACATTTTTTATGCGAACCCCAAACTCAAACACCCGCCAAGCACGACTAGCATACCGTGGTTGCCGAGTACACCCAAGATTGGCACGGACGGCTAGTTAGTCGGCTTATCCTTGAGCCTTGTCCGTACCCGCCTGTGTCACTTGAAGGGCGAGCATTTCCCAATTTCCATATAGGGCGGATGGTCGCGTCGCCCATTATTTTCTTCTTCCCGCCAGTGGGTACACTCTCGCCAACCTCGAGCATGCCTGGCGCAGCATCCCCGGTCGGATCGGCTTGCACGATGTGCGGACTCACGATCTCCAATGCACTGCCGCATCCTGGTTGGCAATCGATGGCGACAATTTTCCCGTGATTCAACAGGTCCTGAATCCTTCTAGCCTCACATGCACCCAGGTTTATGCCAGGCTCTCGCCCCATCGCGCCGCCACCGCCTCGTGCTCTAGAACAAAACGAAAGGACACACGAGTGGCCGGGGTAAGCACAAGCGGGTCAGTTCTGTGCCATCGTGAATCCCCGAGCCGCAATACGGGAGGCGCTGACGTTAGGGACACCTGACCGTCGTCATTGTATGAGCGGCTTACGACTGCTTAACAGGATTATTTGGTTTGGTCAGGTGAGGGGCAATCTTAGAGAGGACTTCCCCGCAGTAGTACTCGATCAAAAGGGCTTCATCATGGGTGAGCGGTCGGTTCTGAGCAATAGTCGAGAGAATGTGTTCGCACGCTGAAGAGAATATATGGACTTCTTTTGCGAGCTCCATCAACGCTCCTTTCCCAGGCTTAAATGTGGCGGCATTCTGCCAGAAGCAGTGGTGGAGCCAATACCATCCGAAAGGAGGGGGGCTCTGAGCGGCTCGCGGCACGAGCAGGGGAGTAGTCTTGGGTTACTTCTTGCGGCTACCCTTCTTCTTCGTAGCCTTACGCTTGCGTGTAGGTGTACATGGGTCACTCATGGTCGCGCCAGCCACTCCCCGAGCGAGTTTCGTGCGAGTAGCGGGATTCTTTCCGGGAAGCTTCTTAGGTACGGGGTTCATGTTCGCTTTGCGCTTGGGTTGTAACATGTCTTCCTCACGCCAAGTTAGTCGATTTTGGGTTCGACGGCAAAAAAATGTATCTTACGATCAAGACTGAGATGCTGGGGCTAAAGAATGTAGGTCCCATACCTGCTCAGGATCCAGATTCTATTCGCGGTATGGCCTTCTTCTGTGACATACGCCTTGATCGTGTCACCCGGCTTCACAGGATCCAACTTGGTGCTTTTGTCTACATGGAGTTTTATCCCTATCCCGTCCTCCTCTGCGATGCAGTAATACTTTCCGGCGATCGCCAACAACGTGCCCTTGATCGTACCCTTCGTGAGGCGTTCTTTACTCGTGGGGCTGGCTTCTTTCTCCGCCAGGGAATTGGCGGCATACATCACCGTGATTCCCGAGTTCAACAGTCCAATTGTGATTATCGATAGGATAATGGTTCTCATAAAGCCTCCATGAAGTGCTGAACCATTGTTGCGCAGCACAGCCAGGCCAAGAACTGGGCATGTACCTGGCTGTATGAGCGGCTTACGGCTGAGCCAGCAGGAGTACTCGATTTGGGCAGGTGAGGCGGGATCTTGGAGGGAAGCGCCGCTTCTAATTCGTGTTGAGCTGTTTGACTCGGTCTGGAATCTGCGAGATCTTGGTGTTGATGTCGCCCAGTAGCTTCCATGCACTATCTCGCGCCGCTTTGCCACATGGCGTCATTTGCAGAGCCACGAGCACTGTTTTCAGGCGTGCCTCCAATTCTATTTGTTCCAGTTCGAGGTCCTCGCGCAGCTTGATCACCCTTTCTTCGACCGATGCAGAAGGTTGCACTTTGGTGAGCAAATTCTCCGTCTCACTGGTCACGAGTTGGTTCTCTTGCACATACGCAGGGAACGCCAGTTTCCAGATTGGTGGGAACAAACATGGGTTCTCCATCGGGACACGTACCTTCTCGGATCGTGCCCCCTGTGCAGAAAATCAATGGTAAGGAGAGTAGAGGGAGAATGGCGAGTAGGCGGTACATTCCTCTGTCAACATACGTCCCAGGCCCAATGAGGACAACTGGGCCTTCTCCCTGACTACGAAGGCCGTGGATTGAGCGCTGCAAGCGCAGGCGGGATTCTTCCCGCGGAGTTTCCTGGGTACAGGGGGTCATGGTCGCTTTTCGTTTGGGTTGAAGCATGCCTCCATGATGCCAGACCGATGGATGCATTGCTTGATGTAGTCTCGGTTCGGGTCACGGGTTCGGTGACGACTCTGCAGCAACCCCTCTAATTACTCTTTCCGCCTTGCACGTAGAATAGTTGCCCTCCTACAATACGCCGCGCGGTAGTGGGTCAGTTTCGATTTCTTAAATATTGCCTCTGCTTAAGCGGTCATGTAAGCTAGGGGCATGAAGAAAAACAAACCATCTACCGACATCAATGTGACTGCTCATGACATTCTGCAAGCTATCACCGGCGAACCTGCTGGGACAACTTCAGTTAAGAAGAAGCCTGCCGGTATTCCCACCAAAAATCCTGCCGCTGTCGCTCTAGGCCGCTTAGGAGGGCTGAAGGGTGGCAAGGCAAGGGCGGCGAAGCTCTCGGCCAAGAAGAGATCCGAGATAGCTAAGAAAGCCGCCCAAACTCGCTGGAGGCATAACCCAGCGAATTTATAGACTCCCGCAATAGATAGAATTACGGGCTATCTTTCATTTTTTTGGATAAGCTATACTTCTTGTAGTTTTATATACGTTTTATACATAGGGACGGTCTATAGCTCCTCGGCCAGGAGAGCTGTATGAAAATAAACGATTTAATACTTCGTTGTTATGCGGAAGAGGAAAAGGATGGCACTTGGTTTGCCATTTGTCTAGACCTGAACATTTATGCTCGTGGCGATAGCTATGAAGAGGCACGTACTAAGCTAAATAAATTGGCTATTTGCTATCTGAGAGAAGCCATAGAGGAAGATTCACAGTATTTCGACGATCTGGTCCCAAGACGTGCTCCATTGGGATTTTGGATGCGATATGTATATGGAAAGGTTTTGAGCCTATTTTCTGAAAATTCTACACACGGATTCACTATGCATCTCCCAATGATTCCTGCTGCCTGCTAGTGCCTTTCAAGCCGCTCCCCTGTCGTATTGTTCGGGCCATTCTCACGGAACTTGGTTTTATTGAAAAACCCTGCCGGTCGGGTACTTCTCATGAGCAATGGGAAAAGATTGAGAATGGGCATTTCTATAAAGTGACCATTGATTGTCATCGTGGCGAAGTAAAGGCATCTGACATTAAGAGTATTATTGGGCAAGCCGGATTAACCAAGAAAGAGTTCTGGAAACTAGCAGGGCTGTGAATATACCTACCATCTACGTACATTAGCATCTCTTTGCTTTTGCTTTGATAGGCATCGCATCTGTTGTTCATCGTCCTGGCTATGTCGAACGATATAAAGACCGTTACAAGAATTCTCTGTGGTTCATGTGTAGGACCGCATTTACTATCTTAGTAGAGCGTTCAGTAAAGTATGCGGATGAGAATGGTCGAACGCTCGAAATTGTGTTTGAGGGAGCAGGTAAGAGAGAGGATAGGGACATGATACTTTATCTAAAGGAACTCAAACGGACCGGCAATCCATTTAGTCAAAGTGCCTCTGAAGGCTATGCCCCATTGACAGGACCTGATTTTCAGCGTGTAATTTTAGGTGAGCCGCATCGGAAGACTAAGCTCGTGCCCATGCTACAGATTGCCGACTTAATTTTGTATCCAATCGCAAAGGGCGGGTACGAGACGACATATCAATCCTATTTCAGGCTCATGGAAGGTGGAAAACTAATTGACTGCGCGTTGTCGAATGATCAAAAGGCACTGCGAGGAATAAAGTATAGTTGTTTTGATTTCAAAAAAACTAAAGGCCCGGAGTGAAATCCGGGCCTTTAGTCGGCTTGCTAGCTATACGCAAACCCCAGGGCAATGCCCCTATATCTGACTAAAACTGATATAAAACAGGTTCAAGAAATTTCTTGGCTGACGATATTTCATTGAGTAATCATATATTTATAAATTGGCACTGACAGTCAAGAATACACTTAAGAATGACCTGATATGGCTTGTGATCGCCTAAAGAATGTCGTGAGCAGCAAGGCTGGGATGTTTCATCTACCCTTCGAGACCCTGCTTCTGCTGCCAAATCTCGAAGAAGGTCCGAAGGCTATCTATGGCTAAGGCTACGGTCTCTACTTGTATGTGTGTAAGCGGACCGTCCCGCTGCAGATACGTCTCGAGCGAAGAACTGGCAGCCAGGAATTTGGCGACCAACCGTTGGGCAATTATCTCATCAGGAGTCATACGATCATCTTACATCACGCTTCAAGCAGGTGCATTATGAGATCCAGCGCTTCATTCCAGGACCAACAGAAGGGGACATGCCTAGTAAACCAGGATTACACTTCGCGAAGTCCGGGCAAAGCCTGCATTCTGCGGCGACCATGAAAGTCTGTAAAGATGCGAACTGAGCAGGACGTAGTTCGAGCTTGGACAGCCAATGAAATCCTTTTGCGCGAGAAAGTGCACCCGCTTGTCATCGAGCCTTTGGGGCAGCCCCCTGGACTTCGAACTGAAACAGAGTGAGAGTACATTCTCGCCGCCTTTCTTGGCCGTTGCTTTGATTCCTTTAGGTCAATCCAAGTCTTATGTAATCCAAAGAATGAGGCTCACCTGTGGATCGATGCATACATTCTTAGCCGCTCAATATTTGAAGTGGATGTAACATTACGCTGGTGCAAGAAGAAACCATGTAACCTTGATAGGTTTGTGGATGATTATCATTTGAAGGTCGCCCAAATGTTTGATTCGCTTTCCGAGCCACAAAAGGCTGATGTGGCGTCAGAGAGGCAAGCGCAGATACGGGAGCGAGAAGCGAGGGTTCTTGAGAGGTATCAACGCGGACATGGAACGATGAGTGTCATGAAGAGCCTTGAACAGATTTGCAAAGAACTGAGTCAGAACGAGCCCGAGCCAAATACCCTATGGGAATATAACAAACTCTACAGAGAAGCATCGAGTTTTGCGCATCCCACTATGTGGCACCTCTTCTCATATCGCGCCAAGCTTTCACCCGTTACTGAAGTGACTCCCTCGCCGGATACCGGATATTGGGCACTCCTGATTTCCGGAGGGTGCTTCTTACGCATTCTGGGACAATGGAATAATCAGTTCAAGCGTCTGCCGGAACCGCAACCGTTCGAATGGATGGTCGAATGGGAAAGGACGTCAGGACAGGATAAGAATGATCATTAGGCTCATGAAGGGATTACTTGCATTGGGGATGGGGGAAAGAGACCAATTAGGGAGATACGATTAGAGATGTCTTGACAGATATTTTGGAGTGTGTTAGGGTGCTTTTGTCAAAATAGTGACGACGATCTTAGTCGGTGGAGAGGCTGACAGCCTCGAAGATCCCAAAGGACTTCCACCGATGAGCGCGGTAAGCTGACAGCTAGGCCGAGCGAGACGTGATCCAGGATACTAACTGGTCACCTCACTCGGCCTTTTTATTTGTCCGACAGGTGGCCGAACCCAGGAGGCACGCCATGCCGGACAATATCTCCAACCATTCTGCGGTTCTTCGCATCAAAGACATTCAGCGCCTGATCTCACTGAGTCGCAGTGCGATCTATTCTCGCTTGTCAGACCTCGACTTCCCAAGACCAATCAAACTCGGACCTCGTGCAATCGGTTGGCTGAAATCTGACATCGAAGCGTGGCTTGCAGGTCGGCCTCGCTCTGCAGATAGCAGGAGGGCGAAATGAGTCATTCAAAAGGTTTTGAGCCCATCGGCGACATAATCCCAGACGTTCTGAAAAAGATTTCCCAGTGCGCTGAGCTGCGCCTTCGGCTCGAAGCGGAGCTTGGCAGACCAGTCAAAGATGATGAATTTCGTGTTCAGGCGGAAAGGGCAGGGTGCTGGCTATGAGTCATCCCATCCTCGACCAGATCATCACCTCCACACATGCCAAGCAGAACGGGTCGGACCAATGGCTGGGGCATTGCCCCGCCCACGGATCCCGGCAGAACCGTGACCTGAGTATTGCCCTGCGGGACGACAAGATCCTCCTCAACTGCTTCGCCGCCTGTCAGACCGAAGCGGTCTGTGGTGCGCTCGGCCTTGGCCTCACTGACCTGTTCCTCACAGCTCGAACCACTCCCAATGCGATGCGCCCTCGAACTCCATCGAAGCCGGTGGATCGTGCACACATTGCTTTTCAATTCGAGCTCGGTGCTCTCGATCGGCGCATGCGCGCCGAGCGGGTGCTCGAACAGGCTTCTGGACAGAATTGTGAAGTGACCGATAATGAACGGGACACGCTCATGGGGATTGTGGCGCGGGCTTATGAAGACCTCGAGCGTGCAGAATGGCTCGAAGGCCTGGCTGACCACTTCCGTGAGTACTCCATCCGTCAAGGAAAGGCGGCATGATGGACGTAGCTGAGCTGGCAACCCTGTCTCGCCAGCACCTCTTGTCTGAATCCTCTGAGGACCTCCTGCTGACCCATACGGAAGTGAGCGGGCTGCATCGGCTGACCTCTCAGTCCTACCCACTGGAGTTTGTATTCGATCGGCTGGCGGAACGGCATGGCGAAGAGCGGGCCGAACTGACCGTTAACTACCTCGGGCGGCCTCTCATGGAGAGCATCAGCGTCACGCTGACCTCTGCCGTGACCCATAAGAAACTTGCAGGCCAGCTTGAGGACCTCGTCAGCTCTGCACCCTGGGATCTGTTGCTCCCGCATGCCTGTGCGACGGTCTTGAAAAAGCATCGGGCTGGGGAGCCGCTCGTCACGATCTGCAGCCAGACCCCGATTGAGCCGCTCACCTTCAGCATCAACCCGATCGTGTTCAAGGGCAAGATCTCCATTCTGTACTCGAATGGTGGGCAGGGAAAATCCACCTTCGCGTTGCTCTTGGCCATGCTCAGCTCGGTTGGTGGGTCCGTGGCCGGATTCTCGGCTCTGAATGGGAACAGTCTCTTTCTCGACTTCGAGGATGATGTGTCAGTCCATGCCCGTCGCCTCCAAGCCATTCAGATGGGCCATCCTGACCTGCTGTCGGCTCGCGTGGCGTATCGGCGGTGCGTGGAACCGCTCCATAAGTTCGCGCCCATGCTCATCCGGCAGATCCAGCAGGACCACATCCAGTTCGTCGTCGTGGACTCCATTCTGGCTGCGACAGGGGGCGATTCCAGCGCTGAGGCGACCACCCAGCTCTTTATTGCCTTACGAGCGCTCAATGTCTCGGTGCTGTTGATCGGGCATACGCCCAAGAACCTTGCAGAAGGACAAGACAGTCCCACGCTCTACGGCAGCGTGTTCAACTCGAATTTCGCCCGGGCGACGTGGGAACTGAAGAAGGAGCAAGAGGTGGGCGAGGATCGGCTTATTATCGGGCTCCTCAATCGGAAGTCCAATCTCTCTCGGCTCCATGCGCCTATCGGCCTTCAGATTAGCCATGAGGACGGCGGGACCCGCATCACGTTTGAGCCCTATGACCTGGCCGACGTGCCGGATATGGCGGCGGAGCTGCCCCTTCCAAACCGGATTCGGAATCTTTTGGAGAGCGACGGAACCCCTCGATACGCGAAAGCGATCGCGGATGAACTGGGAGCCTCGTTGCCCAATGTCCGCACGACCCTCTCCCGGAACGACGGACGAAAATGGGTGCACCTCCAAGGGGAGGGAAAAGAGCTCCTATGGACCGTGCTGAATGCCCGAAATTGATGTTTAACAAGTACGTTTAACAAGGGTCGTTGTACAACAACGTTTAACAGTCTTTAACAATGCACGTAAGTGATTGTTCTATAAGTGGAAACATTGTTAAACATGAGTGTTAAAGATGCATGTTGTACAACAATCCCCCTCTCTTTAGAGAGGGGAGTGTTGAACATGTTGTTAAAGAGAAGAGGGGAAACCATGAGGAACCTCACGAAGAGCGATGCAGGTATCAGGCCTTCCGTACCAATCCGTTCCCTCTGAAGTGGAGAGGGAAGAGAGGCTGATGCCAATGCAGTTTGCAAAAGGCCGAGAGAAAACCGGAGGCAGACAGATGGGGACACCCAACCGAGCCACGGTCGAGTTCAAGGAGTTCTGGCAGGAGTTTTTTGAGTCGGAGGCATATCGCGAGAGCCTGAAGGAGAGAGTCCTAGAAGGAAAAGCCGATCACATGGAACGGTATGCGGCTGAGTTGTTATATGGACGGCCACGCCAAGAGATCAGCATGGAAGACAATTCACCCCGGATATTCATTAATAGGATGCTCGTCGGCGAGCGCCCGCAGAACGATCCGACGCTGACCAAGGGTCAGTCTATACATGGCCTTCTCGACGACAGCAGAGCCGATAACGGAATGAAATGAAGCACCCACTGCCTACCAAGCGCCTGTATAGCCTGCCAGAAGCCGCTATGTATCTGGGCCGGTCAACCTGGTCGATACGTCGACTGATCTGGAATGGCGAGCTTCCCCAGGTTCGTGCTGGCGGACGGGTGCATGTGGACGTGCGGGACTTAGACGAGTTCATTGACAAGAATAAGACATGTGAGGAGACAGTCCCTTCTGTTGTACAGCGGCTTGACAGAGAGAAGGTGGAAATGTTATCTAATGGGATAACATGAGAATTAGGGCTATCCGTGAATCAAAAGGACTGTCAATTCGGGCACTGGCAGCCAAGGCCAAGATGGCTTATCCGTTCCTGTGCAATGTCGAGAATGGCAAGGTAGACCCATCACTCAGCACGCTGAGGCGGCTTGCCAAGGCTTTGAAGGTGAAAGTCGTGGAGCTTATTGACGAGTAAGGAGGACGGTTATGGGGATGCTCTATCGGCGCAAGAAACGCGATCCCATCACGCAAGCTCTGCTTGAGTTTGGGCCCTGGTGGATGAAGTACTACGATCATGGGCGACCGGTCTATCAAAGCACCGAGAAGACGGAGAAGCGCGAAGCGTCAGCCGTTCTCAAGCGGGCTGAAGGGAAGGTTTTGGACGGCCAACGAGAAGGGCCCATGATTTACCGAACTCGATTTGAAGACCTGGTCGATGGACTGAAACAAGAATATGCCCTCAAGGGCCGAAAGACGTGGGATCGGCGAGAGTATAACCTCGATCGGCTCAAACCTGTGTTCGGCGGAATGCGCGTCAGAGCCATTACGACCGACAAACTCCAAGAGTTCATCGCCAAACGGTTGCAGGAGGGTGCAGCAGCCGCTTCGGTCAATCGTGACTTGGATTGCTTGCATCGTATGATGGTAATCGGATCTCGCCAGACGCCCCCCAAGGTGGGCCGCATTCCTCATTTCCCCAAGCTGGCTGAGCACAATGTCCGCGAAGGCTTCCTGGAGCACGATGAGTTCCTTTCTATTCGAGGGGCAGCGCCGGACCATCTGAAGGTGGCCATGACCATCGGCTACTACACGGGGATGAGGTTGAGGGAAATCATCAGCGAACGGGGTCTTCGGTGGGATCAGGTGAAACTGGAGGAAGGCAGCATCCGCCTTTCCTCAAGCGAGACGAAGACCAAGACACCTCGCGTCATCTACATGGCCGATGATTTCTTGTTGGTCATGAAGAAAGCCAGAGAGATTCAGGTACGCGATTTTCCATCTTGCCCATATGTGTGTCATCGGAATGGCCAGCCGTTCAGCAACCTGAAAGTAGCCTGGAACACGGCCTGTAAGCGGGTCGGGGTTATGGGGAAAACCTTTCATGACCTCCGCCGCACGGGAGTGAGAAACCTCATACGAGCAGGGGTGCCTGAGACGGTCGCGATGAAGATCAGCGGACACAAAACACGATCAGTATTTGACCGCTACAACATCACCAGCGAGGATGATCTCCGTGAAGCCGCGAAGCGACTGAATCGGTACATTCAGGAGAAAAAGGTTACACTTTCGGTGACACCAGAGATACTTGAGGAAGAAAGCCGGGAGGATGGTGAATCACAACCTATTGATATATGGCGGAGGGGGCGAGATTTGAACTCGCGGATGGGTTACCCCATCTCCGGTTTTCAAGACCGGCACGTTCGGCCGCTCCGTCACCCCTCCGTGTGCAATATACGGTGTGATCTCAATGGGTTCGCTTGGTAGGCCTTCCACCATTTCTAAGTGAGGGTCCGCCTGGGGCGCGTTTTCGGCATACATCACTTCCGATGTGACCGTCTCAACGGACTCATCATCCAGTCGGTGTACTTGATGCCGATGGTCTCCCTCAAAGAGGTGCGAGTATACATCCAATGTGATGTTGATGCTACTGTGACCGAGTTGTTGTTGGATGTATTTCACATTCGTGTTCTGCTGAATTAACAGACTGGCAAAGGTGTGTCTCAGGTCATGAAATCGTATTCGCCGAAGCCCAGCTGCTTCTAAGCAGGCATATAAGCCCTTCCTCAGTATCTCATTGGTCATGCGGTTGCCGTATGGAGTCAAGAACACCCATTTCTGCATGGGTTGTCCCTTCAGATTCGCTTCAAGCTGTCGAGTCTCTTTGAGTTTCAGCAACTCCGCTTTCAGCTGAGGAGACAGATCCACACGCCTTATCCGGTTAGTTTTAGTAGATGTCTCCTGTCTTCTCACGACATTGTTTCTGACCTCAAGGAAAGCGCCCACGAAGTCAATATCCTCCCATCTCAAGCCGATCAGTTCACCTTCCCTCAGTCCTGTCCTGACGGCACAAAGGAGTGAGGGATGGATCAAGTGAAACCGATCTTTGGCAGTGGCAAGTAGAGACCTTACCTCGGCTGCAGTGAGTGGGTTGATATGAGCGCTTGTCGCCTTGCATCCCTTCACAATCATTCCAACCTTGGAAACTGGATTCGCGCTCACGGTGCCATCGTCAATGGCATGGTTGTACAGCTCTCGGAGCGGGGTCAGGATGTTGAGGATCGTCCGCTTTGTCAGTCCCTGATCGTTTAGTTTAGCAACAAAGTCCTTAACATCCTTTCTGGTCACACGATCCAGTGTATGGGAACCCAGGGCAGGGTAGATGTGCTTATTACAGACCTGCCGATAGCCTGAGCTTGTTGAGAATTTGCAATTGGTTTCAACATAGGTCTTAAGCCAATTCTCCATGTATTCTTTGAGAGTAACCTTGACCGTTTCGTTCTGTAAAAGGACTACGGAACTTCCATTGGCAGCCGCCCATTTAATCTTTGCTTCGATCTTCCTCGCAAAGTCCAATGCCACTTTTTTGTCAGAGAACCGTTTCCTCTTTCGGTTGTTGTTGTGGATGATGGAAACCCACCAGCCAGACTTCCCGTTCCGCTGGGTGACTTTGACTCCCATTCGTTCCTCCTTCCATTGAATTGTTGGACGTATTGCTCATGTCCGCATTGTATGCTATAATCCTAGCATAATATGACACTACATAACAATAACGCTATTGACATTATTGAATCGGTACTGTAAAGGTCCGGTATGGATTCAAAGGTACTACCTAAAGAGCAGTTTAATCTCCGCATCGATTCCGCGTTGGCCATGCAGACAAAGATTCTTGCCATTCAGAGAAAACAACGCCCAAATGCGATTGTCGAGGAGGCCTTGAGAGACCTTCTAAAGAAGTACAAGGTCAAAAGCTGAGGGTGTGACAATCGCTGGGGGACTTCCTCTAGCGCTGTATTGCTCGATTTTCCTCCATCTCTTTCAGAGTTTCATCGACCAAAGCATTAATATCCAATTGGACCACTTGTCCTGGTCAAGAAATGGTCAATGTCTATTGGGCGAACAAGAACTTTGGTCCTAGGCCCTGCCTGATAACTCGGTAGGCCCCCACCAAGCCAACGCTTCATAGTCCGGGAAGAAACTCCGGCCCATACGGCTGCTTGCTTCAATGGTAGATAACCCGGTTTATCCATCGTTCAGCTAAATCGCGGTTCCATAGGGACCCACTGAATGACTCGATTTCCATTGTTTGCTGTCGAATGCACAATCCATTGAAATCATTGAGAATGACATTTCTGCTCTTTTTGTATATTCCTCTGGGGCATATAGAACCCATCCCCCTCAGACCAATCTCCAAAGTGTGGACCCAGATAAGCCCAGACTAGCCGAGACTATCTCCGTTCCTTGAGCCATTTCAGTACAGAAGCAAGGTGATACCGCCTCAATCGGTCCTGGCCGATACAGGGCAGGCCCTTTTTTCTCCAACGCCGTATCGTGGACGGACTATAGCCAAGGTAGCTTCGTAGATCGGGTTCGCTCAGGTAACGATCTGTCTGTATGTTCTCATCCGTGGTCGCTGAACTCGTCATTCATGCCCTCCAATGGCCTTAATAGGTCATTACTGGATCAATCTGGTAATCCCCGCCTTTCACCTACTATTACCCCTTACAGTTTCCGCCAAGATTTCCGTCATGGCGGATTAAGTCCCCCCGCGCCGATAGAAGGTGACAAGTGCGGCGGTCTTAAACCGCCGCCATGTCTTCTATCTATAGGCGTTGGCGGTTGGCGGAATCGTTTCCACCGCTCAAAGCCCCCTAGACAGCGTTTACCTCTGGCCGTAGCCGATATTTCCCATGGGCAATCCTTTCAACCGTTCCCTCATCGCATAGGTCCTCTAGCGCATATTCTCCTGTACGCTCGGCAATGCCTTGCAGCCTGAGGTACGCCAGAAGGTCTTTCCTCGTTGAAGTGAACATCTGCTGATCTCGCAAATAGGCAAGAATCGCTTCCTTAGCCTCCTGAGCCTTGCTTCGGTCTTCCTCACCATTCGCAGGCTGTCCGACATAGCGCATGATCACCGAACTTTGCTCGTCATCGATGCCCTCGGTCACCAGTTGCACTTTGAAGGGCTCGATTTCAGGGGCAACACGGTTCTTCTCGCAACGGATCGTGAGCACGTCGTCTTGGCTTCGAGTGATCGCGTAGGCCAGATCGGCTCCTGCCAGGATGTCCGTTGAACCACTCGCACGATGCTTGACCGCGTCAGGATTCTGAGCGTTCGGCTTCTTCATATGATGGGAGATAATCAGTGTCTTCCCCGCCGACAGGATAGGAGAAGCACTGTCCCAAAACCTAGCCACATGCGTGGCTTCATTTTCGCTTCCAACGAGCACACGCCTCATGGTTTCGACCACAATTATTTCAGGGTCAAACCCGACTAACCGTAAATCCCTCAGTACGCCTTCCACCTTCTCTTCAGTGAAGCGCACACCTAAATGGCTGACGGCATGAAAGGGGATAGACACACCCTTCAATCCCATACCCTCCCCCATCCGCTTCACTCGCCGCCGTAGTTCATGGCCGGGCATCTCTTCGTCGATATAGAGCACGGATCGGGGCTCTGAAATTTCGAACGTATCGAGCCAGGCACGACCGGCAGCGAGGTGTAGGGACAGATCGAGCAATGTCCAGGATTTCATGGAACCATATTCCCCGAACACAACGATTCGAGATTGTCTTGGGATCAGCGGTTCCACAAGCCAGTCAATCGGCGGGAGTGGCTGCTCCATGATGCTCTCAAAAGACACCAGTAGGTCGGCAAGGTCAGGAAACATAAAATGATTCGTCGCGTCATCATCGAATGAGGTCATGTCATCTCCATGGGTAAAGTTAAGTGTCAAGGCACACCAATGGCGCACCCGGTTCGGGGTATACCTGGCCATGGAATGCCACTCTGTAATCGAGGGTAGAGAGACGAGGTGACCAATGAAGCTGGGTCACCTGCGGAGGGCCCATCCGCCGTCTTCTATACGGTCATGCCCTGCAAGCCCGTAGAGGATGTTCAGATCTAGGAATCACTCATGGTGGCCCTCCTCAAAGAGGAAAAGGATAATGTTATTCAGCGGCATGTGGGTTATGACCTTCATTTCTGATGAGGATGACTACATCTAGCGACCATGAATTTTTGTCAATACCAAATATTGTGTGTGTACTGGGGAATGAGAGGAAAGCCTGTGGATAGTCTTAATGTGAACGACAAATTATCCACCAAAATGACCCCTAGAATAAGGCCTCAGCAAATTACCCTCGTTATTTGAATCGACCGCCGAGACCGAGAACCACAACGTGTGTATCTGCCACATCCGTCTCATACCGGCTAAGAAACCACCAGTTGTGTCTTGCGGTATTCGGCCGAACAACTGACTCTAGAAGTTTCTTGCTTTGTGACTGAAACATCTGCCGAATGAATTGCTGTTCTCGAGTCGGTGTACGCTGATCCATTCCGTCCACCGCTTTGCCGAGTTCTTGTTCAATAAAGCGAAATATTAGGCAGTATTCGCACCACGGTTCGGACTTTTGCGGGTTACTGCGGCGACTCGATCAAGTCGACGACCTCGAACGCATCGGCATCTCTTCGATTGAACCCACTACTGTCAGCGACGAATTATTTGAACTCCTCGCGTCATCGGAGAAATTCTGTCCGTACCTGCATATCCCTTTGCAAAGCGGGGACGACCAAGTCTTGCAGGCTATGAATCGCCGCCATAGTAGTGCAACGACCGCTGGAGTCCCCCATCCCTCCTGTCACATTTTCGATCACGACTACCGCTGTCAGTACCGTCGCATTTTTTCCGCCAATGCCAATGCGACAAATCCGAGGTTGAGAAGCCCTCAATGCAGAGTTGTGTCAATAACATCTATCCACGGCGCCGACCTAACCAGGGAGGAACCACCCGATCCATCACGGGAGCCCAGAGGAATTTGAGGGTATAGGGAAGTCCGACCAGCGTGAAAATACCGATGGTCTTGAGATCGACTCCCTCGACCGTCACCCAGGCCTGTAAGGTACCGGACGTGAGCGCAAGCGGAAGGCCCGAGGCAAAACCCAACGGCAGCATCACCAATATGCGCCGATTCATGAGACCGGTCAGGTCGAAGGATCCGTGTTTCATGGAAACTCACTCGTACGTACGTCGGCTGAGCCTGTTACCAGGGCTGGCCGTTGAACAGACAGGGCTTGTACCGTGAGATATCGAAATCCGTATTTTCCTGATAGACCTATTCGTTACCGTTGACCCGTCCTGCTCCGGATCGTTCCACATAATGTGACTCCACCGACAGAGTTCATCTCCCTATAATGATGCCCTCCTATGAATATCCGTGCATCCCTGCATACGCTCGGCTGTCCAACTCGACCTGCCTGCCTATCTTCCTCCCGCCCACGGGCTCGGGAAGCGGTGCAAGTCGGAGGATACCGGGCGGTCGTGCTGACCGGAGTGAAAATCGGGCCCATAACACCCTCACGGCGCCGACATCCGTCGCGGAAAAGCCAAGCCCACCTATTAGAAAGGCGGTCTGGAGTGTAGATGCAAAGGCATCTCCAAGCTTGTAGAGGATAATCACGGCCAAGAAGCCCCACGCATGGGGCCGGGTGAAGAATTCAGCGAGAGGCGCGCCGACGGCTTCTTTCAGGCTCTTCGGGGCATCGGCCACAAGTGTGGGAGCCGGGCTCACTGGGACGATAGCCAACCCTGCATGAGGGTCTGGCTATTAGTTTGGAGTAACCATTAAGCCGGGATGGGAGCAAATGCATCACAATCAATCACGCAAAAAAAGAAAGCCCCGCCCTTTTTCAAGGACGGAGCTTGTGAACAGCGCAATTTGCACATTATGTTTACGATAGGGTCACTGCTATCGGTTTATAATGTTTCCACTGGGCTGTTCGATTGTGATGTTATGGGGACATCTCTCCAGCCCGTACTCGGAAAATCGCCAAGCTCACTCTCTGAGTAATCCTAAGAAAAGCTCAATGCGTGCTCGACTTCCTGAGCGTCAATAGGCGAGTCGTGGGTGCCCTCGATCATCTGATGGTAGGAGGACTGCACCCAGTAAGTCCTGTCCGCATCCAAGTGTATACGAA
Source organism: Nitrospira sp. (assembly GCA_024760545.1). NCBI lineage: Bacteria > Pseudomonadati > Nitrospirota > Nitrospiria > Nitrospirales > Nitrospiraceae > Nitrospira > Nitrospira sp. Next base: position 4,305,258 of record CP060501.1, read on the forward strand.
CTTGCCCCGTCCGGCTCATGTAATCAATGGCGAGGAAAAGCTGGTTCCATGTGATCTCCGGACAGAGGTTCATGACCTCTTCCAAGGGGCACTCTGTACCCAATTGTTCTAATGCTGTGTGGATTCGCTCAATCAGGATGGGCATACATCACCTCCGCTGTCGTTGAGGGAGACGCTCCATTAAGCAGTGCAGAGGCTCTACCCTAGAGAATGGAGGAATCCACATACACTAGGAGATACCCCAGTCTAGGACAACAAACGCTACACTAAATATCGACGATAACAGCTTTGCTAAATCAACGTGCGGAATCCCTACCATAGTGCTCTTCCTAGTGGTTCACGCTAGAACATCCTGACAGGATGAAATCTGTACCCTCAGGCCAATAAGCACGTTCACCAGCCCAAACTCCCCAAGATACGTGGATATTCCGCCTGCGAATCGCGATTCCGAAGTCGGCCAATGGCTTTACAGGGAGAAACGGCACATGATGAAGGAAGAAAAAGCGACACAGATAGTAATCGTCGACGACCATACCCTCGTCCGGCAGGAAATTCGGTCTCTATTGGAAGGGTATCCAGACATTGACGTCGTGGGAGAAGCACGTAATGGCCTCGAGGCGATCTTCATGGTGGAAAAATTCCGCCCACACGTCATCCTCATGGACATCAACATGCCGAAAATGAATGGCATTGAGGCCACAGCTCAAATCAGCAAAGGTTATCCGGACACAATTATCATTGGGTTCTCAGTGAACACGACCACGGAGAACCAAGAGGCGATGAAACGAGCCGGTGCCGTTCAGCTTGTCGCGAAGGATGCGGCGGTCGAAGAGCTGTGTGAAGCCATTCGCGAGGCGGTGACGAATCGTGAGACGTCTCAGTCATCAGCGCCTAATGAGCAAACCGCTGGGTAATACTGGCAATTAGTTCAACTTTGTGGATGCGGTACCGAGGAACCTATGCTATTACCTTTCAGAAACAAGAACGGTCAGTTCGGAGAATGAGGGGAGGAAACTGCAGGTGCGATGCCAAGTTTTGTAAATCACTGGACTGGTTATGCGGCGCTGGCCGTGTTTGTCGTTGCCTACATTTTGGTTATTCTCGAAGAATCCATTCAGCTTCGTAAATCCAAACCAGTCATGGTCGCGGCAGGCGTGATTTGGATTTTAGCGGCGCTTGCCTACAGCACACAAGACCGATCGCATGCTGCTGCGGAAATCCTCCGGCATAACCTGCTTGAATATGCCGAGCTGATGCTCTTCCTTCTTTCCGCGATGACCTTCATCAATACGATGAGCGAACGGAATATCTTCGAGGCATTGCGTACCCGGCTTATTTCGTTGGGATTATCGCTGCGTGGGGTATTCTGGCTAACAGGCATTCTGGCGTTCTTTATCTCCCCTGTGGCCGATAACCTCACGACGGCTTTGGTGATGGGCGCGGTGGTCATGGCAATCGGCGCGGGCAACGGGCGCTTCATCGCCTTGGGATGCATCAATGTGGTCGTGGCCGCCAATGCCGGAGGCGCGTTCAGCCCGTTCGGGGATATTACGACGCTGATGGTCTGGCAAAAAGGCGTGGTGAAATTCGGAGAGTTTTTCGCGCTGTTTGTTCCGTCTCTCGTCAACTGGCTTGTGCCAGCGGCGGCGATGGCCATGACAATCCCTCGCGACAAGCCGCTAGCCACGATGGAGGACATGGAGGTCAAGCATGGCGGCTATATGATTGTTCTATTGTTTTTACTCACCATAGCCGGAACTGTGGTAATGCACCATTTTCTGGAGATGCCTCCGTTTCTCGGCATGATGACCGGACTTGGTGTCCTTAAGTCCTATGGGCATTTTATCCGGCGGAAGGAGTTAGACGAATGGACGGACATTCCCGTGGGTGATGACGAAAACAACGGGTTATTGAAACCCGCCATTAAGCCGTTCGATATTTTCATCAGTATAAAACGTGTGGAATGGGACACGCTGATGTTCTTTTACGGCATCATGCTATCTGTCGGTGGCCTTGGTGCGCTGGGCTATCTCGCCGTTCTGTCCGGTTTCCTTTATGAAGGCCTAGGCGCGACGCCCGCCAATATCCTCGTGGGGATCTTGTCAGCAGTGATAGACAACATTCCCATCATGTTTGCCGTCTTGAGCATGAACCCGGATATGAACCTCGGCCAGTGGCTTCTGGTCACGCTGACCGCAGGGGTAGGGGGGTCGCTTCTGTCGATTGGTTCGGCTGCGGGGGTGGCGCTTATGGGACAAGCACGTGGTGTTTATACCTTCTTTGCACACCTGAAATGGACAGGGGCGATTGCGTTGGGCTATGTGGCCAGTATCGGCGTTCACCTCGTGATGAACGGCCACCTTTTCAATCCCTAAAAGTGGGTTAGTTGTGATTCACAGAAGATAAAACACAACAACTTTTTCCTGACCGCAATCCTCGCAAATTCCCATCTCCGTTCTTAATTTCTTATAGTCAACAGGAGAGCCAGCATAGTAGAGATGGCCAGCGCTCACAAATTCCTTTTGTTGTTCATTTCGCTGGTATACAGGCAACTTCCCAAACGCAATGCAGCAATCCGCGCAATATTTAGCCGTTTCCTTCATTGGCGGCGCTTAATCCATACTCAACCTAAACCGTCTTTATACATGAGGAATTGGAGAGAAACGCGTAAATTTTCTGTAAGAATTAGGAGGTTGCGGCCTGTTACTAGAAATGCTGAGGAACGGCATAGGGTACAGGGCTGTTTCATTCAGAGAGGATAGAACCACACGACCTTTATTCGACCGCATTTTTCGCAAGTTCCGGTATCTGTTCTTACAGTTTTCTTGTAATCAACGTGAAACTTGCCCGCTTTCAAAAATTCCCTTTCCTTTTCACTCTGCTTGTCAACAGGCAGTACGCTGAATAGCGCGTGACATTCCCCACAATATTGAGCCGTCTGTCCCATTGGTCGGCTTCCTTTCAGCAGAGCGGTTTTGAATGGTGACAATTCTCTAACGCAATAGCATCACAACTAGTAAAGCAACAATGACCCAGATGGGTATGCGCAGCCATTTGAGTGTCGATTGAAGCTCCTGTATGAGTGGAAGTAACGCTACATTGACATCGGCTGGTGAAGCTGGCGGCACGGAGTCGTCTTTTGCTGCATCATCTTTTTGAACAGGGGAGGCGCATAACGGGGTGCGCCGGGTAAAGTGCAGGGTAAATTTTGCTACTTCGCCTAATCGAGGCGGTTCGTTGACCGCCTCCTTGTCGATATCGCGACTCCACTGAATGCGAGCACCCCTCCTCTTGACAAGAAGGACACCTTCCCACAAGCCTTCAGCCCTACATGCATTCCTCAGCGAGTTACGCTACCTTGACCTCGATCGCCTTCGGCTTCGCCTTCTCTGACTTCGGTAGATGGAGATTCAACACGCCATCCTTGAACTCGGCTTTTACCTGGTCCACTTCAATCACATCGGGTAAGGCGAAGGTCCGGGCAAAGCTGCCGTACGATCGTTCAATGCGATGGAACTTCTTCCCCTTCTCTTCCTGTTCGTGCTTGCGCTGGCCCTGAATGGTGAGCACACCATCTTCGAGCGTGATTTTCACGTCCTCCTTCTTCACATCTGGAATCTCCACCTTGATCTGATATTCCCCTTCGGTCTCACTGATATCAACAGGCGGCGTCCAATCGGCTACGATCATGTTCTCCTTGCCATTCATGGTTCGCGCCGCCGGACGTGCGAACATCCGATTCAACCGGTCTGACACTTCTTCCAATTCCCGAAATGGATCCCATCGTACGAGTGCCATAGTAACCTCCTCTTTAGGTCATGCTGGACGAACGGTCAGGTTATCTGCGTTGGCGCTGCGCCGATTCAGCAATGGTTGATAGATAAAGCGACCGAGGAGGGAGTCAAGGACCTCTTCAGCCTGCAAATAGGAGGATTATCCATGCTCACTAGGACGGGAGCCGGTTATGTTCGACGGAGAAAAACCGTATCTATGACCGCTTTTCGCTATAGGTATAAAACTGTGGGCGAATAGAGGTCTTGACTAGATAGGTTGAGAGATTATCTGCGCCATCCATAGGACCACTTTTCACGTTTCATGAGTCTGCTGGTATGGAGACGTACACCAACGGTTTCAGGAAAGAGATCAGAGACTTTATTTCGGTGAGCGAACGGATACAAAGTATTGTGGCACAGGGCGAAGCCTTGACCACAGACGAAGCGGGAGTGGTGCGGCTCTGCGCGGCTGAGTTACTCGCAAAGGTGCCTGAACCGATCTAAGCTGAGTTTCTTTTCTCCCGGTGCTTCAAAATAATGATGGATCCCAAACAGATGCCGGATGAGGGGTGCCGATTCCTTGACTACAAACAGTTCTTTGCAGGAGAACCGAGGATAAGTTGATAGCTAGGTGTCTGGGCCGTTCTTGGGCATGGTAGAAAACCATGGTATGTGGCTGGTGACTGGCAGGTTCTTGAGTTTGGGGTTTGCATAGAAAATGCTAATACTTAGCTTCTTTTGACTCTTAGTTTTGGGAATCACCTTGGAGTTGGACTTGGAGTGATTGTAAGTAGGCATCGTCCCCTCTATCACGCAGCCGTAGCTAAGCTCTTCCTAAAACAGCACGCAATGATCTCCTCGTAAAGCCCAGCAATTCCGCTTGAAAAGGCAAATTGCACGCCTTAGATGGAAACTTAGTATAGCTGCGGAGTTCTAATCCTGTGCGGACGAAGTACTGAACCAGAAATGATTCGAAGTGTATCGAATTGATTCATGTACTGATGAGGTTTACGCGCTGTTTAGACACCGTCGAGTCTCATACAACAAGCAAGCCGAACGTATCCCGCCTCACTTGTATCGATTGCCCTGAGAAGAAGCAGGCTCTTGGTCAGCGGGCGAAACAAGCCACTTCCACATTGAGCTTTGGCCAGAACGTCACGATTCAGACAAACGGCAAGGATCGGTATGGGCGAACTCTTGGTATTGTGGTTCTCCAGAATAGTCGCAACTTAAACCACGAATTAGTCAAAGAGGGCTGGTGTTGGTGGTACAGAAAGTACGCCCCAGGGGATACGGTCCTTGAAGGGTTGGAGAGCGAGGCACGACAAGCGAAGAAAGGGCTATGGATTGATCCTCACCCTATCGCACCATGGGAGTGGAGAGCCTCAAAAAAGATGAAGATGAAGCCCCAGTTAGATTTTCAAATATCGTCGCCTGAGCGCCCAACGACAGCCCATTAGCATACTTCGGGAGTGGCACTTTTGAGTCTCTGGACAGAGATCTCGTACCGCTATTTCTGTGAACGGCTGGCTTCCCCTGTGGCCCGACCTCCCAATATGCCCTTATCAGGTCAGGAAGGCCGAGGTCTTTATAAATACGCTGTAAGAAACGGATGACATGATCGACCATACTGAGAAGACATCGATGTTCGTCAGGCGAAAGAAGGAGCACATCTAGGTGTTGCTCAACATGGCCAAACTGAATCATGCATTCCAAAAGAGGTTGCGCCCTTGGACACCGCTTCTCCTGCGCGTAATTGTGGGCTATGGCTTCATGGCTCACGGATACGCCAAGTTGAGCAGAGGACCGGAGCAGTTCATCAGTATAGTGACTGCTATCGGTATTCCCATGCCTCATCTCATGGGGTGGGCCACGATCATTGTCCAATTATTAGGCGGTCTGTGCGTGCTACTAGGGGCGTGGGTAATCCTCTGGAGCATACCAATGGCGGCTATTCTGATCGTGGCGGCGGTCACGGTGCATTGGCCTAATGGATTCAGCTCTATCAAACTTCAATCCGTTATCGACGGCAGAGCGCAGTTCGGGCAACCAGGTTATGAGACCGATTTGTTGTATCTCATATGTATCGCCGTACTTGTGGCTGGGGGCGCTGGCCCTTACGCGGTAGATAATATGATAGCTCGCAAAATGGATCATCGGGGCTCGGCAGACCTTCTTAAAACCTCTTGATCTCCTTGCGGTTCCGTATGAGTTGCAGCCTATCGGCGAATGACACATCCGTAGGAAAGTTCTGTCTATGCAGAGATGATCTCTATTCCGAGGAGCCTTCACTTTCGCATTCTATCCAGCCCACCTTTTGTCCTGGTGCTGCAAAAATCCAATATAGGACCCCAAACACATGCCAGGTGGGGGCTGCGCCCGTGAAGATATAGGGACATTTTGAATTAATCCACACAAAGAAACTTCTCTTTTTCCGAAGCACTCGCTTGACCTAAGCTTCTGCAAGGAGGAAACTATATGTAGGAGTGGGTCTAGCCCATGCCTCTTCTTGTCCTACCGTGGTTCGTCACTAAGCGAAGCGTTGCGTTGGCGATCGGTTTTCTCATCATCCCAGATTCCAACGCCATTCTGGTGCGTGTCGCTATTCTGCTCTTGTGCAGAGTCTTCAAGGCAGTATGCAGGAATATCGTGATTTCCAGCCGGAGCATGTATCCAGGCCAAAGCGACATGATCATGTGTGTTCCTTGAGCAAAGGAGGTTGTTCGTCCGACTGAATAATGCGCATTTCAATAGGCTGGACGTATCGTGGGCTGTCTAACCGAAGGAGGCACGTTATGAGGGTTGGAAGATGTGTCACAAAATCTCAGGTGATGTGCGTGGCACTGGCGGTCGGCACATTCCTTGGCGTGGGGATCAGCGCTGTGGAGGTTCGAGGAGCGCAGGTTCAGAAAGTTGAGATCGTGATCCAATCCGGAGAAGCGAAGTTGGTTCGCGGCACGATGTACACCGGCTTTCCGACCGAGATCAGCATCCGCAATGAGGACTCCGTTACACACGGGTTCAATTCCTCGGCATTCGGGAGGGCCGACAAAGTCGAGATGGTTGGAGGTGCTGTTGCAGAAGGAAAAGGGGCGAATGTCTATCGGGTCGAGCCAGGCCGGACGATGGTGATTAAATTTACTCCAACGAGTGATGGCAAGGACGAAAACCGGACGCACGCATTCTGGTGTGATATGCACAAAACTGTAAAAGGTGAAATGCTGCTCATCGACCAAGTTCGGGAGGGCGGATGAGACCGAGATGGCGATCATCTCGAAGTTGGGCTTGTCTGCGGGGTGCAGAGTCCACGTAAGAATGTGTGGCTTCGGATGCGTGACGGCCGGTCGGCGCTTTTCACCGGCATGCGCCGACCGGTTGCTGTTTGCCCTGTCAAGGGAGCGGGAAACTGATCACCAGTCCTCCCATGACATCACCGACGTTGAAATCTGATCGAGGACTATTGGAGTGGGTGTTGTGGCAATCGTGCTCCCTTTCCTCCTGTATTGCAAAACAAATATGGGTCCCAGACCTAAGCCGGGTGCGGGGTCTGCCGATCATGGTGGGGTATGGCAGGTGTTTAGCCGGTGTTACTGGGACCGGCAATCGGGCTAAAGTGAAATGAATTGGTATGAAGTCAAACTACTATGAAATGCGGTTTGTGATTGGATGAAGGCGGGATTGCCTAGATCTCAGGACATGAGCAATCCCCGGCTTTCCAGGGCGGAGGTCTGCATAGATCCAGCACGCCTACTCAATCATGCTTTCGCATGCGCCATCTGATGGCAAGATTCGGCACACCGGCGGCACATCTCTGCACATCTCTTCATCATGCTGTCCTCCTTTCCCACTTGCTCACACGCCTCGGCACACGCCGTACATATTTCGGCACAGATGCCACAGGTGCGTGTATGCAGCGGAGAACCGCGCAGCATGAAATCTGAACTGGTTTGGCATATCTGCGCACAGTCGAGCAGGAGGCGAATGTGATCCGCTTCCCCATGTTTATCGCCCCTCTGTAAACAATGCTGAGCCGTCTCTGTACAGATGGCATGACATTGTTGGCAATTCTGTAAACATCCTTGCATCTGTGGATGAATCATAATGCCTCCATCGGTTATTTCTCACTCCTGTTCAGGGTTCCCTCTCTCCCGCGAGCTTTACCCCAATGTTATTGAACCCGAGATAGTTAAAGCATAATAGAGATCATGGATGGATGACTTAACTGGACATTCCCCTTGACGGTGTATTGGACTGCTTTTCTCTACCCCAATTGCCACAGCCTGAACCATGACCTAGGCAAAGGTGGCTGGTGTTGGTAGTACAGAAAGTACGCCACGTGATACGGGTCTTGAAAGGGTGGAGTTGACAAGAGCTCAATGGAGCCTGGTACGAGGAAAAACCATAGGGCCACCAAGGGCCATCCCACTCCGATTGGCCTCAGTTCACAAATGGGTCTGGATTCGGGGTGACTTTAGGCATGACGTTCGGCATCAGTTATGTCGCAGCTAGCCTCTGGACGAAAATTTTGCCTCAAACATCGACTATAGGGACACTCCCTTTTCTCCTGGTGGTGCAAACGCAATATGAAATTCCAGATAGTGCCACGCCTTGTGTGTGCGAAGGACTTCCCACCTGTCTAGGCGCAGATGACACCCGTGATTCCGGTTCCCTCCGCTCGTCAGCTCGTGACACGGGCAGTAGCTTTAGACTCGGCGTCGTCTTAATCTAGGTCTTTCCCTAGTCCCCATACAAATTAAGTTTGTTCTAGATTTTAGCTGTGTGTCCTTGCAAGGGGGGAAACTATGGCACTGGTACGCGTTGCAAATCTTTTGGCGTACCATCTCCATGAAGCGTATCTGCACTCCACGCCAGCCAGGACTCTGTTCACGCGTCGGCCTAAACTCAACTCATGGTGGGCTCCCTGGTCGTTGAGGTCACGTCGATGAATATGGAGCGTATACCCGTAGCCGTCTGCAGACAGACACAGCGATCAGAGATTATTCACGTCTTAGTCGTCGATGACCATCCGCTGATGCGTCAAGGGCTGCGGAGTCTTATCAGTTGCTTTAGTGAATTTGAAATCCTCGGCGAAGCGGCAGACGGAGAGGAGGCCTGCGACTGTGCTCAGCGCTTACAGCCGGATGTCATCCTGATGGATATCCATATGCCAAAGATGAACGGAATTACCGCCACGCGCTGGATCAAAGAGGCCTTCCCTCATGTCGTCATTATTGGGCTCTCGGTCGATCAAAATAGTGCGGTCGCGACGCAATTCAAAGCGGCGGGTGCCTCCGCCTATCTCACCAAAGAAACGCAGCCTGATGAGCTCTATCGGGCCATCCATGCCGCGCTCACCAGTGGGAGAGCTAGCTCGGGGAAAGCATTTCCAGCATAGTAAGTATGACCAGGTCAGCGGCTAGTCGCTCGCAATGAGGCACTCCTCGTCTGATGCAACGCCAGAGATCCCGGAGTCATTGTCAGCTTTCCTAGTCGCTGCACGGCATAAGCAGCTTAGAGAAGGGATGTCGCTGAATCACGGTAGGGAGGACGAGCACATAGAACCAGATTCACGTAGCATTGCCTATGCGAACAACTAACTTTGGTGCTCAATTCTGCTACGACGCTGTTACAGGACAGGACGAACCCGGCTCATGCGATCTCAAACAATATCGCGTTGCATTTTGTCCTAGGGGTGCATTCCTTAAAAGCGTCTCAGTCCCAAGAATAGATGGCAAGGTGCGCCGGTTATGTAGGTATTTGCTCGAGGGAAGGAGGGTGGTATCGTGCTAAGGAGACAGAATCGTGACTCAAGCACAAGTGCCCTGCTGATTGTTTCATCGTGCCCACCCGCGCCTTCGGCCTGCTTGATTCCGCCGTTCAGCACCCGCAAGCTGCGCGTCCCAAGCCCCTCCAACAACTGTGGCGGTTGTATCGGCGGGCTTTAAAAACGTCTCTCAGAACCGGTGTAACTACCGGGTGGTGCAAACCCACCCCCATCCATGCCACTCAATTCCTTGACGCTCGGATCGCCCGACGATCTACGGTCCCACCAAGGACCGGACGAAGAAGTATCACCCTTAGCGCCAGGATGAATATCGAATGATGGCCCCAGAGAATCGCTATAGGATCTCATGCCCGTGCCACTGGACTTGTCCCCAGAAGATCCTTTGAATGCCTCACCGTCGTAACTGGAAACATGGCTTTTAGCTGAGAAATCCTCAATTTTCTGCACTTTGTGAATGAAGGAATTGTGTGCCCCCGAGCTTTCTCTAGAATATGGCAGTCCCTTGGCTGACACTAAGACCGGCGCGGCTAACCAGACACTTGTCAAAAGCAGACATATAGTTAGATTCTTGTTTTTCATCGCATCACTCCTCAGAATTTGTCGAACCACAGCACCTGGACTTGAAGGCCCGAGTTTTCTTCAGATTTCCAGGGCAATCACTTGCCCATTGACATTGTGCTCTGAACAGACAAGCTTGAGTACTCAGAATTTCCCTGGCCGGACTGGGTCATGAGGCCCTTCCCCCCCGAAGGGCCCCTGACGGTACATAGCCTTCATTTTGTTTTGGTGTTGCAAAGCCAATAGGGTACCTAAACCCATGGCAGGGCAGGGTGCGCCGATTCGGGGGAGTGGATGACTATATGTAGATCTTGATGCCTGAAAGTACGTCGTTGGATAGATCGTAATTGGGGGCGCGTTTGGGGCGCGGAAATACAAGCAGGATGGGTCGTAGTTGACCCATCCTGTCCAATCAAAGGCCTCTAATTATGGAGTTTTCGAAGGTTGCTGAGGGTCTGAATCCGTTTTCAAGACCGGCACGTTCGGCCGCTCCGTCACCCCTCCAAACCAACCTTCGGTTAACCCGGCGACTATGCATCGTTTTTTCGCTACGGAGTCGACGGATGAACCCCTTTTGCGTCTTCGGCGCGCGCAGCCATTCTTCGCATAACAGACTTGGTCGGTCAAGAGATCGTGTCGTAGCTCAACCGACGGCAGGGGTGGCAGGCATTTCCTAACTGCGCTCCGCTCGCAACTTTCGCCTGGTGCTGTCGACATACTCCTGGCGGGATCCATTAATCGCCGTCGGACTAATCCGCACCAAACAGCCATATCCAGAGTCTGGGCCAATGTACACACTTCCAAGCAGCGGTGTCCGGAGGAAAATGAAGTTGGCAATCTCCAGTTCAAAATGCTTCGTTCGTAACAGCATACTGAAGCTTAACTTTCTAGCCTGACAAGATCCAGCAACTCTTCCCGCGTGACTTCTTTCCGCAAATACTCGTCCGGTCTAATCGTCAGATCAAAAAGATCCTTTTTCTTGAGAAGCTCGGCTTCGATCTTGTCTTCCAATGTTCCACGAGTAAGAATGTGGAACGCAACGACGGTCCGCCTCTGGCCAATCCGATGGACTCGATCAACAGCTTCAGAATGAACTGCTGGGTTCCACCACTGATCGTATGATGCGACATAGTTGGCACTTTGTAAGTCCAAGCCCACCCCGCCTGAGAAAAGAGTGGACACAAGTCCGAACTGAGATGGCTGAGAATTGAACCACCTGCAGCGGGCAGGTCTTTCCGCGGGAGGAACAGCTTCATCAATTCTTTCACAGGAACGACCCTTGGAAATAATAAAGTTCTGTAGGAACGTCGTCATGTGGACAAATTGACTGAAGACAACCAACTTATTTGGCTCCACCTCAGTCGCTCGACTGTCCAAGATCCCCTCAAGTATTTCCATAAAGGCATCGAACTTTCCCGATACCCCTGGCCTGAATTCCTCGAAGTCTCCTGTTACTAAGCCTGGATGGCAACAAATCTGCTTGAGTTTCAAGAGCACACTGAAGATGTGGGGGTTGCCAAGGGTCAATTTCTCACCGCCTGTGGCTGTGATCGCCTCTTCAAGATCCCTTGTGACAACAGCCGTATACAGTGCACGCTGTTTCTCCGTGAGTTCACACCGTATTGTCTTCTCGATCTTATCCGGCAGTTCCTTTGCCACCTCTGTTTTTAGCCGCCGAAGGACAAATGGGCGTGTCTTCCTTCGAAGAAGATCCCGCGCATTCTTATCACCACGAGTCTCAATGGGATCCTTGATCCTTTTTTCAAACTCACTCTTAGAGAACAGGAGTCCTGGTGCAAGAAAGTCGAAGACCGACCACAAATCTTGTAATTTGTTCTCAACCGGTAGGCCGGTAATCGCGAAGCGTGCCTCTGCCGGAATTGTGCGAACTACTTTGGCTCCTGGTGTGTCAGGAGTTTTGATTCTTTGTGCCTCATCGAGAATAAGGAATCGCCATGGGATGCGTCGGAGATCTTGAGCATCGCGGACCATGGTTTCATAGGATGTCACCACGAGATCCACATGCGGCCCTTGAACCCTGAGTGCTTCATTGCGATTGTCCCCGGAGTGGGTGAGTACCAAAAACTCTGAGAGAAATTTATCGGCCTCGTCGGCCCACTTCTCTACGAGACCTGCCGGGCAAACAACGAGGGAGGGACAGCGGCCATGCTGCTGGCGAACATGTGCAATTGTTAGGAGCGTTTGCAGTGTCTTCCCAAGACCCATTTCATCCGCCAAAATACCTGGAAGCCCATATCGCTTGAGAAATGCCAACCACTCATATCCATGATGCTGATAATCCCGTACCGATATGCCTGGTCGGAGATCGTCTGGAAGCTTCAGGGAGCCAGTCGACGAAAAATCGAGAAGCCGCTGCCTAAATCTTGCGAAGGCCGCGCTTTCGGAAAGTATGCCAAGCTTCGAAAAGATATCGATGATTTCGTCGTAGCTAAAGCTTGGCCCACGGTATGACCCGTCCGGTTGTTCCTCAAAGCCGCTGTCTTTAAGCGCGGTCTTCACCCGATGGACCTGAGTCCAATCAACTCTGTAGTAGGCGTTCTGTTTTCTATAATACTTTCTGGACTCATCGGCCCGTTGTAGCTCGGCATGATCAAGGGATTCACTCTCATATTTATACAGCGGACGTGCGACAACTTTTGATGTGCCTTCGTCAAAATCGATTGAAGTGTGTATTTTGGGAATGGTAGCAACGACACGAAGCTCGCCGGCTTCTTTGCCGATGAGGACTCGGCTAGACTTCTTGATCGCAGACAGTTCCTTCTCAAGGAATTCAGGAATCTCATCCATCGCAAGCCGGTATGTGCCCGATGACACTTCAGTGCCCTGGGTCGGCAATTGCGCCCATTCTTTCGGCAACTTGAAAAATTGGTCGGAGACCCGTATCCAACTGGGATGTTCCTCACGACCAGATGTGGGAAGCGGGATCAACGACTCGTCGGCAGTCGTGAGTGTTTGTCTGACAGTTAACGTTTCAGGGTCGTCTAGGTCGAGGTAAGTACGATGTTCGAGCGGGGTCGGATGAATCTTGACAGCGCTGGCAGCAGCTGTTTGCTCAACTCTGAACCATTTTCGCAAAGAGGCCAAGCAGTCCGGGACAGTGTCTCCCTTGCAGCACAGCGTCAAATCATCGGTCCATTCACAGGAGGCACCGATGTGCTGGATGACGTCAAGGCCATAATTGTTGACGATGAAACGCCGTCCTTTGAATGTACCGCTCCCTTGCGCCAGAGAACGCCGGCTCAGACTAATGGGTTTTCCGTTGAGGTCGCCATGGAGGGCAATCTTTAAATTGCCCGATCGAGGATCAAAATCTATGAATGGTTGGAGTACTGCCTGGTCCGGCTTGAGAAACGTTTCGATGCTGTTCCAGATGAACGTCAGCATACCACCCTCTAGTGAATGGCCATGGCTGATTCGCTAAGCGGGGGCGTATTCTATGCCAGTTGCATGAAGAAATTCGAGTGACTTTCTTACTTTTTCTCCTATGTGGCCAATCGATTTTGGGTCCCAAGTTTAGGCCGGGTAGGGGCCTGCCGGATAGGGGATGAGGCGGAAGTTCACTGAGCTAAGACTTAGTGTTATGGTCTTCTGCGACCGAGGTCGGGCTCGATTTTCCGTACTGCTACAACATCTATGCGGATATTCTGTGTAAGTGTGGGTATACGTTCGATCAAAACCCGCGGTTTAGGAAAGCATTCTTAGCACCCTCTTCCAGCCTACTCCAACTCATTCAGACCAATCATATCCAACGGTTAGACAAGAACTCGATCTTGGCTGGAATAGGCCTGGGTGGGGTGGAGTGAGGTGGGCTTGAGCACAAAATGAGCACAACCGAGTCCTTGATATGACTCGGCTCGACCTGCGGTTCACAAACTCTGTCTGATCCCCCTTCGGACAATCTAACTCGGCAAGATTCAACAAACCCCGACGTCTCCGACATGGGGCGAGATGGGGTCAGCTTGTCCCTGTTCTGGTGGCAGCGTGGCAGCAAAGTCGGACGATATTGAGGAGTGAAGCCACTATTCCGATTGGCAATGGCTGATTGATTATAGCACGGGGACTCTCACCGGCTGCTACTTTCCAATGGTCCTCGCTCAATCAGACGTTGCGCGTGACCAGCCGTTGTGGAGCGTAGTGAGAAATGGAGCCGACGATCTAGCTGTTGCCGCTCTGATTGATGCGCTGGTTAGTACGCATGTTGTGACGGCTCGAGGCTACCATTTTAGTGACATCATCTTGATTTTTTAACCGCAACTAAGATCTGCTCTCGCGTCTTCGAGTCGAGCCGCGACCTATTCGAGGATCAACGAATTGATTGCCTGATTTGCTGTCAGTCCTGACAACGGCGTCAGCACTTCGACCTCGAGGTTGGGGCAGAACACGGCACTTCCGCGCTCCGAGAAGTCCACATCGATATTGTTCTCGAGGTCGAGGCCGTCCTCCGGGTCATAGGAGAGTTCGAGGGATACCTGGAACACCACGGAGGCACGGTTGGGAACGACCAGCTGGCGGTGACTGAGGGCGAACTGCTCGAACGAAAACGACTGCGACTTGAAGCTGGCTCCTTGGAAGATATGTCCACCTTCCGCGCGCAAGGAGGCGATGGTCTGCCGCTGCGTCGGTTGGAAGTCCGGGTGCGTGGTCTGATCGTTTGAAGTGCCGGTGACTGGATCCGTTCCCCACCCGAACCAACGGATGATCGCAAGAGACCCATTGACATTCAATGTCTCGACAGCGCCGGAGAAAATCCCAGACTTGGCCTGGACCGAACAGCCGCCGTTGACGATGAGCGATGACCGGACGTTCACCACCGCAAACGAATCCGTCTCGTTGGACCAGAGAAAGAAGAAGACGAAGCGCGTGGAATTGGACTCTGTCGGGTCACCAACGCGCACCCTGACGAAACTGTTCATCGATTCCACGTGGGAGTCGATAAAGATGTTGAGCTGCGGGTTCGGGAGTTGCCAGATGAGAAACGGCTTGTCCAGTGAGACGATCGCCGGAATGAAAGGAGCGCCAAGCAGCTTGGCCGCTTGGCGGCGCGCCGTCATGGCACTCCGAAACGTGGCAGTCGACGCTCGCATATTCTTCGCCGCGACAGCCCGCTCCTTCGCGAAATCCGCACGGAGCGCGCTCTGATCCTCGGCGACCAGCTTGCGAAACTTCGACCCGTTGAGCCCGGCTTTCTCGAGCACCGAATCGACCATGGCCGCGGCGGCGCGGCGCTTGGGGGAGGTTCCCTGGCGGCGAGAGTTGGCACTGCCCTGGTCGGTCGGAATCTTGCCGCTCTTCATGACCGCGATGATACGTTTCAGCTCTGATTTGACGTCGGCCATAGGAACCCTCGGTATGGATAGGATTTTTAAACGGCTTTTTCTATGACCGGAGCTATAGCGGAGAACCGACAGAATTGTCAAACCCTTTTTCTAGTTGATGAAAAACTCCACTCTTCTACCGTCTGCTCAGCCGGAGAGCGGTCGGTAAGCGCGCGAAAGGTTCTGAATCGCGCCGCTCGCTCGGACTCCGAGCGAGCGGCTGCGTCGGCTTGCGTTTGGCAGGCGATTCTTGACTGTCAGAATGTCCGGAATAGATCGACTCGACGAGCCGGGCCGCGCGGCGGAGCACTGGTCGGCAGACCCAGATGTGTGAGGATCTTGTCAATCACCGGCGACATCAGCAAAAGTGGGGTGCTTGTAATGGGCAAACCCCATCATGATCACGGTGTGTAAGAGAGTTGTTTCACTGGCTTGGCACCATGATCGGAGTCACGTAGGCACATCTCTTCGTTCCAGAAGGATGCTGATCGATGATGATAGTTCCAGATTGAGCGGGGGATGGTATAGGGGAGCACTAGAGTGTCGGCCACAAGGGAAAACGGGGTGTCCAAGATCTTCTGCAAACTCATAGGCCCGACGCGTGTCCCAGAATAGAACATATCCTCGTGGCACTCATATTTGGCATCCTTATGTAATGTTTTTATGGTTCCACAACCGGAAAGTAGCAAGCAAAAAGCTACGGCACCCAGAAATCTCAGAGCTCTCATGGCACATGAAGATTGATGATGACACAGACCATTGTAGATCATGGTCGGCGGAAAGGGGATTTCAAATCTGTCAGTGCGATGTCACTCAGTCGACGTAAGTCCGCCTTGGTGATTCGCTTTATGGATCGTTCTATGAAACGCATAAGTACTATTATAGCTGAGGTGCTGCCCAAACTTGTCTGGCACTTGGCCGAAATGCGACAGAAGACCGGTATACCGAAATAGAGAGATGGTGAATTGATCTGTATCTATGTACCGTCCCAAAAATCTTGATCGGTCAAATCAGAACGTAAGCCATCCGGTGACGATACAAAACCATCGGCAAACATAGAACCACTGCCTAGAAAGAAATGGCGATAACATTGGATTGCTATACGAATGCGACCATCTGGGAAGGTCTCTTTCATTATCGTAAATCTGTAGGAGGACAATTCTGATGGGACTTCAATAGGGAAGGCTGGTATTGCGGGTCAATTCGGCCATGGTCCGAGCTCGGTTCTAGGCAAGGCAGCGATTTATTCTTAATGTCTTCCAAGACAGATATAGCATTATGGTGATCCATCTTATTAGGCTATGACAAACAAAGGGTCGCAGAAGGATAACCTGCGATTTGTTAGACCGCAGGTATAGGCATAAGGGGTTCAAAATCCTTGTTCGGTCCCATGTTTCTAGTTGGTCGAGTATTCAAAGACTTAACCGCATCCTAGTGAAGAATCAGAAAGAACTGCTTTTGAACTGTTCTTGCGAGAAAAGCGAATTTCAATCAGAACACTTCTCATTGCTACTATCACCCTGCGCACCTCCGCGAGATTCAGCTCGAGTTTCCAGCCAGCGAAGCAAAGGCACAAGGTTTTGAGGACTAGCGACATTTTGCGTGTTGATGGCCACAGTGTGCTTCTTTTTTGCCACCACGACGGTGATTCTAAAATCAGGAAGGCCACGATCGCAGCATCCATCGACCTCGGGCGAGGAAATCACGCCGGGTAAGCTGAAGAATTGTGCTGTCTGAAGGAGCGCATCAAGGTCCAACGCCTCCTGGTTGGATAGCGTTTGGGGACCAAGCTTTACGATTTTTCTGACGCTTACATAGCCTTGGTAAACGATTTCGGAGCAGATCTGGAGGGGCTTCGAACTGGTCTCTGCTTGCACCCATCTTCCCGAAACAATCGCGTCCGCGAGTACAAATACTCCTAGTAGGAAGACAATACCTATAGTGTGCAACCGCTTCTTTCTTGCCATAGTGATGGCATCCGAAATCATTGCTTTGTGAATCCGAAAGAAGATGGTCGATAACTGCTGAAAAATCAAGCCGCACGGTTTGGAATAAATGGTGGGATTGTGAAAACATCGTTGTCCAGCTAACCATCAAATAACGAAGCGTGCCTTAGGCGAGAAACAGCGAGAGATATTCGGGGGGAGATCGTCAGGTAAACGGCCGTAAATCACGGTAACGACAGATGCGACGTGACCGCCAGTGTTTATGCTGGGCTTCGCGGTTTGTTGCGAAGTGGGCAGTTTTGCCTATCGGGACTTCAAGATAAGTAGAGGCCGTCATTATCTACGGCGTTTCCTTCGTGATCTTCTCCAGTCCACCCATATACGACCGTAACACCACGGGGATCTCAACCGAGCCGTCCGGCTGTTGGAAGTTTTCCAAGATGGCGACTAATGTTCGTCCTACAGCCAACCCGGAGCCATTCAGCGTGTGGACAAAGTCGCTCTTGGCGTCCTTCTTTCCCCCGGTCGGCCGATATTTGATGTTCGCTCGTCGGGCCTGAAACGCTTCGAAGTTGCTGCAGGACGAGATCTCCCGATACTGTTGCTGAGAGGGCAGCCAGACTTCGAGGTCATAGGTTTTGGCGGCGGAAAAACCCATATCGCCCGTGCACAGTGTGATGACGCGGTACGGGAGGTTCAGACCCTGTAGGATCGACTCCGCATTTCCCGTCAACCGCTCAAGTTCTTCATAGGAGCGATCGGGTGTGGTCAATGAGACCAACTCCACTTTGTTGAATTGGTGAAGCCGAATCAGGCCTCTCGTATCTTTTCCATACGATCCCGCCTCTCTCCGAAAGCATGGGGTATAGGCGGTATACCGGACGGGTAAACTGTCGCCGTTCAGAATTTCCTCTCTATGCAGGTTGGTCACCGGCACTTCCGCAGTCGGTATCAGGAAGTAGTCTTCGTCCCGCAAGCGAAAGAGATCCTCTTCAAACTTAGGAAGCTGGCCGGTCCCGGTCATGGCGAGACGATTCACCATGAGCGGTGGCAACACTTCTCGATATCCATGCTGGGTTGTATGCAGATCAAGCATATAGTTGATCAGGGCTCGTTCGAGCCTGGCGCCGGCGCCGGTCACGACAGAAAACCTGGCTCCCGCGATCTTCGCGGCTCGATCGAAATCCAAGATGCCGAGGTTCTCTCCGACTTCCCAATGGGGTTTGGGGGGACGGGTAAAAGACGGGATGGCACCCCATCGACGAACCTCGACATTCTCTGAGGCGTCAGACCCCACAGGGACCGAGGCGTGTGGAAGGTTGGGGATTCGAAGCGCCACATCGGTCAGCGCCTCCTCGACCTTTTGTTGATTTCCCTCGAGATCCTTAATGCGGCCCCCTAGCTGTTTCATGGCCGCCATCGCTGCTTCAGCCGGTTCTTTGGCTCGACGGAGACGAGCGACCTCTTCGGAGCCTTTGTTGAGTTCGTACCGGAGCTGCTCGACCTGCGTCGTCACGGCGCGGCGTTCTTCGCTCAACTTTTGGAGATCATCCCACGGAACGTCGTTCCCGCGTCGCCCGAGCGAGGTACGGATGTGGTCGAGGTTTTCGCGGAGTTGCTTAAGATCGTACACAGGTCGCTCGTCAAAAAAAAGCGGTTGGAATCTAGCATCTGAGTTCGGGAGAGTCAATGAAACGACGGGCCTGCATGTTATGGCTGGCCGACTTGGGGAGGGAATTGACATCGATTGGGTGCAAGGGACAGGATGGGCGCATGCGGTCAATCTCCAATCCCCCGAACCCGTTTGAATCGCAGCATCGGGAACTCCTCGAACCCGCCGGTGCGGCAAAACTGACAGTGTATTCAGACGACAGTCGAGAGATTTTGAGTCGCAACGACAGCCCGGACTTGCCGTTTCGATGGAGCGTCAATCCCTATCGAGGGTGTTTTCATGCCTGTGCCTACTGCTACGCTCGTCCGTCCCATGAATTTTGGGGATTCGGGGCAGGAACCGACTTCGAAAGCAAGATTATCGTGAAAGAGGAGGCGCCGCAATTGCTCCGGCGCGCCTTGGACAAACCCTCCTGGCGCGGAGAGCTGATCGTCTTTTCCGGCAACACGGATTGTTATCAGCCGCTCGAGGCCGAGTACGGATTGACTCGCGCCTGCTTGGAGGTCTGCGCGGAGTATCGGAATCCCGTGGGGATCATCACGAAGGGATCGTTGATTCTTCGTGATCTCGATGTGCTGACCCGACTGAGCCGGGAAGCTTGGGTATGTGTGTATTTCAGCATCCCATTTTCCTCAGACGATATCGCCCGGAAAGTGGAGCCTCATGTACCGTCGATCACCAAACGCTTCTCCGCCATGAAGACACTCTCTGAAGCCGGTATTCCAACGGGCATCTCCGTTGCGCCTGTCATCCCTGGTCTGAATGAAGATGACATCCCTGAATTGCTGGAGCGGGCGCGTCAAGCCGGCGCGCACATGGCGACCTACAGCTTGTTGAGACTATCCGGAAGTTTGGAGGCGGTGTTTCTGGAACGGATGCGGGAGTCATTCCCTGAGCGGATCGGAAAGATCACGAATCGACTGCGTGAGGTACGGGGCGGAGCTCTTACGGAAAGCCGATTTTTCAGGCGTCAAGCCGGGCAGGGGACTTATTGGGAGTTGATCGAGCAGTTGTTCGCCGTGGCCAAGCGCCGGACGGGATTCCATGATGACCATATCGGCAGTATTCCTGAGACGTTTCGTCGTCCAGGCGTCGAACAGACGTCATTATTCTAAAGGAGCAGACATGCAACATCATCCGGGCTTTTTGGAATTGGTCAACCGCGCCAAGCAACGAGTGAAAGAATGCAGTGCCGGCGACGTGAAGGCGCGCCTCGACCGGGGTGAGCAGTTTCATTTCATCGATGTTCGGGAAGACCACGAATTTGCCAAGGACCATGCGCGAGGGGCTCGACATCTCGGCAAGGGAATTATTGAGCGGGATATTGAGGCGATAGTCCCTGATAAGCAGGACCCGATTGTCCTGTATTGCGGAGGTGGGTTTCGGTCCGCGCTCTCCGCCGATGCGCTGCAACAGATGGGATACACTAATGTGATTTCGATGGATGGCGGGATACGAGCGTGGCGAGAGGCCGGCTACCCGTTGGAATAGGTTGGAACGCGGTTCAGCCGGCTACTTGTTCGTTCGGTCGAATTCCTTTATGACTTGGTCAGTCAGATCGATCGTATCCTTGCTGTAGATTACGATCTTGACGGTTTGCTCGCTGCCTTTGTCGACGACGAGCGCAATGCCTCCCTTTTCAGCGACGGATTGTGTCGCCAGGGAGATTTTCTTCATGTATTCGTCGACCAATTCTTTCTGTTTCTTCTGGAGTTCCTGATTGAATTCCTGGGCGCGCTTTTGAAAGTCCTGGACCTTCGTCCGGAACTGGCCCTCTTTTTCTTTCCGTTCGGTCTCATTCCACTTGGGAGCCTGCTCTTTCAGCTGCTTTTCGTAATTCCGAAGATCTTCTTCATCTCTCTGGAGGAGTTTCTGTCTGGTTGAGACATATTCTTTCAGCCCATCGAGCGCTCGCTTGCCGGCTTTTGACTTTTCCAATACGGACTGCGGATCTACCACAGCCATCTTGAATTCAGCGGCGTGGGCGGCGGATGGAATGAGCGGAAGAATTGAGAAGAGCAGCACTGCAAGGAACAGGGGTCGCGCAGCAGAAATCAGCATATCGTCTCTTATGCCTCCTGACCAAATGAGAGAACCGCGGAAGAATAACCGTGCCGCATAGGCCTGTCAAGCGAACAGATTGTTACCACGAATCAAAACTGATCGACTCCTCCGCGATCCAGACCTCGACGCCATAATGCCATTTGAGCCGTCGCGCGACCGCTCTCATGGCGTATTCGTCCGCGTGGGTTGGGTCAAAGGGATTCTGGATCTTCTGTAACTTTTCTTTTTTGAACGGAGGCGGATAGCCAAGGTCTTTCATCGCAAGGGCGACCATGATCAACTGAAAGATGCGCGGGGTTTGATTGAGTTCCATCAGCAGGACTTCCGTCGGCCCATCCGGAGCCCTGTGTGTTCGGAACAGTTCAACGACCCGGCCCTTCAACTGTGAACGTTGTGATTCTGTGAGCTCGGGCAGGGCTAACTCAACCAACAGCGCGTTGGTGGCGCCGTTGAATGACGGCATATTGAACAGTCTGCTCAGAAATCCCATGGCGTTCCCGACGATTGACGGTTGTCGTTGGATCGATCCGCTCTTCGCTTGGCAAGACGACGTTGTTCCGGAGAGTGTACTGAAACGCGAGGCGTTTTTCCACCGGTGGGTGAGAGGAAATGTGAAAAAATCGGACAGACGTGTGAGATCGAACTACTTGAAAAGTCGCTTAATTGTGTCGGTCGCCGTGTCCATCCCCTTCTGGATGACCTTGCCTGCGGTCCCGACGCCAAGCGAAGCCACGGACGTGCCGGTCTGTTGAACGATTGGGCCGAGAATTTGTTTCATGGCCTCTCCGGTGGTTGTGCCGTTCGATTTCTTGCCGATGTTCTGAAGATGCAGATCGGGTAACGTCATTGATACCGATTGACGGCCAAGAATTTCGGTCCTGACGCGAACTGTTCCGTTCATAATATAAAGATGCTCGATGACCAGCTTTTTGCCTGATTCTGAATCCCCGGAAGTGTTCCCCTCGCCGTGTTGACGAGAAATATAACGCTCAATGTTGCGTTGAAGCCTGTCGAGGTTGCTGCCGGCAGCGGTGTACTCATACGTGATCTCCGGTTCGACGAGTGTGATCTCTTTGATTCGGATCACATCTGTCGTGAGCGAGCCGATGTCGAGTGTCATACTGATTTCGCCAAGCGACAGCGCGTGTTCGGTCCTGAAGCCGTCAGGATTGCCGACTATGAGGCCTCGCAATCCGGCTCTACCGTCTACCAAGCTGATATTGGCGCCTGATAGGCTGATCGGTACGCCGGTAATTTCTGGTCCATAGCGACGGATGGCGGAGGCGATCTGAGCATCCAGGGAGTTGTATGCCCACCACCAGAGACTTCCGGTGATCGCGATCAGTGCAAGTGCTGCGATTCCAATCAGCCGTTTCTTCATGACGCTTGTCCCACTGCAGAGCAGTATAGCAAGGTCATTTTATGCGTCTATTGACAGGAGATTTTATTACGAGAGCCAGGGGGATGGTCTTGACGGAATCGGCGGTGCGCTGAGCAAGCGACGCCGGAGCATTGGCTCCCACGCATACCACCCGTTACACCGTGGAAGGAGGCGTGTTGCAATAACCTCAATCTAGGGGGCTGCTCGTTCGACGGTGATGCGATAGGTTCTGGAGCTGCCGTTCGGGGCGACCACGACAAGTTCTATGTCGGTGCGTGACCCCGGAGCTCCAAGGGTAATGTCCCGCGCCTGACCCGAGCTGATGCCCTGGCCATTCACCTCCATGTTAGCACTCGGCTCCTGAAGAGTCGCCGTCACCGTGACGCTGCTGACGGTGGTCGCCAGGTCCACCGTATACTTGGTGGTGTTCGGGTTGAACGCGGGGTCCAAGATGCCGGGTGTCACCGTCAAGGCCGAGAGTCTGTTGTTGCTCGCTGGGGCTGCGCGTTCGAGGGTGATGCGATAGGTTTTGGACCTGCCGTTCGGGGCGACCACGACAAGGTCGATGTTGGTGTGCGAGCCCGGAGCGCCAAGGGTGATGTCCCGCGCCTGACCCGAGCTGGTGCCCTGGCCATTCACCTCCATGCTGGCACTCGGGTCCTGAAGAGTCGCCGTCACCGTGACGCTGCTGACGGTGGTCGCCAGGTCCACCGTATATCTGGTGGTATCCGCGTTGAACGCGGGGTCCAAGATGCCGGGTGCCACCGTCAAGGCCGACAGTTTGTTGTTCCCGCTAAGTGCAGGACGAAATACGTCTACGGAATATGTTTTCCTGGTGCCATTTTGCGCGGTCACCACAATATTGAGAAAGGTGCTTAAACCCGGTCCGCGCAACGTAATGATACGGGCTTGCCCGGAGTTGATGGGCTGCCCATTCACCGTCAGGCTCGCCGTCGTATCTTGCAACGTCGGCGTTACTGTTACGCTGGTCACATTGCTCGCGACATCCATCGTGTAACCGACTGTGCCAGCGCTGAAAGGCGGATCTAAGGTTCCTGGTGAAATGGTTAGACTCTGCAAGAAGTTGTTGCCCGATATCCCACGATTCACCGTAATCAGGTAGGTTTTCTGAGTTCCGCTCTGAGCTGTCACGATAACCGTGATGGTAGTGCTTTGGCCGGAGTCATTGAGGGTAATTGAGTGTGCCTGACCTGAGGTAGCGGCTTGCCCGTCCACCGTCATTGTCGCAGCGGGGTCGTCCAGGGTGGGGCTTACCGCAATGCTTCCGACGTTATTGGCGACATTCACCGTATAGCTGAGCGTGTTGGCATTGAATGTGGGGGCCAGAGTTCCGGGCGAAACGGTCAAGTTTTGTAACGAATTGTTTCCAGCTAAGGTTGCTTTGTTGAGAAGCACTATGTAGGTTCTTGAATTGCTCGTTGATTCTGACACCACGATACTCACGGGAGTAACTGATCCCACCGGACCCAATGAAATATCTCTCCTCGTCGTGGTCTGGCCATTGATACTCACAGTGTCGCCGGCCACTCGCGGTTGCGCCGTGATGATCACGGTCTCAATGTCGCTGGTGAGGTCGACATTGTATTGGGTGGTGGCACTGTCAAAGGACGGTTGAAGTTCTCCAGGGGTAATGATCAGACTGGCAAGTTCGACCCCTTGGTTAACCGACGCCACGTCCTTACAACCATAGGAGCCAAAGCAGATTGCAACGAGCAGCGCGACGGATACTAGATACGAACCAGCGAGGAGGGGGCGTCTTATGTGGTACCGACCAATTTTCTCTTGGTGCATGAGCTGTGGGATCTACCTGCTCTTCAACCCGAACGGTCGAGCCGCATATTACGAGCGGGGTCAAAATCGATCTATCCTACCTATGTATGGGTAAGCAAGCAGGCAAGACCTCATGTTGGTCACCAGCGCTATCGGCGGAGGCCCTTCCAACAGGCACCCGGATCGACGATGGCGAGGGGAGCAAGATCTGCGGCTATCAAGAGGCCTTGATCTCCTGTGACCAGCAGGTGGGTTGGTCTAACCATAAAATTGCTGTCTCTTACAATAGGTGACCGTTCCCTTCCGGCTTGACCTTCATTTCAGGCGGCACCTATAATCCCGCTACTGGTTTCATCACAACATACTGATTCAACGGGTAAAATGGCCGAATTCACCCACTTTAATGAGTCTGGGCGCGCTCGTATGGTCGACGTCGGCGCCAAGGATTCAACCGAACGGCTTGCCACGGCTCAAGCCAGAGTATTCCTGCTTCCCGAAACCCTTGAAAAGATCCAGCGCGGCAAGATTCAGAAGGGTGATGTCTTGTCGGTAGCTCAGGTCGCCGGCGTGATGGGCGCGAAACAGACGCCGGACCTCATTCCCATGTGTCATCCGATTCTCCTCACCAGTGTCGATATTGCCTTCAAAGAAGAACTTCAGCCCGATCCACAAGGCCGCTGTTCCATCACGATTACGGCCACGGCCAAGACGACAGGGCCGACGGGCGTCGAAATGGAAGCGATGACGGCGGTCACGGTTGCGGCGTTGACCATTTACGATATGTGCAAGTCGGTGGACCGCGGCATGAGTTTCAGCGAGGTCTGTCTTCTTTCCAAATCCGGGGGGAAGTCCGGTGCCTATATCCGAGGGGAGTGAGGATCAGAGCCGATGGTGACGGTCAAGTTATTCGGTATGACGAAGATGATGGCCGGCAATCGGGGATCGTTGTCATTGGAATTGGCGAATGGTCGGCGGGTCAAGGATCTGGTCGGGGCCATCAATAGCGGCTATCCTGCAATCGGGGAACTACTTCACAAAAAGAAGGTGCTGGTATCGGTGAATCAGGAAATCGCGCACGAGGAGACAGAAATCAAAGATGGGGATGAGATCGCTCTGTTGCCGCCTTTCGCGGGCGGGACTGAAATGAACGATGAGACGGATAATGGCCAATTCGTTCGTATCCAGCGGGAAGATTTCTCCGTCGATGCGGAAATCAACCGCGTGCGTGGCCGGTCCAAACGAATCGGCGGCGTCTCGATCTTTTTAGGGACGGCGCGTGACCGGTCGAAAGGGCGGGAGGTGGATAGCCTCACCTTCGAGCACTATGAGGGAATGGCGCAAACAACGTTGCGCGAGATTCGAGAGCGGGCGCTGAAAGATTTCGATATCCTCGAACTGCTCATTATCCACCGGTATGGAGAGATTACGATCGGTGAGAACATTGTGCTGATCATTGCCGGCGCCGAACATCGTGCGGATGCGTTCCGTGCCTGCAAGTGGGCCATTGATGAATTAAAGCAGATCACGCCGATTTGGAAACTGGAACACACGCCTGAAGGAGAGGTGTGGGTCGAGGAGCACCCATAATCGACTGAGTGTCCCTCAGGGTGAGTCCAGAGAAGAGACAATGGATCAATCCATGCAGCAGCGTTCTATCCCCTCTACACGCGATGCATTCGGTCGCCCGCTCGGCAGTCTTCGCCTGTCTGTTACGGACCGATGCAATCTCCGCTGCAAGTATTGCATGCCGGAACCGGAGTATGTCTGGCTTCCACGCGAGGATCTTCTGAGCTTCGAGGAAATGGCGACGCTTGCGGGATATTTCGCCGATCTCGGAGTGGAGAAGGTCAGACTGACTGGGGGAGAACCGCTCTTGCGACGGGACCTTGCACGGTTTGTGCGGTTGCTGCGACAGGATCGGCGGATTCAGGAAGTGGCCTTGACGACGAACGGTATTCTGTTGGCCGAGTATGCGCAAGGGCTCTATGAAGCGGGTCTTGACCGGGTGACGGTCAGTTTGGATACGCTCCGACCGGAGCGGTTCCGTCAATTGGCCGGGCGTGATGAATTTTCACGAGTGTTAGAGGGCATCGAATCGGTCGGTAAGACGGGTTTTACGAATTTGAAACTGGACACGGTTGCGATCCGGGGATTCAACGAAGATGAACTGAGTGCGTTGATCGAATTTGCCAAACACTATCACGCTGAGGTTCGTTTCATTGAGTACATGGATGTTGGGGGGGCGAACGAGTGGAGCATGGACAAAGTTCTGTCGCAAGACATGATCCTGGCATCCTTGAGCCGACGGTATGGCCGGGTCACGCCGCTTCCGGAACGGGGGAGTGCTCCAGCCCAGCGATTCTTGTTGCCGGACGGCACAATCTTTGGGATTATTCCGTCAACGACGATGCCTTTTTGCGCCCAGTGCGACCGCAGTCGTGTCACGGCCGACGGATTTTGGTATCTGTGCCTGTACGCTACGTCCGGTATTGATTTGCGCAAGCCGCTCCGTATGGGAAGCAGTCCTGTGCAAATGCGGGAGATGATCGGGTCCGGATGGACGACCCGCCGTGATCGTGGAGCGGAAGAGCGTAAGGCCTTGGAGCGGGTTGGGCTTCGAGCCGGAGGGTTGATCGACATTGATCAGCTTCGGCAAGATCCGCATCTGGAGATGCATGCCCGTGGCGGATAAGTGCGTATAGTCCGGCGTGTCCTCCGATATAAAACGTGGTTCTGTGCACGGAATGCGGTATCGTTCTAGATTTGCCGAGTAGACTCGGTCTAGGTCCGCTGCCCGATTGATCATGCCGGACATGCAGGTTGCGACATTGCTAGGAGTCGGCTTTCTGCTTGGGCTGCGGCACGCCCTGGATACCGATCATCTTGCAGCGGTTTCCACGGTGCTTGCTGAGCGACCGTCGCTCTTGGCGTCCGGCGCCGTTGGGTTATGGTGGGGCATCGGGCATACCCTGACCTTATTGCTTGTAGGGGCGGTCGTTCTTGCTTGGGGAGTTCATATCCCCGCACAATTCGAAGTCATCGCTGAATCGTGTGTGGCCGTCTTGCTGATCCTGCTCGGCGTCACGTTGGCCCTTAGGCTCTACCGGGAGCGATGGCACGTGCATAGCCATCACCACGACGGCCGCCCGCACGTTCATTTTCACAGTCACCAACGACAGAAAGATCATCGTCATCGGCATTGGATGACCGAGTTGATTCGTCCACTCTGTATCGGTATGGCGCATGGGCTGGCTGGATCCGCCGCGCTGATGTTGATGATTCTTGCCACAACGACAGACGTGGTCGCCGGCCTCTTGTCGATTCTCGTCTTCGGGGTAGGGTCTATTATCGGTATGATGGTGATCGGCCTGACGATCAGTGTTCCGATCATCTATTCACGTTCGGTCAGCCGGCAACTTTTTGTCGGGGTACAGGGTTTTGCCAGTCTTGTCAGTGTCTCGGTCGGGGTGTGGATGCTGGTCGAGTTGACGTCGTCCGCGATCGGGTAGTGAGACGAATGGTTCCTCAGATGTCGGCACGGCAGAAAAGTGCATCGGAAATCAGGGTATGGTATTCTTTCCCGGCCGCATCGAGGTGAGGGTTGCCCACTTAGGTCTGGATAGGCGCAACGATCATGGCGTGGTTCAAGAAAGACAAGCCGGCAGAATCAGTCCCGCCGCCTCGTTCTAAAGGCAGTGAGGGGATGTGGCTCAAGTGCAATCACTGCCGGGAAATCGTCTATCGAAAAGAAGTCGACCGGAACAACAAGGTCTGCCCGAAGTGCGAGTATCATTTCCCTATTTCGGTCACGGAACGTATCGGCTTGCTCATCGATCTCGGGACGTTCAAGGAATGGGATGTCGGATTGGAGGCTCAAGATCCCTTAACCTTTCAGGACACCAAATCTTATCGAGAGCGAGTGAAGGCACACCAAGAAAAGACAGGTCGTAAAGATGCTCTCGTGATCGGTGAAGGCATGGTGAATGGCCGCCGCGTGGTGCTGTGTGTGTTCGATTTCAGCTTCATGGGCGGCAGTATGGGCTCGGTGGTCGGTGAAAAACTCTGCCGCGCGATCGATCGAGCCTTGGAGCTGAAATTGCCCGTCATTCTGGTCACCGCGTCCGGGGGAGCTCGTATGCAGGAAGGTATCTTCTCGCTGATGCAGATGGCCAAGACGTCGACGGCGGTGGCGAAGCTGGGGGAAGCCAAACTGCCCTTCATCTCAATCCTCTCCGATCCTACGTTCGGGGGTGTCACGGCCAGTGTGGCGATGTTGGGAGATGTGATCATTGCCGAACCGAAAGCCCTGATCGGTTTTGCCGGACCTCGAGTGATCGAACAGACGATCAAACAGCAATTGCCGGATCAGTTCCAGCGGTCTGAATTCCTTCTCGAGCACGGGATGATCGATATGATCGTCGAGCGCAAGCGTCTTAAGGAGACGGTCGGCACTCTCGTGAATCATTTTTAGCCTTCTGCGTCCCTCCGGCTTGTTGATGAGCTACTCCTCCGTTATCGAATTCCTCTACAGCCTTCAAAAACACGGCATCAAGCTGGGCTTGGAGACCATGCGGCTTCTCTTGGAGAGGGTTGGCAATCCTCACCGTGCGCTTCGTGTGCTTCATATCGGAGGTACCAACGGCAAAGGGTCGACCGCGGCGATGGCCGCGGCGGTGCTTCAACATTCAGGCCGGCGCGTCGGGCTCTATACATCTCCTCATCTGATCGAATTCCGTGAACGGATTCGTGTCAATGGTTGCGTGATCACGGAAGATCGCGTAGGAGAGTTGATCACGCGATTGAGGGCCGCTCAGAAACACGATCTGCAGCCGACTTTTTTTGAGATGACGACGGCCCTCGCGTTCCTGTACTTCGCAGAATCTGAAGTTGACGTCGCCGTACTAGAAGTCGGGTTGGGCGGACGGTTTGACGCGACCAACGTGATGGAGCGACCGCTCTGCAGCGCAATCACGACGATCGGTTTGGATCATCAGGAGTATTTGGGGCATACGGAGGGTGCGATCGCCTTCGAAAAAGGGGGCATCATCAAGCCGTCCGTACCGGTCGTGGTGGGACGTATTGGGTCGGAGGCTGAAACCGTGCTGCGCCGGATCGCTGACGATCGGACGGCACCGTTGTGGCAGCTCGGCCGCGAGTTTCATGTTGAAGGGAACGACTCCGAAGAGTTTGCCTATCGTGGGGTGACGCGTGTGATTGAGGGGCTGGCTTGCGGCCTGGCAGGGCGCCACCAGTGGGACAACGCCGCTTGTGCGTTGGCACTGCTTGAAGCTGCCGGTCAATTGGGGCTTGCAACGAATGACACGGCCGTACGTGAGGGCCTGCGGACTGTGTCATGGGACGGTCGCCTAGAGTCCATCGATGAGTCTCCGAAGGTTTTGCTCGATGGCGCACATAACCCTGCCGCGGCGCATGCGCTCGCACGATATCTGAACGAATATTCCACAAATCATCCAACTTCTCGGATTATTCTGGTGTGGGGCATGATGCGCGATAAAGATCATCGGGGATTCATCGCGCCGTTGCTGCCGATGGTGTCGGAGATCGTGTTGACACAGGCGGCTCTTGCACGATCTGCCACGATCCAAGATCTTCGCGCAGCCCTGCAAGAATGGCATGGCTCGCTGTCGGAGTCCGTTCTTCCTATGGATGCGCTGGCAGTTGCCAGAAGCCGGGCAATGCCTCACGATCTTATCTGTATAGCCGGATCACTCATGCTCCTGGGGGATATCAAAGCGGCAGTAAGCGGCTGTGGTCTGTCACCGATCCGTGGCTAACATGGTAGATCCTTTCTTGTGGATCTGCCGGTGGCTCCTGCTCGTCGTCACCGTGCTCTTCCTCTCTCCATATCCTGGATCAGCTGCGGAAAACCGGGTTGGCGCCGGAGCGTCGCCCGCCTCGTCCGCCCCTCTCGATATCACTGCGGAACGCATTGACTATCGGCAAGACACGGAAGTGTATGACGCGGACGGATCGGTCGTGATCCAACAGGGCACAATGAGGCTGACCGCCGATCATGTCACCATTCAGGTTCTTCCGGGGATTCTGACGGCTATTGGCCACGTGCATCTAACGGATCCGCAGGCGGATGTCACGGCCGAACGGATGGACATCAATATCAACACCGAGGCCGGTGTCGCCGCGCACGGGCAACTCTACGTTCCGTCTACCAACACGCTGGTTTCGGGTCGGCTGTTGCAGCGATTTTCAGAATACCATTACCGGGCGAAAGACGGCAGCTTTACAAACTGTGATGCGCAAGGGGGCGAAGTGCCGGCGTGGCGGTTCCGGTTTAAGGATCTTGATATGGGCATGGGTGATACATTGGCGTTCAAAAGCGGGTGGTTCTGTCTATTCGATGTCCCGACCATTCCCTTGCCTACCTTTTCCTATCCGCTGACCAAACGACAGACCGGATTTCTTATTCCAACCGTCGGGTATGACAGTCGCTTCGGAACCCACGTACGGGGAAGTTTTTTCTGGGCCATCAATCCGAGTCAGGATCTCACCATTTCACCGTCCTACTACAGTAACTTGGGATATGGGTCGGATGTCGAGTATCGGTATGTCCTGGACCGGCGATCCCGTGGAAAGTGGTATCTGAGTTATTTGCAACAGACACAGCTTTCCGGTGTCGCAGGCGTGACCGACACCGGAGCGAATGCCGAAAAATCACGGGCAACACTGACCGGTAGTCATACGCAATTCATTACCGATACGCTTTTGCTCCGAGCGAACGCGAATTTGGTCACCGACCCAAACTTTCTTCAACAGTTGAGCAATTCGGGGGTGCTGCGAGCCTTACCGAGCGCCGAATCAAACCTTATGGCGACCCAGCGGCTGCCCTACGGCAATCTCTATCTCTTGGGTCTCTATCTGCAGCCGTTACAAGCCGGTGGAAAGGACACGTTTCAACGTCTGCCGGAGGCCGGCTACAACCTTCCCTACGTTTCACTGTTCAATTCGCCTCTCTTGTTGGGCATGGAAGGCAATTACGTCAACTTCTACCGGGATCAAGGGTTTACGCTCAACAGGATCAATATGGTTCCTGGGATTGCGACTGAGGTGATTCAGCTTGGGCATATGATTGGGATCCGCCCGCAAGCAAAGTTCCGCGAGGTGTATTACACGCGGGGAGCGCAGTCAGAGGAAGGACAGCATCGGGAGACTTTTTGGTTGGGGGTGGACGCCACCTCCAAACTGGCGCGCCGGTTTTCGCTCGCTGATGGGGGTAGCCTGTTGCACACCGTCGAACCCTCTGTGACGTACGAGTATGTGCCGTCCACGAGGCAATCCGAACTGACTCAAATCGACCAGGTCGACGACCTGCCGAAAAAGAATCTGCTGACCTATATGATGCGTAGCCGTGTGCTTGAATCAGGTAAACAAACGGCATTCAACTGGTTGGACCTGACCGTGGCTCAGAGTTATCGTGTGGGCGATGTGCAGATGATGGCTCGGGATTTCACGCCGGGCGTCCTTCCCTTCTTGGGGTCCGTTACACAACCGCTCCAGCCGGCTACGGTATCCATTCAAGGGAAGAAATTTTCTGATATCTGGATGCGGGCCGTCATCGGCAACAACCTCCCGCCGTTTGCGGGGATCTCACAACTGGATGCCCCAATATTCGGGCGCGCCGCCCAGGCATGGGCGATGCGGCCCCCCATCAATCGATACCTGACGATTGACGCGTTCTTCGATCCCTATCAGCCAGGCGTAAGCCAGTTCAACACGGATCTTCGGTTTCAAGAAGGAACCAATTGGTATTTCGAAGTAGGCCAACGGTACACGAGAGAAGGCAATCGAGTGCGACGAGGCGATCTTTGGAATCCTATCTCGTTCAACGAGGTGTATGCCCCGACGCAGGAGATCCAGTTTGTCACGATGGGCGGCGCGGTGCGCACCCCTTGGGGATGGGCTTTCGGGGCGAAGGCGTACTATGACGTCAAGAATGGAAGAAGTCCTGAATTGGACGCGGTGGCGCTGTATCAGAACCCATGCAAGTGTTGGTCGGTCGGGTTTTATTATCTGAAATTCCCCGATCGTGAGCAGTACAGCTTCATGTTGAGTCTCACGGGGGTCGGTTGGACCGAGAGCACCGGAACCGTCGTGATGCGGACGCTACTGAGCCCGCTCCTGTGGGGCGAGCGTGGCCTTCCGTGGGCGGCTCCAGGCGGGCCCTATGGGCTCCCTCCTCAAGCCCCCGGGGCAGCCGATGGATCGACGGGAGCTCAAACAGGGCGATGATCCGTTTGACACTAAAATCAATGGTGGGGTACGATGCCGTGGTAGGTGTGTGTGCATGATTTTAACCCTGAAGGAGGGCGAAGACGTGGCTGGTGACGCCTTGAAAGTTGAAGATTCGACTTGGGATGCCGAAGTCATGAAGGCCTCGGAACTTGTCATGGTGGATTTTTGGGCCGTGTGGTGCGGCCCCTGTCAAATGGTGGCTCCCATCGTTGATGAATTGGCCAAAGAATACGACGGGAAGCTCAAAGTCCGAAAGCTGAACACCGACGAGAATCCGGAAGTGGCCGGTCGTTACCAGGTGATGAGCATTCCCACCATTCTCTTTTTTAAGAATGGTCAGCCGGTTGAAAAGCTGGTAGGAGCCAGGCCAAAACGCCAATTCAAGGAAGTCATCGATTCGCTCCTCGCGCAACATGCGGGGACTGCCTAGAGAGGTGCCGAACACAGCGGCCGGTGTTGTTGTCGCATCGTTCAGGCGCTCAACGTATCCAAGCATACGCTTCACGTTTGTGCTCGGTGTGATCTCGCGAGACCGTCGTTTTGAGTGTGCACATGTGTCTCCCGCATCCGGCTAAAATTCCTTGCCGCCGCAGCCATGCTCACTGAGCTGCGTATCACCAATTTTGCCGTCATTGAACAGCTGAGTCTGAACATCGACTCAGGGTTTACCGTGTTAACCGGCGAAACAGGGACCGGTAAGTCCCTGTTAATCGATGCGGTGGCCCTTCTGGTCGGTGGGCGCGCCTCAAACGACCAGATTCGGTTCGGCGCAGACGAAGCGCACCTTGAGGCATCATTCGAAATTCCTCCCGCGCATCCCATCCTCCAAGTCCTGCGAGCCCAAGAGATTCTTGGCCCACAGGACTCTGAGCTTATCATTCGGCGCATCATTGCCCGATCAGGAAGGAACAGAGTGTACCTGAACGGAGTATTGAGCCCGGTCCATCTGCTTGAAGAGTTTGCCGGTACGTTGATCGATATCCACGGTCAGCATGATCAGCAATCGTTATTGTCCAATCCCGCTCAGCTTGAAGTTCTCGATGCGTTCGGTCGTTTGCAGGAATTGCGGCTCACGTATCGAACGACGCATCAGGATTGGGTACGTTCCCGTCAAGAGCGCGCTGAGCTGGCTGTTGCCATGCAGCAGCGGGCACAACGGGAAGATCTTTTGAAGTTTCAACGGCAGGAATTGGATGAAGCCGTCTGCCGTATCGGAGAGGAAGAGATTTTGCAGGCCGAACGCCAACGCTTGGGTTCGTCACACCGTCTGGCTGAACTGGTGTCGGAGGCTCAGGAACGGATTCAAGGTGATGGTCATGGCATCTTGGCTGACTTGGCGTTGACGGAACGCGTGTTGGGTGAACTGACCCACATCGACCCTGAGATGGAAGGGACGAGTCGGCTCGCATCTGAGGCCAAAGTGCTGCTGAAGGAAGTCGCAGATAGTCTTCGTAGTTATACCGAACGTTTGGACGCAGACCCGATGCGGTTGATGGCGATCGAGGATCGTTTGGCTCTCATTCAGAACATGAAGAAGAAGTATGGTGGGACCATCGAGGCCGTTCTGGCGACGCACGAGCGGGTGAAGGACGAGCTGGAGCAGCTTTGGCGATCGGACAGTGAGATCGAGCGATATGATCGACTCATTCATGAACAACAGGTGAAGGTTTCGGACTTGGCACGGCAGCTTTCGGACAAACGAAAGGAAGCAGCCAAACGGTTGACGAAACTGGTGGGCAAGGAGCTCGATGCGTTGAGAATGGGATCCGTACGCTTCCTGGTCCAGGTCATGCTGAACGAGGCGTATGGCTCGGATGGAGTCGATCGTGTCGAGTTTCTGTTGTCCGCCAATGTCGGAGAACCTTTGAAGCCCATGTCTCGCGTGGCATCCGGGGGGGAACTCTCCCGAGTGATGCTGGCCCTGAAATCCGTCCTTGCCGACGTCGATCATGTGCCGGTTTTGATCTTCGACGAAATAGATACGGGAGTCGGAGGGGCGGTTGCGGCGACGATCGGGAAACGGTTACGGGCGCTGGGTCAGTATCATCAAGTGTTATGTATCACCCATCTGCCGCAGGTGGCTTCCCAAGCCCGACATCATTTCTGTGTAGAAAAATCGGAGGTGAAGGGACGGACAGTGGCTTCGGTGCGTGTGCTGGCCGGAATGAGCCGTGAGGGTGAAATTGCGCGTATGCTCGGCGGGGAACGGGTGACTCAAAAGACTCGGGCGACGGCGGCCGAATTGATCGCCGGAGCGCACGAATAATTATGCAGCAGGGGCGATGGTCGTGGCGGGAATAGAGGCAGTGGATTCTTTTACAACATCAATGAAGAGCTCCAGGAGGAGCGGGTCGAAATGCGTATGGGATTGAAGCGAGATCTGGTGGATCGCGGCATCGATGGAGAGGGAAGATCGGCCTGGCGTGTCCGCAGTCAGGTGATCAAACGCTTGGGCAATACAGACAATACGGGCCAGCAGCGGAATCTCCGCGCCTTGAAGTCCGCGAGGATAGCCTTGCCCATCCCATCGTTCGTGGTGGGATGCGATGATTTGCCCTACCTCGATTGGCAAGCCCAGCGGCTTAATCAGCCGCGCACCTCTGTCGCAATGCTCCTTACACACGGCCGGCTCACCTGACGGTAAGATCTGGTCTTCTGCAAATCTATAAGATGGAAGGCCAGCTTTCCCTATGTCATGCAGGAAGGCTCCCATGGCCAACGTCTTTTGTTCGGAGAGCGTAAGGCTCAGCCTGGCAGCCATCAACGTGGCATTGAAACTCACACGGCTCGAATGATTAAGCAATTGACGGTCCGTGGCTTCCAGGATATCCGAGAGGAGCGGCAGGAGGTTCATTCCCCCTTCTTGTTCCGAGACAAAATCACCCTCTGATTTCGTGCAGAGAGCAAAGTATCCTGCCTTAAGCCTATCCCAGGCCCCTACGCTTTCTCCCTCCGACCCCCAGAGCTCTGTTGATGTCTTCAGGCAATGACGAAGAAAGTCGAGTCGGCGTTTCTTTTCCATCGTCTGCTGGATGAGGGTAATAAGCTCGTTGATGTTGAACGGCTTAAGCAAGTAACCCGCGGCTCCGTGCCGAGTGCCTTCCATGGCAGCCCTCAGACTCCCATAGCCTGTGATAATCACGACCTCCACATTGGGATGATCGCGCTTGATCTCCTGAAGGAGGTCCAGCCCATGGCGGTCTGGAAGCTTCTGATCCAGTGTAATGAGATCGATAGGCTCGCTTCTTAGAACTTCCAACGCTGTCTTGGCATTTTCTGCAGCGTGGATGTCGAAGAAGGGACGAAGAATGACTTTAAGGGAATCTCGAGGGCCCGCCTCATCATCAACAACCAGTACAGTGGGCCTTGTTTCAAGCTGCTCAGAAGTTATGCTCATAACATCGAAAAGTCCGACATTTTACAAGCAATTCCTGTTCCTTTTCAGTCAGTTATAAGGCATTTCAATATACAGTAGTAGTGACAGAGAAATCAACCATAGGTAGGTTGCAATACTGCTAGGGTACCTATCTATTAAGATGGCGAATGTAGTGGTTTGTGCATAAATGTGACATTCTTGTGGATAATGTGTGTCATTCCTGCACTGATTGTTCATGATCTTGACCGGCAGGCTGGTCTGGGCGGCCGATGCCGAGGGTATCCATGCGGTATTTGAGCATGCGGCGGCTGATCCCGAGTAGATTGGCAGCGTGGGTTTGTACGTAGTTTGTTCGTTTTAATGCATCGAGAATGATTTCCCGCTCAAACTCCATCACCGCTTTTTCGAGAGACATGCGACCTGCGAGGGTATCGTCTCGAAGAGATGTTGAGCGAGAGTCGCTCTTGATCGATGCCGGTAGATGTTCCGGGGTGATTTCTGAAGCATGTTGAGACCAGATGAAAGCCTGTTCGACGAAGTTTTCCAGCTCGCGAACGTTGCCCGGCCAGGGATAACGAGTCAGGAGTTCTAACGCGTCTTTTCCAAATTCCGTGTGTGGCCGGCCCTCTTCTTCCAGCCGCTTTGCAAGGAAATGCTTGGCAAGGAGGGGGATATCCTCGCCCCGTTCGCGAAGCGGAGGGAGATAGAGCAAGATCACATTGATGCGATAGTAGAGATCTTCTCGGAATTGTCCTTTTCGAACCAGCTCGTCAAGATTCTTATTTGTCGCTGCCACAATGCGGACGTCGACTTTGATCGACTGAATGCCGCCGATTCGTGTAAATTCTCGCTCCTGAATGACACGGAGGAGTTTCGCCTGTGTGACGGGACTCAAATCGCCGATCTCGTCGAGGAACAAGGTTCCGGTGTTCGCCAACTCGAACTGCCCGACGCGTCGCGCCGTGGCATCGGTAAAGGACCCCTTTTCATGCCCGAAAAGTTCGCTTTCAATCAGCGTTTCCGGGAGAGCCGCGCAGTTCAGTGCGACGAAAGGACGCTCTCTCCGTGAACTGTTATAATGCAATGCTTTCGCGACCAATTCTTTGCCCGTCCCACTCTCTCCGGTGATGAGAACAGTGGTGCGACTGTCGGCCACCTGCTCGATCTTTGAGTAGATCTCCTGCATGCCCTGGCTCTTCCCGATCAGATTGTGAAAGGCATATCGCTGGACGACTTGAGCGCGCAGCTGCTTGACCTCACGCTCCAATTCGGAAGAGTTGAGGGCGCGATCGACGACAATGCGAAGTTCATCGACGTCGAACGGTTTCGAGAGATAGTCGGCTGCCCCGAGCTTCATGGCATCGACGGCCGTTTTCACGGATTTCGTGCCCGTGAGCATGATGACCGGGGTTATTTTCTTTTCCATGCGAAGCGTTTGGAGCACCGCCAGGCCGTCGGTTCCGGGAAGAATGACGTCGAGCAGGACAAGGTCGGGCTCTTCCTTCCGAAACATATCGAGTCCCTCATGCCCGTCGACTGCCTGGAGAATGTCGTAAATCGGCTCCAATACCATTTTGAGAGAGGCACGGACTCGCGCCTCGTCGTCGATCAACAGCACTCGTTTTTTCGTGACCGCGCTCTCCACATCGACTCCTTGCGTTCTATCCGTGATCGGAGGGAAGATTGATCCGGAACGTCGTTCCGATTCCTTCGGTGCTCTGAACCCGAATCTCTCCTCCATGTTCCAAAACGATCTGGTGCGCGATGGTCAGGCCCAATCCTGTCCCTTCGTTCACTGGGCTCGCATGCTTGGTGGTAAAGAATGGGTCGAAGATGTGATCGAGGTTCTCAATCGAGATGCCGTGTCCCGTATCCTCGATTTCGATTTGCGCCCACACTTCACCGTCTGGTTTCTGGAGTCGATGAGTTCGAACTCGGAGAGTGCCGGTGTTTTCGCCAATGGCATCCATTGCGTTCAGGAGCAAGTTCAAAAGGACCTGTTTGATTTGCTGCCGATCTAACATGCCACGAGGAAGCTCGGACGCCAACTCTTTTTCAATCTTGATCCCGCGTCTGTCCGCTTTCACTTGGATGAAGTACAGGCATGACAAGACGATCTCATTCAGGTCCTCATCGGTCAATTTAGGTTCCATGTAGCGAGCGTAGTCGAGGATTTCTTGAATAAGACGTTCAATTCGATGAACGTCATCGAGCACCATTCGGCTGAATTCTCCGATGAATTGTCGGTCATCTTTCCGTTCGGGTGCCAGCTGAATGAACGTCTTGATCGAGGTCAGGGGGTTTCGGACCTCATGCGCGAAACCACCGGCGATAATTTCCAATGAACGTAAGCGATCGGTTCGTCGCATCAGGGCCTGGGATTGGCGAAGATCTTCATGGATCAAGAGGGAATCCAGCGCATTGGCCGCACTCTGGGCCATGGCGGTCAGCAGTTCCGTAGCCCGAGGGGCGAGCGTAGAGTTTTCAGTCTGAGATTGGAGTAGCACGAACGCGATCAGCCTGCCTTGAGTCAATAGCGGGATTGCCAGATTCGCGGGGAGAGCACTGAGTACGGCGGCCATCCCGTTGTCGGAAGCGGTCGTATGGACAGAAGCGGACAAAATAGACGAGTCGAGGATGTGCTGGCGCCGAACGAGGTCTTGGACAAGAGGGTCGCTGAGGGCCACAACCGGAGGCATGGCTGCCGTATCTATCCGCCCATAGGAGAGCGCGTGACGAAAACGCTCGCGCTCACGTTCGAACAGATAAAGGGACCCGTTCGAGTACTGAGAGGTTTCTGATAGACCAAACAAGATTCGCTCGGCAAGAACGGAAAGATTCGTCGGGTGCCCCATGTCCCGCATGAATCGTGTGAGTTGCTGCAGCGACTCTGTCCCTGATAGTGGGGTATGCGTTTGGGGGGAGGTGCGAACGGTCATGGGCGTGGTGAGCGATACTTCATGCCACCCTACGGTGACGTGTGGTGAAAAGACTATTACGTATCATCACTAGGTGTGAAGTATACACGCCAGGTGCCGTTTCAGCCAGCGGATTTGGGTTTTTGACATGACCGGGAACGATCGGATGTCGACTGTCCGTGTAGAGCGAGGAGGAGGAACCAATCGCCGGGATCAGCGGAAAAACTCCAGAAGAGCGGGCAGACGAAGGAAACTGTAGGGGAGGTAGGAACACCTACCGGCCAATGCTCGGCCGGTAGGTGATGACATTGAGTTTAGGGAGTGACGGAGGCGCTCCGTGTCGGTACTGGACACG
Organism: Nitrospira sp.; assembly: GCA_024760545.1. Classification (NCBI taxonomy): domain Bacteria; kingdom Pseudomonadati; phylum Nitrospirota; class Nitrospiria; order Nitrospirales; family Nitrospiraceae; genus Nitrospira; species Nitrospira sp. Next base: position 4,344,481 of record CP060501.1, read on the forward strand.
TACCCGGCGTCATATACAGCAAGTAATTGCCCATGCCGTGCTGGAGTTCAGTTTTATGCAGAGAATGGTGGTAGACCATCACCATCTCATAGTCATCCTCCTTCGAGATAGGGAATCCTTGGCCGTCTTTATACACTTGATGGGGTAAGAATTCGCGGAGAGTTCCGTCCGATTCAACGTCCGGGACAGTCCGGAGGAGGGTCTGTTTTTTGGTTTTATTCTCCAACGCGATCAGGAGCAACTCATCATGACCGTGCGGATAGGCGTATTTGACGCAACCGTCCATGCTGAATTTCAATGGTGCCGTACGGACTTGGACACCTGGTCCGATTTCGATCCCTTCATCGGTCTGATCCGCGGGCCGATCGCCGAATTTGGTGAAGCAGACGATGTTGACGCCGACCTGATAGATGTCCATCGCTTTGACCGGTTTGGCCTTCGGCGCAAAATACATGGTGAACGTTGCGATGACGTCCTTAGTGGGGGGGGCGCCATGATAGAACGCGACAACCGTCATGAGTTTGTCGGTTGCCGAAAGCTTCACGCCGTATCCGTCTGGGAATTGCGTCTCGGACATTTCGAGCCCTGCTCCACCGAAGAAGAGCGGCTCACCCGGGCACGACACGCTGGGCTTGGTGTTGTTGATCATCAGAATATGGTGCAGGTAATTCCTCGGCAATTCCTTCCCGTCGACTGTGGAAAGGGCCGACTTGAAGCCGATCAAATATTTGTCCTCAGGCAACTGGAAGTTGAACCGAGGCATGGAGTCACCCATATCGCCTTCGCCATGGCCGGTCGGAAGGTCGATGGGACCAAAGGTCAGGGTCGCCGTATTTTCTCCATACGTAATCTTTGAGCCCACCTGTTTTTTCAGGGTGGGGATGGCATGATGTTCATGCCCACCATCGGCGTAGGCTGATGAGATCATGAAGAAGGTAGAAATAAACAAAACGAGGGATCTGCGCATAAGACCTCCCAGAGGAAGTGAAGCAGTGATGTTAAACCGGACTCCGATTTCGTGGTATGGCTGAAAACAAACGAGCCAGCTCATTGAACGCTGGCAGGTAATGGTGTCACTTTCTTCCAGTGATAGGTGCCGCCGTGTTCCTTGGGCGGAATATTTTTTCTCGTATCGACTCGCGTGTACCACCAGATTCCCTTTGCTTGCGTGCCGTCTTCCGAGAGGAGAACCTCAAAGCCGCCTTCGCGGTCGTTGCCGGGCTGGTGCCAGGTCCCTTGCCACAGTCGGTTCTCAATTTTTGTTGTGACAAACCGTCCGCCGTGTTGCGTGTAAGGGCCGTTTCCATTCTTGTCCAGCGTCGCCTTGTAGCGTTTTTCGTCCTCGACTTCGAGAATATCCCATTCCCCACTCACATCCGGCATTGCGGCAGCCGCACCACTGACAAGCTTTTGCGATCCTGCCGCCATCGACGGTGAGGCCAGCGGACCTCCCAGTTGAGCGGACCGAAACGATTCGTGCCACGACAATAGTTGCCAACGGCCGGCACGACGTTCGAGCACGCCTGTTTCTCTTAAGGGAAGTACCGTCCGCTTCACTGCGGATCCTTCGCCGACATAGCGAGTATAGTCGAGCTCCATCGTAAACCAAGCCAGGTCGCCTTTCGACCAGACTTTCAGCTCAGTAATCGGGATCTCAATCTTCTGCGTGTTGATAAATTCTTCACGCATTTCTTGTTCAAACTCAGGCCAGCCGACGTATTTGCGACCACCGACCGAGTAACTGACGATATCAGCGTCATGCGCCATCAGGCGAGAAAGCGTCGAAAGATCTTTTTCGGCGTTGGCTCGCACCATCTGGCGAATGGCGGTTTCCGGATCTGGAGGTTCCGAGGCCCTCACGGTTGGAGCGAGACCGATGAGAAGGAGCAGGCTTCCACAAACAAACGATCCCGCACGAGGCATAGAGAACTCCATAGGCTTGCCAAGTTTCAAATGACCCAGGAACGTACACGGCCTGATGGGCCATGTCAACAACGAAGTACGACCTGAACTATCGACGGGCCACGACCACGACTGTCACGTTGTCTTCGCCTCCTCGATCGAGCGCCGCTGTAACGAGGCGATTACAGATCTGAGCGGGGTCGAGGTCGCCATCGGCAAGAACGTGCTGAATGTCCTCATCCTCCAACATCTTGGTCAGACCATCCGAGCAGAGCAGTACAAGATCCTCATCGAGTATGGGAAATGCTGCGATGGTGGGGTTTGCCGCCGCCGACACGCCCAAGGCACGGGTCAGGACGTGCCGTTCAGGATGGGTTTTCGCCGATTGCGGGGTTAAGATGCCGCGTTCCAGATATTTTTCGATCACACTATGATCTTTGGTCAGCGGGGTAAGCGTGCCCGATCGAAACCGGTAGGCCCGGCTGTCACCGACATGCGCGAGGTACGCAACCGGTGTTTGAGTCGGCACAATCGCGAGCAACACAATAGTTGTGCCCATCCCTTTCAGCTTCGGTTTCAATCTGGCCCGATCGAGGATCGCCTCATGTGCTCGGCTGATCAGGTCAGTCAACACATCCGTCGGCGGGACCTGGCCATTTCGAAGCAGGTCACTCGCCGAGATCGTTTGAGCTTGGATGGTCGCGATGGCCACCTGGGCCGCGATTTCGCCGCCCGCATGCCCCCCCATCCCATCCGCCACAGCCCAAATTCCCAAATGATCGATGATAGCGAACGCATCCTGGTTCATGGTACGAACCAGGCCGATCTCGCTCCGACCGATGCCGATCCAAGCGCTCATCGGGGATATGCCGGCTGAAGGGCGCTGGATAATGAGGAGGGACCAGACCGGTCAAGCCGGCCTTCCCGCAAGTGGCGCTCTCCGGCAGGCTCTGTGCCCGGTAGAAGGATGAAGTTGGAAGTAAGCATAGGGAGGGATTGTAACCTTGATTTCGCCTAGGAGACAAGCTAGAGTTCGTACCGCCACGAAGGTTGCAGTTGGTAGATTGATGACATGATTGTGCCGGCGAAGCGAATCCGCATTACGATAGCTGGAGTTCAGTTGGAGGCGGAACTGAGAAACACCAAGACAGCGGACCAAGTGTACGCGGCACTTCCGGTCAAGGCTGCCGTTAATACATGGGGAGAGGAGTTTTACTTTCCAATTCCAGGAGTTCGCGACCATCGGGAAACGGCGACGACTCAGGTGAAGATCGGAGACATCGCCTTCTGGGGAGCTGGGCAGGTTCTGGCCATCTTTTTTGGGCGAACACCGATGAGTTTGGGCGCTGATCCAGTCCCGGCGGATCGAGTGAATATTATCGGGAAGATTATAGGGGATGCGACGCAACTCCGACGAGTGATGGATGCATCGACGATCCTGCTTGAGCCGGGGTGAATACGATGCGGCTCTCGAAAGAACGTGTGCGACATATGGCCGAGAGCCTCGCGGGGCATCTCCAAGAGGAGAAACATATTGAGCTGGTTGGAGAACGCAAGGCATTCATTGATGCCCTCGATCAGGCGATTACGCACGAGTTATCGGCAGAGGATCGTGTGAACGCAGAAGTGCGGCACATGCTGAAGGCGTATGAACAGCAAATCGAGCAGGGACAGGTTGACTATCAAAAGATGTTTCAGATGGTGAAGCAAAAGTTGGTTCGTGAACGGGGCATCATTCTATAAGGCGTGAAACGTGAAGCGTATTTCGTGAAGGGCTTGCAAACGACGAGATAAGAGTGACCCACGACGGGTGTCGCATGTTGAGCGAGGATAAGGTCAGTCACCTGTCCCATGTGGTTCTCACAGCTATCAAGAAAAATACCGGCACCAAGGTCAAGAGCGGGGACGAGCGGGTCTTGAAAGAGATCAAACGGGTATTGGCTGCCGAGTTGGCCCAGGAACAGGAGATTGATCGAATAGTGAGAGCGAAGCTGTCGTCCTATTCGCGGGGCATTGTTGAAGGGAGTGCCGAGTGGGACGTGCTCTATCGGAAGACGTTCGAAGAGGAAACCCGCAAACACACGAAAGCCTGAGAGCGAGGTAGCGCCGTTATGGGAAGGACCATGCAGCGACTAGCAGTTCTGGGTGTCGTACTGATACTTGTGAGCGCAACCGCATGCTCACAGAAGCGCAAGCCCCTCGTGCCGCTTGCGCTCGACGGGGAAGTGAAGTCTCAGGCTACGGTTTTGACGGAACAGGGAACACAGGCATACCAGGCGAAACAGTTCGAAGAAGCCAAGCGGTACTTTGAGCAAGCGGTCGCCGCGGCCCCAGAGTCCGGCCCCGCCCATTACAACTATGCCTTGGCATTGAATGCGCTGGGCGATTCGGAAGTCGCCCGGCAACATTTTTTGGAAGCTGCAGATTTGTCTCCCGGAGACAAAACCATCTGGGATTCGCCGGCGCTCTCGCCGTACGGAAGTCCTGAAACCAAGAATCGGACAAAATCGCGTCCCTATGGGACGACCCGGCCGAACTTTGGCGCCCCTCGGTATTAATGAAGGATGGACCAATGACGAAAGAACTTGCAGTCGGAGACAACGCGCCGGAACTCGCAATCCCGGACCAGCATGGGAAAACCGTGACCTTGAAAAACTTCAAGGGCAAACAAGTCGTGTTGTACTTCTATCCGAAAGACGATACGCCGGGGTGTACGAAGGAGTCTTGTGACTTTCGTGACGTGGAGTCGCAGATTCTTCGGGCGGGCGGCAGCATCGTGGGTGTGAGTCTGGACGGCAAAGAGTCTCACCAGAAATTCATCAAGAAATTCGGACTCCCGTTTCCGCTGCTCAGCGATGAAGATGCCGCAATCTCGAAGGCGTACGGGGTCTACAAAGAGAAGAATATGTATGGGAAAAAGTATTGGGGCATTGAACGCAGCACCTTCGTCATCGATTCCGACGGCAAACTCAAGGCGATTTTTCGGAAGGTCAAAGTCGACGGACATGCAGACGAAGTGCTTAAAGCACTGAAAGCATAGCGGAAAGTCCGTCGGCTGTGCAGTTTCCGGCCACCATCTCCTGCAGAATCTGGTTCCTGCTCATTTCTTGCTTCGGTATGTCCGTCAATGCCGCCCTCCTCGAAGCGGCGGAAAAAGTCGCTGCAACGATCATCGTGAAAGATGCGCTGACGTCTCCCAATCAGCCGACCACCATTGAAGCGAAATTGATCACGAAGGGGTTTTTCACGAGTGCGATGCTCGGTGGAGAACCGCTCGAATTGGTGATCGATGGAAAAACGGTTGCCACCGCCATGACCGGCGGGGATGGGAAGGCATTCTTGACCTATACCCCCAAGGCGCAAGGCCAGGTACAGGTTCACGTCCGCGTCGGCAACAGCCCACGAGTGGCGTCTACGGAGGGCCAGGCGAATCTGGTGATATGGGAAAAAAGAAATCCCATCATTATGATCGAGCTGTCTTCGCTGATCGAGGAATCGCAACCCAGTCGAGTGCCTACCGTCGGATTGACGTTGGAACCAGCGCGAAAACCGATGCCGGAGGCGGCGAATGAGCTCGGGAAGCTCACACAGTTTTATTACCGAGTCATCTATCTTGTGTTCTTGCCGGGGGGGATGGATGGGTTTCAGGCGACCGAAGAAGCCAGAGACTGGCTCAAGGCACACAAGTTTCCCACGGGCTATGTGATGGCGTTACCGCCGGATGCGAATGCCTTGGGAACAAAAGTTGACGAGTTCCATGCCGCAGGTTGGAAAACGATCAAGACCGGGATCGGGCGCTCACAAATCTTCGTCGAGGCCTTCCTGCAACGCCGCCTCGATGCGATCATCGTCCCTGAACCAACGAAAGGTGAAATTCCGCGTAAAGCGAAAGTAGCTAAGGATTGGAAAGAGGTCAGGAAGAAGCTCTAGTACCCTCCCATTCCCCCATAACCGCCTGGGCCGTAACTGGATGGCGAAGGAGGAGCGGTATGACTTCTATAGGCACTCGAGTGAACGATTGCGGGGTTGGCTGGGGCGAGCTCAGCGGCTCTCTTAAAATGGGCCGTCGCCTCCGCATGAAGGCCCAGTTTGTCGAGCGTCAAAGCCAAATTGAAGTGATATTCGGCAAGGTTCGGATCAGCTTCGATGGCTGAGGTGAAGTGAGCTCGGGCATCCGGCCAATGCCCCATCTCATAGTGGGTAATTCCCTCCGCGTTGTGACGGACCGCGATGGCACTGCTTTCGGGAGGCGCGGGCAGGGGTGTGGGTGTGGACGTACAACCATATTGCAGGAGAACGAGGGTGATCGCGGCGGTACATCGGACGAGATTCATAGTTCACCCCCTAGGTCCTTCAGCCAAGGTCCGCGCTCATTCAGACGTTCTGTGTCGGCTGACTGAGTGCATGCTGAAAGGGAGAAGCGTGCATTCAAAACCTCGCAGTGTTGCTCTCAACGAGCAACCTCCTTACTGAAGTTGGTACTTCGCCATGCGGTAGCGAAGTGTATTGCGCGTCATCTTGAGGAGACGGCTGGCTTCCGATACGTTGCCCGAGGTTTTTTTCAACGCCTCTTCCAGCATCTTCTTCTCCATTTCCTGAAACGACAACCCAAAGGCCAGCAGCGATGGTCTGGGTTCTATACTCAGGGTATCTGTTGACGGACGGGCTTTCACAGAAGCCGGTAAATGGTGGGGCTCGATCCTCTCTTCTTTGCACGTAATCGTCAGCCATTCGACGACGTTGTGCAGTTCCCGGACGTTGCCGGGCCACTCGTGCTTCTGAAGAACGGCAAGAGTAGATGGCGCAACGGTTTTGATGCGGCACCCGCGTTCCTTTCTGGCCCGATCCAAAAAAATCAGTAGAATCGGCTCAATGTCTTCAAGCCGCTCACGCAAGGGGGGAATGCGTAACTGATACACATTCAGCCGATAGTAGAGATCGAGTCGGAATCGGCCGGCTTTGATCCGGGCGAGCAGGTCTTCATTCGTAGCGGCGACGATTCGGATGTCCACTTTGTGGCTTCGAGTATCGCCCAATGGATCGATCGTGTGGTTTTCCAGCACCCGCAGGAGTTTGGCTTGAGCCATTGGGCTCATTTCTCCGATTTCGTCGAGAAAGAGCGTGCCCCCCTCAGCCATTTGAAAGCGGCCCGGCTTGGCCCGCTTGGCGTCGGTGAAGGCGCCGGATTCATACCCGAATAGTTCGGCTTCCAAGAGATTTTCAGGAATGCCGGCGCAATTCAGCGCAACCAGCGGGCCGGCTGCTCGTGGACTCTCACGGTGAATGGCCTCTGCAAATAGTTCCTTGCCCGTTCCGCTTTCTCCGGAAATGAGAACGGTCGCATCGGACGATGCCACTTCTTTGGCCAGTTGCTTCATCAGATTCATTTGTGGCGAGACGCTGATGATCGAGGCGAACGGATCGTGCGGGGAGAAGGATGGAACAGGGCAAGCTTGGTGAAGTGCTCGAGCAACGGCCGTCTGCAAATCTTCGAGAAGAATCGGCTTGGTCAAGCAATCCGCAGCGCCGGCGCGCATGATCTCAACTGCCTCTTTGACGGAATCGCGATCCCCGATCGCAATCACAGGCGGGAAGCCCGGACCCTGGCGGGCATATTCAAGCAGAGGGGCCAGCGTATGTGGACTCCCTTCGCCGATAACCAGAGAAGGGGAAATTTTGGACCAGAGAATCAGTCCCTCTGATACCGTGCCCGCCGAGTGAATGCTTGATTGGGGAAATGCGGTTTGAAGGAGGCGCCTGAGACCGGGGTCTTTCGAGATCAAGAGGAACACAGGAAGGTTCATCGGAGTGCTCCTGGTTTGGGACTCCTAAAGAACCAGTGGAACACGTACTAGCCTACACCCATTTGGGTGAGGAAGAAAGGGGTATAGATGAGAGGGGCAAGAATCCCAGGTGGTACTAGGTGGTTAGAGCTAACAGCAGTTTAAGCCTGGCTGGTCAATCTGGTCAGCTTCTTCTGGATCTGGAGGATTGATGGGAAGGAAAACAAGCTGTAGGTCAAACGGATCGACCTACAGCTCGGTGCAAAATACACGATACTGGATGTCTTCAGCGGTTATTCAGCGTCATTACAGAAGGTCCGTTCGTAAGCAATGATTGTCCAGGCTTCCTCTTCGGTGAGCACGCCGCCCTTCACAAGGGCCGGCATGCCGGTGCCGGGACTCCCGTTCTTGACGACCCAGAAGAGTTCCCCGTCGTTCCGCTTCTTATGAAACTTGCAGTTCGTGAAGTTTCGGGGACCTGGCGACAACAACATTCCACCGGCGCCTTCTCCGTTTCCGTTCTGGTTGTGACAATTCGCACAGGTGCCCTTGCCTTCATAGAGTTCCTTACCTTTGGCGAGCACCTCTGGTGTGACGGTTATTGGGCTCTTCATTTTTCGTGCATCAGGACGTTCAGCCTCCGGAACACGCGGCTTTAGGGGATCGGCCTCGGGAGCGGCCCATCCGGCCGTACTCCACGAAGCAACGGCGACTATACTGCACACGGTCATGATCAAACGCTTCCCTCTCATGATTCCTCCTTGATGATTAAACCACTCATGTTAACGTCAGATGGTTACCGGCGCCGCGTGTTCAGAGGCGCAGATTTTGACAGTATGATAACACGGTATTGTCCTAAGTGGCAGCACCCCTGCCGAGTCGAAAGTGATCGGGGACGATGGAGAGTAGGAGGCTGGTTTAGGTGTGTGTCTAGGTGAAGACGTTGCGGACCAGAGTCTCAAGAGATTCTGGCCCGCAAGCGACTCACGTGAGACCTGCAGTGTTCACCACTGCGAGTCGTCAGGGAACTTCGACGATATCGCTCTTCATCGGTCCGAGGACGGAGAGCAACTCACCCTTTTCCTTCTCCGGCACGTTAAAGGTATCCAGTGCGCTGACCAGATCCTCCACGAGCGCATTGAAGGCTGCGGTGGTGACTTTCATGCCCTTGTGCGTCGTCTTCATATCTCGACCTGAATAGGTGCAGGGGCCGCCGCTCGCCGCACACACCTGCTCGACCAAAAGCTTATTGAGCTTCTTGAGATCGGTGGTCGCGAAGTAGCTATTAATCCGCTTGTCTCCGCCCACGTTGTTGATGAATTTGGTGACGACGGCCTGAATGGCGCCTTGCCCGCCCAGCCGCTCATAGAGCGATCGGTCCGCCGCAAAAGATGTTGCGCTGCTCAATGTCCACGTTGCCGCTACCGCAACGGCGACCGTTGCTATCTGCTTCGAGAATCTCATGTCGTCTGCTCCTTTTTGTAAGATGAAATGACTGTATGACCTCCGTACTCTGGCCTTGTGATTACGGGTTCCAGGGCGTGAGTGGCATCAAGCTGTCATACTTCTTGGGGTGCTGATTGGCGATCACCACCGCGATCGCACCGCGTAAGGCTCCCGTTAAGGAGTGAGTCACGATAGGATACGCGCCCGGTTCATCAACGATCATATCGAATGTGGCGGCGCTGCCAGGGCCGACCACATAGGTCTGGACCCCCGTGAATTTGTTGGCAGGATTGCCGCTCTCGTAGACATTGTCCCAGATTTCGGCGATTGTATGGAGAGAAGAGAACTCGTTCGGGCCGGCATTCACAAAATAGATTCGTACCCGCTCGCCCACCTTGACTTCCAACGGCTCCGATCCCGGGAAGAAGGGATGGTACTTGAAGATGCCGCCGTTGAAGATCGTATGGTCAAACTTCCGATCGAACATCGCCTGCACATTGTCCGGGTTCTTCCAAAGTTCTGATTGCACCAGGACAAATTCCCGATCGGCCTTGGGCCAGGCGTTCGCATCCTTAGGATCTACGATGATCGCACCGAACATGCCGCGGCCCACGTGTTGGATCATCGGCGGTGCACCGCAGTGATAGAAGAATACGCCGGGCTTCTTCGCGACGAAGGTATACTTGATCGTCTCGCCGGGCTTGATTTCTCGGTAGTTCTTCAGGAAGTCGATCTCCGCCGCGTGAAAGTCCATCGAATGGCCTTGAGCGTTCGTCGAGGGGTTGACGAGGGTGAAGTTGACGGTATCACCCTCGGTCACTCGCACAACCGGGCCGGGCATCTGACCATTAAAGGTCCAGGCTTTGTACTTCTCGCCGGTGCCGCCGATGACGATTTCCGACTCAGTCGCCGTGAACGTGACATCATGGACCTTCCCACCTGAAACCTTCTTAGGACTAGTTGCGTCTGTGGGCGTGGGCATGGTGTTACACCCGCTGGCCCCCAATAGGACGGCAAGTCCTAGGGTAGATGTGAGCACACGAAACCTCTGCATGGTCGCCTCCCTTTTAATATTAGTGGAAATAGAAACGCTGCATTGAGGAGCGCAGCGTATTGGCTCCCCTTACCCCCCCGTCCCCTTAACTCAAATGCGCCGGATATTAGCGTACGAAGGTCGATTAGTCAATTTTGGAGAAGAAGAATTATCTGGATCGGAATCAGCCGGAAGAAATCTTATTTCGGTGAGACGATCCGGGATGTTTGGGAAGATGTCAGATTGTGTTGCGCGATCGCGACATTCCTGCGAAGCCCCTGGTGTTTCGCACGACGGATCGGGCTGTGCTGAAACACCGTGGCAAAGGTCGATTCATCCATGCTCGAGAGCTCGTTCAACGTGGGTGCCAGCGTCACGCTCGAAGGTTGAAAGGCACTCTCCTGGGTCGGTTCTGCTCTAAGGTTGAACGGACAGACGTCGAGACAGTCATCGCAACCGAAGATCTTGTTCCCCATGCCCGCCTGGAGGTCATCGGAGATCGCGTCGGCATCGCCGCGTAGTTCGATCGTGAGGTAGGAAATGCAACGAGTGGCGTCCACGACATAGGGTTCGACGATGGCTTTGGTGGGACAAGCTTGAATGCAAAGTGTGCAGCTGCCGCAGAGGTCGGTTGCCGGTTCGTCAGGCTCTAGTTCCAAGGTAGTGAGAATTTCCCCCAGCAGCAACCAGGAGCCATGCTCCGCTGAGACAAGATTCGAATGTTTCCCGATCCAGCCAAGGCCCGCCTGTTCCGCCCAGGCTTTTTCCATAACCGGGCCGGTATCGACATAGGACCGGGTTTGGGCGTCTGGTGTCACAGTGTGAATGAACTGCTCAAGTTGCTTGAGTTTGCCGACCAGGACCTTATGGTAGTCCTTCCCCCAGGCATACCGTGCAACACGACCATAGCCGGGCTGTTCATTGGCCCGATGCTCAGTGAGATAGTTGATCCCCAATGAAATGATCGATCGGCATCCAGGCAGTACTAAGAGAGGATCGGCCCGTTTTTCAGGAGCACGTCCCATCCATGCCATGGTGCCATGATAGTCTCGGCGGAGCCATTCGGTGAGACGACTGAATAGGCGCTGGGGGAGCGATGTCGCTTGATCGTCGGAGGACGTGCCTGACTGATCATTGGTCGACGAGGATGGATCGCCTGGGCTGACGCGCACAATCCCGACCGCATCAAATCCCAGGGAGCGAGCTTCTCGTTTGAGGGCTGTGGAAAGAGACATGGACACACGGACGATTAGTGGTTAGCGGAACAATCAAAACGTACGCTGAACTGAACTGAACAATAGACCGATTGGCATCTGCCACACGTGCCGGTGATCCGCGTCTTCCAATCGGTTTCCTTCTCGTCGAAGCGGCACTGTAGTGTCCCTCCTTTTGAGATCGTCGTCCAGGGTTGCTGAGTGCCGGGAATATACGCAACAAGGCATCCTTGTGGAAATGGAACGCGGCATGGGCGTCCAATTTGGCCTTTCTCCATTGCAAAGCTGCATGAAAGTTCCGTAGTCGCTCCAGCATCGTCGACCCTCTGTGCCTCAGCATCGAAGGAGAACGCCAAAGGCAGTAGAGAAATCGACACAAGAAAACTGAGCGTGACCTGTCGCTTGAACATCGGTCCGGATGGTAGCACAGCCGATTGTCTTGCGGCCATGTGAGTGTGCGCGTAGAATCTTTCCGTCAGGTTCTCTTTCAACCACTGGAGGCCCTATGCTCGCCACGCGGATCAAGCAGAAAGAGGGCACGTTCTATTTTATCGCCTATAAAGCCGATGCGCTGTTGGAAAAAGTTCGGTTCACGAGCCGTTACTATTTCGAGGGTGAAGAGATCGCACAAAGTAAGATCTCCGAACACGACGAGGTGGCGCAGTTCATCGCAGGAATCGAACGAAGCGAAAAAGGCTTTCAACGCGTTTTGAATCGGCAGAAGATCAAGCAGATCGTCAATTTTTTTGAGACCGTTGTGGCCCAGCCGATGATTCCCGGCACGGTGTTGCTGTTTACCGATGAAACACTTCGATTCCAAAAAATGGACGACTCGGAGTCAATCGGTCACTTGAGCGAACCCAAGGGAAAGTATCTGGTGATCGACGGACAACACCGCCTCGCCGGGCTTCACTTTTTCCATGAAAAACATCCCGATCAAAGCGCACAGGTCGAGGTGCCCTGCCTGTTGTTCGACGGCCGGAGCGCGGATTTCGCCACGGAAATGTTCGTCATCATCAACTCCACTCACACGCGAATCAACCGATCGCATTTGGTCGATCTCTATGAAAAGGTGTCATGGGAAAGTCCGGAGAAGAAATTCGCCGCCAAAGTCGCCGATCTCATGTACGGCGAGCCGGACTCGCCGTTGCAGTATAAGATCAATCGGCTCGGAGGACGGAGCAAACAGGAAAAGTGGATTCTGCAGTCCGAAGTCTTCAATGAGCTGTTGAAGGTCGTGACGGCCCATAAGCGCTGGATGGAGTCGCACCTTGGAATGAAGCCCGATCGGTGTTATGCCCTGGTGCGCGATTACCTCAAAGGGGTGAAGGACGTCATGGGCGAGGTCTGGGGGCAGAACGAGCGGTATATGTTCACTCGCGATGTGACACTCAAGGCGTTGATTCGTGTGCTGGATGATCTGATCGTGGATCGCAAGCTCATCAATGATTGGGACGAGCAACGCTCCCACAAGCCGTTTGCCGAGATCGTCAAGCCTTGGGCGCCTCTGACCAAGGACTTTCGTGCCGACGGCTTCTATGAGCGTTTCCCAGCCAAGGGGCAACTTGAACGAGTTCGGAAGATTCACCAGCGGTTGCTGGATGCGATTGTTGGATAAACGAAGAGGACTATCACCGGTTCTTCTCTTGCTGCTGGTCTTTGCAGATCTTCAGTCCGCTGCGGTGTGGGGGGCTGTCACTTCGGTGGCAGCTGAAACCGACAGGTTAGAGGTCGCGGCAGAGTCCGGCGGAGGAGTGCGTGCGACGGCGCATGTGCTCTTCCCGGCGAGTCCGGCCGTGGTTCAGGCGCTGTTGACTGATTATCGACATTGGCCCGATCTCTTCGAAGTTCGAATGCGGGTGGCCGAGTTGAATGTCCGAGATGGAGTGGCCACGGTCGACCTTCGTATCGATCATGCGTTGATGCCCGGCGAGCACCGGCTGGTCACGGAGTCAAAGGCTTTGCCGGATGGCGGCCTCGTGACCGAGCTGAAGGGCGGAGACTTCAAGCGCTATCATCGAGTATGGAGACTCCAGCCTGCCGGAGAGGGAAGCCAGACACGCGCCGATTTTGAACTGGTCGTTGAGATCGAGTCCATGGTGCCGGATTGGCTCGTGGCGGTCGCCATGCGTCAGGAGTTGGAAGCGCATTTCCGCATCGTCAAACAGAAGGCGTTGGATCATTCCAAGCGGCCGGGAACTTGATGCAGACCTCAGTCAGGAAGAGTTCTGGTGCACGGTCACTGTCCGGACTCTATGTCATTCTCGATCCTTCGATCAGTCCCCATCGCCCTCTGGTGGATGTCTTGAAGGTGTCCGCCGCAGCCGGTGCCAAGCTCTTTCAGTACCGAAACAAGACTGACTCGATGAAGGCGGCCTACGCTGAAGCGTCGGTGCTCAGGAATGTCGCGCGGGAACTCGGTGTGCTGTTCATCGTCAATGACCGCTGCGACCTGGCGCTGTCTGTGGATGCGGACGGAGTTCATCTCGGGCAGGGAGATCTTCCGCTCAGTCTTGCGCGAGCCGTGATGGGACCTGATAAGCTGATCGGTATCTCAACGCACAATCCGGAGCAGGTGTCGGCGGCGATTGCCGGTGGACCGGACTATCTCGGATTTGGTCCGATCTTCAAGCCTAGCTCCAAGGCCGATCATGATCCCGTCGTCGGCATTAAGGGACTGAAGGGGATTCGTCTGCTGACCGCGCTGCCGATCTTCGCCATAGGTGGGATTACGCTGCAGGATGTTGAAGAAGTGATCCGCGCAGGAGCCGACGGGGTAGCGGTCATATCCGCGATTTTGAAAGCACCGAACATTCAGCACGCCGTCAACGACTTCGTCTTGCGAATCCCAGCACCAACTTCGCCAGCTTCTTGATTGCAGCGGATCGGGCAAGATGCTTAGCTGAGGGACAGAAACGGCCCGGCATGCCGGGTTCATATGGGAGCGGGCCGACCAGTGGTACACCGGCCTGTTTGCGGAGAATCTCAAGGGTTGATCGCTCTTGAACTCGGGAGAGGGCTGATCGGACAGAGTCGGTCCGATTCAAGACGAGGGCGATGATGTGGATCTGCTTTCGTCGAAGGGCCTCGATGGTCAGTAATGCATGATTGATCCCGCCCAATCCGGATCGGCCAACGATCACGACCGGAAGCCGCAAGAGCTTGATCAAGCTCATGACGTCGTCACGGCCCGTGATGGGTACATGTACCCCGCCGACTCCCTCCACCACCATGTAGTCATATCGGCTGGAGAGGAGCCGATAGACTTTTCTGATCGTGCCTGGATTAATATCCTGTCCCTCCATCCGGGCCGCGGCGAGTGGAGCGACCGGCAGTTCGAACGAGTAGGGGCGGATCGCTCCTAGCGCCTCCTCGCTTTCAATGACGGCTCGCAGCCGCGCGGCATCCGATCGGGCTTCTCCTCCTGCGGTGACCCCAGTCTCAATGGGTTTCATCACGCCCACCGAAACCCCGCGTTTTTTGAGATGAAGGGCGAGCGTAGCCGCAACGAGTGTCTTTCCAACTCCGGTATCGGTGCCGGTGATGAAGATCCCGCCTTTCATGATCCCGCTCCAACGGTGTCCGGCATGTGAGGCCTCATCTCAATCAAAGATGTCTGCTGTCGCAGTTCCACACTTGTCCCGATACATCCTTGAGTTGGGCCAAGTGAACGATGGTACCGACGACTTCTTCGATGGCCGGCGGACGGCGTAACGCATGGTCGGGCCAGCCGTGTTCTTCCGGAAACAGGCCTTCGGTCAAGTCGGTCTTCTGCCATCCCGGTAGTACGAGATTCACTCGAATATTCTGTGTGCCCCATTCCAGCGCGGCCGTTCTGACGAGTCCGATCAATCCGGCCTTCGAGGTTGCATATGCGCTCTGGCCGGTCGCGCCATGGAACCCTGTGTGGGAACCGATGACAATGATGGAGCCTCCACCGCGAACGAACAACTGCGGCGCAATCGCCCGCAGACAGTGGAACGTTCCCGTGAGATTGGTGGCGATGACGTTATCCCAGATTTCTTCTGAATGGCGCACAAGCAAGTCGCTTTGTCCGATTCCTGCGTTGCAGATGAAGGCCAGGGGACCAGACGAGCGATTGGCGAAAGTGTCGATCATGCGGCGTATGGATTCGGCTTCTCGAATATCCGCACAGTAGATGTCACCGGTTCCACCGGCTTTGACGACGCCGTCCAAGGTCGCTTCCGCCGCTGGTTTATTCCGATAGTAATGAACACCGACGTACCATCCGATCCTTCCAAACGCCTGACTGATGGCCCGACCGATGCCTCCGGAGGCTCCAGTGATCAGTGCAGCCGAATGGACAACGGCGTTGGTCGGCCGGTCCGCGACAGGAAATATTGACGATGTCGGAGATTCCATGCGGAGCGAATTATGCGGGGAGTAACCGCCGAAGGCAAGCGGAGGTCGAGCCCTGGAACAGTCTCTAGAAATGCCGGCGGCTTGCCGCTATCGGGATTCCTGTGGTACCGTCAAACTCAGTATTTGGAGCATCATTATGGTGAGACGTAGACTGGCTGTGCGAGTGGCTCTGACAGTGGGAATCTGCTTGCTCCTGGGGCTTTACCCCTGGCCCAACTCGGTTGGTGCAGAGGAGGCGCTGACGATCCAAAAGTCTGAGGAGTATTTCCCTGACACGCTCGGAAGTCGCTGGACCTATCGTGGTCAGATCAGCGAGGGCCCGCTTCAGACCATCGAACTGAAATTTTTCACAAATGTGTCGACGGTTTCAGGAACCAAGACGATCAATGGTGTTGCCGTGACGGTGTTCCATGACACCAATCCGGGAGATCATGGACCATCGGATAGTTTCTATCGGAGAGACGCAGTCGGCATTGTGTACTATGGGTCGGACCCCGGAACACCACTGGAGAAACAGATTACGCCGTATCAGATTTTCCGATTTCCCCTTAAAGTACCGTCTTCGTTTCAACAGTTTGACCGTATGGGGGTGGATTTCGGCAGCGACATGGATCGGGACGGAACTGATGAAAAAGTCGATGTCCAGGGATGGAGTAAGGTGGTCGCTCGCGAAACCATCACGGTCCCGGCCGGTACGTTTCAGGACGCGATTAAAGTGGAAGCACGGATGAACATGAAGATTCGTTTGTCGGGCAGCCGCCGGACCGTTTCAGGAATAGATGTGATGACGGCCTGGTTCGCGAAGGGCGTCGGGTTGGTGAAATATTCGGAGCGACAGGAACTATCCGCCGTCAAAGAGGACCGCGGCGTCGTGACGGAAATCACGGAAGAGCTTGAGGAACACGATATCAAACCTCTGAAGGCTTCATTGAGCGGATTCGAATCCTCGGCGGAGGGTATTCTCGCTGATCACTCTGGTAATCATGAACTGAGTCAGGTAATCCTCCCCGCCGGCTTTCGCCCCCATCCCTGAGAAGCGATGCCCTCCGAAGGGCTGACGAGAGACCAAGGCGCCTGTGATCGGCCGATTCAAGTAGAGGTTTCCGACGTCGAATTCCTCCCGCGCTTTGGCAAGACTAGCCGGACTCCTGGCATACACCCCTCCGGTTAACGCATAATCGGTTCCGTTGGCCAACCGAATCGCATTGGCGAAGCTCTCCGCCTTCATGACTGCCAACACCGGTCCAAAGATCTCCTCTTGCGCCAAACGGTGGTGCGGTTGGATATCGACAAACACCGTGGGTCCGATGAAATACCCATTCTGGTCCACGGTTCGTTGCACAAGCAGCCGGCCTTCCTCCTGACCACGCGAAATATATTGTTGGATGCTTGCTTGGGCTCGTGCATCGATCACCGGTCCCACCTTAGTGCCCGGCTTCCAAGGATCGCCGACTTCCACGCTCAGGACCGCTTCGCGCAGACGGGCCACGAAGGAGTCATAGATTGCACGATGCACGATCACCCGCGAGCAGGCCGAGCACTTTTGTCCCGCGTAGCCTGAGAATGATGTCATAACACCGGCGATCGCTTCGTCGAGATCCGCCGTCTCATCGACAATGATGGCATTTTTCCCGCCCATCTCTGCGATGACCCGCTTGACCATGCGCTCCCCTGAGCGGACATGCGACGCTTCGCTGAGAATGCGAAGCCCCGCGGCTTTTGATCCGGTAAACGCGATCGTGACGACATCGGGATGCGCCACGAGGGCTTGTCCTATTTCCGGTCCGCCCGGAAGGCACGTCAAACAACCGGCCGGTACGCCTGCCTCGATCAACATGTCGGTGAGCAGAATCCCCAGACCGGACGACCGTTCCGATGGTTTGAAGAGGACAGGATTACCGGTCACGAGCGCTGCCGAGACCATTCCCGTCGGGATGGCGAGTGGAAAGTTCCATGGCGCGATGACTGTGGTTAGGCCGCGTGGACTATAGGTGCGCTGGTTGAGTTCTCCCGGATGGGTGCCTAACCGCGACGGTGGTGCGAGACGGTCCATTTCGTCGGCGTAGTAGCGGAGAAAGTCGATGGCTTCAGCAACATCGGCATCAGCGTCACGCCAAGGCTTGCCGACTTCAAAGATTTCCCAGGCCGCAAGTTCATAGCGGCGGCGACTCATTGTGGAGGCAGCTTTGCGCAGAATTTCCGACCGATCTTTCGGATCTGTCTGCCGCCAGGCGTCCCCTTGTTTTAGCGCGCATTCGATAATATTGCCCAGATCGGACACCGACGCACTCGGCACTTGGGCCACGATTTCATCCGGTTGCGAAGGATTGCGGGATTCCAATAACGGACCGGTCAGTCCTCCCTCCGTGACCCTGACTTCCCGTCGGCGACCGAGCTGAGACCGAACCGATACAATCGCCGCTTGCATGGCTGTCCGAGTCGTGGCCTGAGAAAAGTCACTATGCGGCTCATTGTTGAACACCGGTGGAATGCTCACTGATGAACGGCGAGCGTCGGTCGGGACGGTCGGTGGGGCGAGCAACCGGGTGAGCGGTTGGGATTCCACATACTCCTTTTGCAGGAACGATTCATTGGACGTATTTTCCAACAGTCGCCGAACCAAATACGCCATGCCGGGGAGTAACCGTCCGGCGGGGGTATACAAGCGGACACGACGACCCAATTTCACCATGGCTTGTTGGAACGGCTCGGCCATACCGAAGATCATCTGGTATTCTCGGGCTTCAGGCGCCAGGCCGAGCGATTCAGCGTGGGCTTCTACAGCTGCCAAGGTGCGAAGGTTGTGCGTGCCGAAGGCGGGGCGGATCAGATCGGCATGTCGAAGCAGCACCGGAATCAATCGTTCGTAATTGAGGTCGGTTTCCGCTTTGTGTTCAAAAAGGGGAACCGGCCAACCGGCTTGTCGATATCGGACGGTGTCTGAATCCCAATAGGCTCCCTTGACCAGTCGGATCGTGATCGGCATGCCGCGCGTGCGGACCCAGGCCAGCAAGTCCTCGACGTCTTGTTCGGTTTCTTGATGATAGGCCTGCAGCGCAAGCCCGGCGTAGGGATAGGTCCGATAGGCGGGCTCGGCAAAGAGCCGTTTGAAAATGTCCAAGATCAGAGTCTTCGTTTCTGCTTGCTCCATATCGAAAATGAGGCCGGCGGAGAGCGATCGCGCCCGGTCCACCAGCGGACGGAGGCGCACGGCGATCGAGTCGTAACTTCCATCGGGATCGATCGGATCCAGTCGTGACGAGAGGGCGGAAATCTTGAGTGAAAGCTGTACACGCGGAATCGGCCCCAGATGGTCTCGCTCAAGCAGGGGAGCGGAGGGCCACGCTTCGGCTGCTTTCCCAAGCTCGTTCAAAGCGTTCAGGCATTGATCACGGTAGTGATCGGCCTCCAGCTCGCTGATCGTGGCTTCTCCCAACAGATCGACGGAGGAGGCCCGACCTTCCTTCCATAACTGGGACAAGACTGGAACCGCTTCTTCGATCGAAGCGCCGGCGATAAAGGTCCTCGCCATTTGTTCGACCTGTTTTCTGATCGATTTGCCTGCGAGACGTGCGCCGATGCCGGTAGAGGACGCTGCCTTCAATCCCCATTGAAGTCCAAACAGCTCGCTGCCTGATCGGCCGAAATACTCTTCGGCGAGCGAGACGACTCGTTCGTCATCTTGAATGACAGGAAGAACATCGATGAAGTGAAACAAGCGTGTCTTGAACGAGGCGTCCTTCATAGCTAAATTGATTGCCGAATGGGACCACCAGCGACCGTCGAAGAGGGAGGGCGAAAGGCCGGTGGAGAGCTGTGCGAGCCGCTCGCCGATACGAACGATGGCCGGCTCAAATGAAGGCGACGTGGTCATCGAGGCACCTGAAATATTGACTCCGTTTGACTTCAGTATACATGCCTAACGACCGATGTCCATGGCTTCGGCTTCCCCAGTCGGTTATAAAGCGATGGTCCAACCGACCCATTTCATTTCACGCATCGCATCGCTTAAGATGATGCAGTACACTTTATGTCGGCTTGACCAGGCGTCTCAGAATATGGCGACGGTCGAGCACAATCGCATGGGAGAATACGTATGGCTGACGAACATGCTCATGGGGCCGAGCAGCCCCAGGCAAAAGATACATTGATCCCCGGGGTCAAACACGTCATTGCGATCAGCAGCGGTAAAGGAGGCGTCGGCAAGTCGACCGTTGCATCGAATCTGGCCTGTGCAATGGCATTGGCCGGGGCGAAAGTTGGATTGTTAGATGCTGATCTCTACGGCCCCAATATTCCCATGATGATGGGCAGCACGACCGGACCGGAACAGAAGGACGGTAAAATTGTGCCTGTCGAGAGTTACGGGGTGAAGCTGATCTCCATGGCATTTCTGGTGCCTGAAGAAGCCCCACTCGTGTGGCGCGGGCCGATGGTGCACCAGTATCTGCAAGCGTTTTTCCGGGATGTGCTGTGGGGAGAGTTAGACTATCTGCTCATCGACCTGCCGCCGGGTACCGGTGATGTGCAACTCTCGTTGTCGCAAATGGTGCCGTTGGCCGGGGCGATTACGGTCACAACGCCGCAAGAGGTGGCTCTCTATGACGTCCGCAAGGGGATGGGCATGTTCCAGAAGGTGAACGTTCCGCTTCTAGGAATCGTGGAAAACATGAGCTACTTCGTGTGCGGTCATTGCGGTGAGCGGACGGAGATTTTCTCGTATGGTGGAGGTGAGCGGGCGGCGGCGAAGGTCGGTGTGCCGTTTCTTGGACGGATCCCGATTGATCCGGCCATTCGGGATGGCGGAGATACCGGCCATCCGATCGTGATGGCCAATCCGGCATCTCCCCAAGCCGCGGCCTTCCGCGATATTGCGAAGAAGATCATGGAAGAGCTGAGATCGGATGGGAAAAGTGGCTCTTCTATTGATAGTTTGCTCAAGAAGATCAAGCAACCGTTTAAGACTAATTGATCGGTAACATTTCGGAGGGAAGGAATGGCCGAGTTCATACGCATAGCAGCGGTAGCCGATGTGAAGCCGGGACACGGTGTTGTGGCGGAAGTAAACGGGAAGAGTCTGGCAGTATTTAATGTAGAAGGAGATATCCGTGCCATCGACAATACCTGCTGTCATCGCGAGGGTCCATTGGGAGAAGGAGAGTTGGAAGGGAATGTCGTGACCTGTCCTTGGCATGGATGGCAATTCAACGTGACAACCGGCGCCTGCCTGAATAATCCATCCGCAAAGGTGCTGGCCTATGAGGTACAAATCGAAGGCGATGATGTGAAAGTATTACTTTAGGTATGAACGAGTCTGAAAGGACGAGCAGGGCAAGGAACTGAGGCCATGGCCATTTCTCCTGAAGATCAGACCGAGATCGCGGCGGCGCTCGTGCGTCTCTACGTCTTTCTCACGCAGTACCTGGATCGTTGCTTCGATGACGCCGCTCGGAACAACTATCCGGATTCCGAACTGCAGACGCACCTCAATGAGACACGCCGACAGCTCATGGAAATCCTGTCGGTCAATCCTGTCGTGAAGAGGAAGCTCGCCGAAGAGTGTGACCGAATTCTGACGCTGGGTGCCGCGTGTTTAAAAGCCGGTTCGGCCGATACGAAGACTCGCGAGGCGATCCAAGCTGAACGGGCCGTGCTCAAGAACAAGACCATCGCGCTCAGCGACGTCGTGGCCGTCTTCAGAGCGCTAGCATAAATAATGGGGCAGGTGGGGTTCGACAGACATCAGCTTGCCGGGTTGGATGACCGCGAACGGGGATTCAGCCGGCCGGTCGAGTTCGAGCGAGCGGGGGAAGGTTATCGGGCCGTCTTGCGGTATGAAACCGTCCGTGTCACGACGGAGATACAGCAGACCTCAGACGAAGCACTCACCGTTTTGATCCAGATCTTACATGCTCAGGGATACAGACAACTCAAGACTCAAATGAGTTTTCGCAACGGTGTCTATCTCGGTTCCCAGGAACTCTGGGTGGAGTATCCGGATCCGCCGCAAGCCGAGCCGGCGCAACGTGGTTTTTTTGATAAAATCAAGGACTGGCTTAGGCCTCGCTCGGTGAATGGATAACCTCATGAGCTTTGTTCCGTTGGGCCATCTCCGGTCTTCACAGGCGCGGCGAGACGAGCCATCCTCCGATGGCCGGCCTCGTCTTCCGTCATGGTTCAAGGTGCAGGCCAAAACCGGCCCGGATTATCTCGATATTAAGCAGACTATGGAGCGGCTGAAGCTCCACACGATTTGCGAAGAGGCGGGCTGTCCTAACAGGTGGGAATGTTGGAATGCCCGCACCGCGACGTTCCTGATCCTCGGCGACATCTGTACTAGGCGCTGCCACTATTGCTCAGTGCAGACCGGGAAGCCGTTTCCGGTTGATAACGGAGAGCCACATCGTGTCGCTGAGGCGATTCACGCCCTCGGCCTTCGCCATGCCGTCATCACGTCCGTCAATCGTGATGAACTACAGGACGGCGGCGCATGGGTCTTTGCCGAAACAATTCGGCAGACTAGACGTCTCAATCCGACCTGTACGATTGAAGTATTGATTCCGGACTTTGAGGGAAACGAGGAAGCGCTCAAGATGATATGCGTGGAGAAACCGGAGATTCTGAATCACAACATTGAGACTGTGAGACGGCTCTTCCCATCGATACGCCCGCAAGGAAAATATCAGCGATCGATCGATCTTCTTGCGCGCGCGAAGCGACAAGGAATGAGGACAAAGTCCGGCTTGATCTTGGGTATGGGGGAAACGATCGACGAAGCGCGCGAAGTCATGCGCGATCTCCGGAAGGTTGATTGCGACATCATCACCATCGGTCAGTATCTCCAGCCGACAAGAGACCATCTTCCAGTTGCCCGATTCTACGATCCGTCTGAATTCATCGCACTCAAAGAGGAAGGGTTTGCAATTGGTTTCAGTCATGTTGAATCGGGTCCGCTGGTCAGAAGTTCCTATCATGCGGAGCAACAGAGCGATCGCGCATCGTAAAGAAAGATCGACCTGAGGCATGTCACAGTGATCATGGGGCGTTGTATTCCGATCCTTCCTCGTTTGTTCGCATAGGCTTCCTTACTGTAACCGGCTCTCGATTAAAGAAAGCTAATGAAGAAGTCTTCATGATTTATTCATGTGGCGTTCATGTGACGGAATTATAAAAAAGCATGAGCATACAGAGTTCACTTCACAAGAGGAGGGATGTCATGAGTGTGAAGAGTATGATGTTGACCGTTGGATTCTTGTCGATGGCTGCAACTGCTATGGCGGACACCTCAAACAGCCTTACTACCGACACACGTCGGGTCGATGTTATTGATACCCACAAGGAGCTGGTCACGCAGTTGGACAGCAACAAAGGCGGAGGTCATGAGGCGCGCGTGGATGTCATCGGAAGTATCGAGTCTAAAGGGCCGGTATACCCTTACATTGCACCGATGAACCGCTAAGACCTGCTGAAACTACTGAGGAGGATATGGCCATGTCCTCCTCAGATTTCTTCCAAATCGTATATCCTAGTCTCTCCGGTTTCTTACGAAGTGCGTTTCCACCCCGAAAGCACACAGCGTTGCGCAATCAGCGGTGTGAATCGAGCAATGTCTTGTGAGATGTTGATCATAAACCGGTCGGCGAGGGACTGATCCTCAAAACACTCGTAGACGTCGTCAAGAAAACCACCGCGGAGCAGCGGGTGATAGAGAAATTCATGATTGGGACCCGTTGTGATTTCCAGCGGATACTCCATTGCCCCGTCGCGCTCCAGATCGAGTCCCTTGAGCCATCCTTGCCCATCTTTTGCGGAAGGCCGTTCGTTTAGGTAAGCCTGAAAACGCTCTCGCTCGTCTGTCAGGCCGTGCTGGATCATCACCTGGTCCACCCGCTGCCACAGTGAATCGAACGTCCCATGCGATGGAAAGGTCAGCACCAGCTGACCTCCCGGTTTGAGATGTTGCACCAGTCCCTGAACCGCTCTGAATCGGTTCGGGCGAAAGAACATGACCGAAAGATTCCCCGTGATGCGATCAAATGTCGGCAGATCGGCAGGCAGGAATCGCATGTCCATACACTCGAATCGAAGCCATGGCAATTGTGAACCTTGAATGGCTCGCGCGCGTGCGACTTGATCGGCACTCGCATCGATGGCCATCACTTCTCCTGTTGGGCCAACCTGCTCAGCCAGATAAAAGGCCGGAATGCCGTGACCGCAAGCAATATCGAGGATGTGTACTCCCCGACGAAGATCCAAATGGCGGAGGAGCGATTCCGCGAAAGGCGTGGACCAATAATCATGCTTCGGAAGAGCCCATCGAAGAGTCGGGGTGTTCATTTTAGAAAGAAGACGGAGATGGGCTCATCTTGGCGGACGTCGTCCTAGGTCTATTGGGAGAGAACATCTCCTACATCGAAGAACCGTGTATTCGGAACGCTACGCATTAACGGATTTTCAGCGCTTTCCCAATTAATACCCGTGCCTCTTCCTGAATCCGTTTCAAATGTTCTGTTCCCTTGAAGCTCTCTGCGTAAAGCTTGTACACATCCTCCGTGCCTGAGGGCCGGGCGGCGAACCAGCCGTTCGCCGTGACGACTTTCAGACCACCGATCGCGGCGTTATTGCCTGGAGCTTTGGTAAGCATGGTCACAATGCGGTCCCCTGCGAGTTCGGTTGCGTTCACTTGATCGGGTGAGAGTTTGGAGAGAATGGTCTTCTGCTCCGGTGTGGCCGGGGCGTCGATTCGTTCATAGACTGGCTCGCCCAGTTCTCCGGTAAGGTCTCGGTATAACTCGGACGGATCGCGACCCGACTTGGCCATCATCTCAGCAGCCAATAGATCCATGATAATGCCGTCCTTATCGGTGGACCAGGCTGTGCCGTCGCGCCGGAGGAACGACGCGCCGGCACTTTCCTCACCGCCGAAACCGAGTGAGCCATCGAGCAAACCATTCACAAACCACTTGAAGCCCACCGGTACCTCAACCAGTTTCCGCTGAAGTTTGGTCGCGACCCGATCGATCAAGCTGCTGCTGACCAATGTCTTGCCGATACCGGCATCAGGGTTCCAGTTGGGACGATTGGCAAAGAGATAGGCAATCGAAACGGCAAGGTAATGGTTGGGATTCATCAAGCCGGAACGAGTGACGATGCCGTGGCGATCGTTGTCCGCGTCATTTCCGAATGCCACATCGAAGCGATCTTTCAGGGCGATGAGATTGGCCATCGCATATGGAGATGAACAGTCCATGCGGATCTTGCCATCCCAGTCCAACGGCATGAACCGAAACGTCGGATCAACCACTGGATTGACGATCTCGATATTCAGTCCGTAGCGCTCTGCCAGCGGCTGCCAATAGGCCACACCGGAGCCACCTAGGGGATCGATGGCAAGCTTCAACCTGGCGGACTTGATGATATCAACATCAATCACGTTGATGAGATCCCCAAGATACGCGCCGAGGTAATCGTGTCGATGGGTTGTGGGTGCTTGCCGGGCCAGTCCGATCGACATGCGCTTCGTGCCCTGGAGTTTTTCGCTCAGCAAGGCATTCGCTCGGTCCTCGATCCACGTGGTGACTTGTGTGTCGGCGGGTCCTCCATGTGGGGGGTTGTACTTAATTCCGCCGTCTTCCGGTGGATTATGCGACGGAGTGATGACGATGCCGTCGGCTAACCCGGAAGTTCGGCCTCGGTTATAAGTGAGGATCGCATGTGAGATAACGGGCGTCGGTGTGAATCCGTCATTCTGATCGATCATGACCTCGACGCCATTTGCCGCGAGAACTTCGATCGCCGTGACCCAGGCAGGTTCCGACAGTGCGTGCGTATCTTTTCCCAAATAGAGCGGGCCGGTCGTGTGTTGTGCCATCCGATACTCGCAGACTGCTTGAGTGATCGTCGCGACATGGTCCTCATTAAAGCTGTGCTTGAAGGAGGAGCCCCGATGGCCTGACGTGCCGAATGAAACACGTTGCTCACGGGCAGATGTATCCGGCTTACCTGTCGAATACGCCGACAAGAGCCTACTCACGTCCACGAGCATTGACGCCGGTGCCCGCTGTCCTGCGAGAGGATGAGTTTCCATAGACAACGTGTAGTTCCAATACCCGTTCTCTGTCAACTCCGGAAAGTCAGATGAAGATGAGAAGGTGTGACTGCTTGTGCAATATCTTTGCGCCTTATCTATGCCGAAGGGATGTCGAGAACTCGAGAAAGAGCGGTGAGAAATCCCTTGTAGAACGCTGAGTTGATAGATTTAAACTGATCGATCCGGTAAGATGCCAAGAACGACGCTTACGTGCTCTGAGGGGGTGGTGTGTCCCGTCTTCGGCTTGCGCTTGTGATCATCCTTTCCCTCGTGGTGGTGGTCGGAGTCTTTCTTGCGTTCTCCAGAGAATTGACCGGCGAAGACTATCTCAAGGACTTTGTCCTCAAGCAACTCGAGGAGAGCCTGGGAAGGAAAATCGACGTTCATCGCGTTAAATTTGTCGTCTTTCCCCGCATTCGTGTGGAACTCTCCGATGTCACCGTTCATGACCCCCAATCGGATCAGGCGGTATTGACGGCTAAGCGGGTCAATCTTGTTCTCCGTCTCTGGCCGCTTCTCAAGAAGCAAGTTGTTGGGAAACGATTATTGATCGAAGAACCGACGCTTACGCTTCGGCGGAACGAACGTGGCCGCTGGAATGTTCTGGATGGATTGAACGGCCAGGCTGATACCGATGAACGAACGATGGAGCAGATGGCCAGGACATTCATGATTAGGGAAGCCAAGCTCGTGAATGGCACGATTACCGTCATCGATTCGGCCAGACCCGATGGAATTCGGTCCATCAAATTGGAACACGTCGAGTTCGGCCTGCTTGTCCGGGCCGACCGTGGGCTTGCGGAATTGCATGCCTCGGCGGCTCACCAAGGGGCGCAGGGATTATCGGCTGTTTCGCTCGATGGAGTCATCAAACAAGCAGAGCAACCAGTGTCCTTATCCGGGGAAGAAACGGGAGAATCGGGTTCAGGATTTCAGTTCGAAGGACATATCGATGCCGCTGATCTCAAGGTGCGTGACGCCGCCGACTTTCTTGGCCCTCGGCCGGTTCCTGAGCATCTTCAAGGTGCCTTGAATCTCCGGAGCACCGTTCGCGTGATGCCGGGAGTGGCCGGATATGACATGGTGTTATCGGAGATGACCGCTCATTTGAACGATATCACGATGACAGGAAATGCCAATCTCGCCGGCCTTCTGACTCCTCAACCCACGTTTTCGGTGACGTTCACCAGCACGCTCGTCGCTCTCCCTCAGCTGCTGAAAACGATTCCCCCGGCTTGGATCCACCCGCAACTTCCGGCCTTACTGGCCGATCGCCAGATTGACGGCAAGGTGCAGGTCATCAATGCGACATTGACCGGATCTGCGACGACGGGCCCTCAACTTTCGACGACCGGGGAGTTCCATGTTCGAGAAGGTCAAGGACTGATCGGCCGCGATCGTGTGGCGGTGAAAGATTTGGCGGCGGTCGTCATGGTAGAGGCTGGACGTGTTCGCATCGCGAAGGTGACCGGAATGTATGGAGCGATGCAAATCACTGATGGAAAAGCGGAGGTGTCGTTTCTTGACGCAGGTCCGTGGCTCGAACTGGAGATCACAGGAGAGACGGGGGCGTCGCATTTGCTGGAGTTTTTGGCCAAGACCGTATCGGCCGGGCGAGTCACGCAAATGCTTGCCGGCATTCGGGATGCGGAGGGTATGGCACAGTCGACCTTTCGTCTTGTGGGTCCTTTGAATCAGCCCGGTGGGATTACATTTGCCGGCGGGGAGATTATCGCTCGTCAGGTCAGTCTCTCTCATGTCGCGTTGCCTGAGCGTTTGACCGGGCTGCAGGGGCGATTCGTTCTAGCTGATGGGGCTACTCAGTTTGAGCAAGTCACCGGACATCTTGGAGGGACCGCCGTGCAGGTCCAAGGAATGATTGGCGGCGGAACGGCGAGTGTCTTTCAAGACTTTGCCATTCGCGCGCGCGGCGATGCCGCGCAGATGGTGCGCTTGTTCCGACCCGCTGTAACCGAACCGGGCGCTTTCGAAGGTATGCTCAGCTCAGCGGTTGTTCTATTAGGTTCGACGACGAGACCCCAGATTCGAGGAACAGTCGTGCTCGATGAGGCTAAAGTGACACTCGGCTCGATGGAGAAACCAATGGGAGCGCATGCCACGGTCGAGTTTGAAGGCATGATATCCCAAGGCACCGGTGTGACGTTGCATCGGGTAGAGCTGGTCTTGCCCACGGTGAGTATTCCGGCGAAGGGAACCCTGCATTTCGGCGATCGCTTCATGATTGATATGGCCGTGGCGACGAGCACGTTGTCGGTATCCAGTCTGCCGGAATGGGCATCCAAGAATTGGCTTGAGGCAGGCAATCTCGAGCTCTCGCTCGATATCAAAGGGAAAGACACAGATTGGAAGGCGTGGCGGATCACCGGATGGATGGGTTTGACGAATGGGTTGATGACGGCCAAGGGGATCGAAGGACATATTCAGGACCTCTATGCGCGCGTAAAGTTTGTGCGCAACGAGGTCGAACTCAAGCGGCTGTCGTTCAAAATTCAGGGTAGCGACATTGCCATAGAGGCCGCGATTCGAAACTGGCCGGCAAAGCCGTTCATCACCGGGAGGATCGAATCAAACCAGCTTGACTTGGGGTTGCTGATTCCGAAGGGTGAGCGGACTCCGATGCGTGAGTTCCTCGAAACTTTAGCGGCCACCAGTCATGTCACCATGTCGGCGGCTGTCGCGCGGGGGCACTACAGGCATATGAAGTTCGGCGCGATTTCGGCTCGCATCAATATTCAGGACGGCGTATTGGATATCGACCGGATTTCCGGCGAGTCGACCCACGGGCACGTGGCTGGACGGCTGGTGGTACAACTTCCACCCAAGGCGCCGGCGGATCTTGACCTCTCGTTCCGGGCCACCGGCGTGGAATTCGATGACCTCCTGAGACTGACGAAGACGCAGGCCCACAGTGTGTCAGGAGAAATCCGCTTCAGTGGTGTGCTTCGAGGCCACGGACGCAATCCACATGGGATCTACCCTTCGTTGAACGGAAAAGTCGAGCTATTGTTGGAAAACGGGCGCATCCTAAAATCAAATGAGCGGGCGGTATGGAAAATCATCAGTTTGCTGAACCTCCCCGCTGTGTTACAGGGGAAGGTCGATCTTGAAAAAGAGGGACTCCCGTATAACAGGATATCCGCGATCGTGACGATTCAAGACGGTATGTTTCAGACAGAAAATCTCATTATCGATAGCCCGATTCTGAAGATTACCGCCGCCGGAAATTACGACTTGCCGACGGATCAACTGGATCTCGCTGTGGCCGTGAGTCCGTTTGGGTCCTATTCACAATTTCTCAAGACGATTCCACTCTTTGGCCGAATCATTGCCGGGGACCGCAAGGGGTTAGCCACAGCAATGTTCACCGTGAAGGGCGCGTTAGAAGATCCTGAAGTGACCTATCTGCCGGTAAAGTCCTTTGCGACCGGCCTGTCGGGCTTAGCCCAACTGGCGGTCGATGTCTTAACAAATACGCTGACGCTTCCCATGGATCTAGTCACGCCCGATGAAGAAACTGGAGTGAGACCTAAGGATATGACCCTCTCACCAGCTCCTGTCGTGCCTTGACCGGCTCCAATTCTTGACCGACCCCTAAACGCATGCTAGCATCGATTGATTATGGATTCTGACATCTCAATGGTTTCACTCAACTCTACTATCCTCCTCGCTTATTCATGAAACGCACCACGATGTCTCAACTTGAAGCCGCCACACTATTCATTGCCGCCAGCGAACAGGACTCGAATTTGTTCTATGCGACGCGATTCATTGCTCCGGACCCGTTTATCTATTTGGAAGTCAAGGGTGAGCGATTGATGGTCATGAGTGACCTGGAAATGG
Source organism: Nitrospira sp. (assembly GCA_024760545.1). NCBI lineage: Bacteria > Pseudomonadati > Nitrospirota > Nitrospiria > Nitrospirales > Nitrospiraceae > Nitrospira > Nitrospira sp. The sequence goes on from CP060501.1 coordinate 4,374,193, forward strand.
ATCGCGCCAGGGCGCAAGCGTCGGTCGATCGAGTGCTGTCCTACTCCGAGATCGAACAGAAGGCGAAGACCAAGGGTATCAAGGACCCGACGACGGTCGATATCGTGCACATCGTGTTAAAAGAGTTCAAAGTGCGCCGTCTGCTGGTGCCGGCCAATTTCCCATTCATCCATGCCACACGGTTGCAAGAGCTGGGATACAGCCTGAAACCGAAGCGCGATCCCTTCTACGAGCAACGAGTCGTGAAAAGTGCGGAAGAGGTTCGCCATATCGAACAGTCTCAACGAGCGACTGAAGATGCCGTGGCTTCAGCGCACGATATGTTGCGGCGGGCGACGATACGTGATGGAGCGCTTTGGGTTGATGAAGCCGTCTTGACTGCCGAACGGGTAAAGCAGTTGATCAACGTGAGACTCATGGAACAGAACTGCGTGGCCCAACATACGATCGTGGCGGGAGGGGAGCAAGCCTGTGATCCGCACAATGAAGGGAGCGGCCCCTTGCCGGCTCATCGCAGCATTATTTTTGACGTGTTCCCTCGATCTGCGACGAGCCGCTATTTTGCGGACATGTCGCGTACGGTCATACGCGGGATGGTGAGTCAGGATTTGAAGCGGTTGTATGGAATCGTGAAGGATGCCCAGGAAGAGGCCATCGACAAGATCAAGGACGGCGCCGACGGAATGAAAATCCATCACGGCATCTGCGCGCGTTTCGAGAAGGCCGGATACAAGACCGGCGTGGTGAACGGCCGCATGCAGGGGTACTTTCACGGGACCGGGCATGGGGTAGGGCTGGATATTCACGAAGCGCCTCGTATCAGCCGAACCGGGTCCCTCTTGCAAGAGGGCCATGTTGTCACCGTCGAACCAGGACTGTACTATCCGGGATTGGGAGCGGTCCGAATCGAGGACATGGTGCTAGTGACGAAGGACGGTTGTCGCAATCTCACCAACTTCCCCAAGATCTTTGAGCTTGAATAGCCTGCAATCAGGCATTCCGCTCTTCCCGCGGCGTATTCTGATCGGCTCAGCGCTTCGAGTACACTCGGATGTCCCACTCTTTTCATTTTCTAGACGATGTCGCCACAGCTGATCTGGCATTCGACGCCTCCGGCGATTCACTTCAGGAACTCTTCCAAGGAGCGACCTGCGCAATCATGGAGGCGCTAGCCGATCCTGACACGATTGGCTCCTCTTGGCGGCAAGCGATTGAGCGAACGGACGAAGATCCCGCCGCGCTGTTGTTTGATTGGCTCTCGGACCTGGTGTATTGGAAGGATGCGGCCGGGGTCGTATTCAGCAAGGCGGACCTCATCCTCACTCGCCAAGATGACGGCTGCTGGAAACTAAGGGGGCTGCTTTATGGAGAGTCGGTCAACGGCTCAACGCAAACGTTGAGGGCCGATGTGAAGGGAGTCACCAAGCATCTCTATCGACTTGCTCAGGAAAAAGGACAATGGACCGTCAGGATCGTGTTGGATGTATAAGATGCGTGAAGTGTATCTCGTTCTTCGTCGTTCGCGAACAACAGTGGGGCGAAAATGATGAACCGGGTCATCGATCATGAAACTGAATACTGACATGAGGGTTGTGCGGATCTCGGACGAAGTCTGGGAGATCCCTCCGACAGAAAAGGATGGGATGCTGGTTCCCGCGCGGATCTATGCCACGCCGGCCATCCTTCAGTCCATGGATTCCGGGGTGTTCGAGCAAGTGACGAATGTTGCCTGCCTTCCCGGCATCAGACGTTACGCGCTGTGCATGCCGGATGGCCATTGGGGCTATGGCTTTCCCATCGGTGGAGTCGCGGCATTTGATGTCGAGTCCGGAATCATCTCACCCGGCGGCGTCGGGTATGACGTCAATTGCGGAATGCGGCTCATTAGAACCGATCTCACCCGTGAGGAAGTACAGCCGCACCTCGAACGATTGATGACGGAATTGTTTCGGAGGGTACCGGCGGGCGTGGGCGCGAGTGGGTTCGTACGGTTAAACCGTTCCTCGTTCGAGGATGTCATAGCCAGGGGGGCCCGATGGTGTGTCGAGCAGGGGTTTGGCTGGCATCGGGATCTCGATGCGATTGAAGAGAGGGGATGTATAGCCGGCGCGAACCCATCGAAAATCAGCGATCGGGCGGTCAGTCGAGGAATCAATCAGCTGGGGACCTTGGGGTCGGGCAACCACTACCTTGAGGTACAGGTGGTTTCTAAGGATCGTGTGTTTGACGACGAGACCGCTGCGGCCTGGGGGATTACGGGACAGGATCAGATCGTCGTGATGGTTCATTGCGGCTCACGCGGGTTCGGTCACCAGGTGGCGAGTGACTATCTTAAAGGGTTCGAAAAAGCGATGCGGCGATACGGAATTTCCGTCAAGGACCAGCAACTAGCCTGCGCCCCCTTTTCATCAATCGAAGGGCAGGATTATTTCTCGGCCATGAATTGCGCGGCCAACATGGCGTTTGCCAACCGTCAGGTCATCACCCATCAGATCCGCGAAGCCTTCTCTGCGGTCTTCGGTCGAGCGGCTGAGGAGATGGGAATGGAGCTGGTCTATGACGTGGCACACAATATCGCCAAAGTCGAGCGGCACCAAGAAGGCGATGTGGTCGTGCATCGGAAAGGATCGACAAGGGCCTTGGGACCCGGCAGTCCCGATCTTCCTCCACGGTATCGCGCGACAGGACAACCGGTTATCTGCGGCGGTTCAATGGAGACCGGCTCATACCTGTTGGCGGGGACAGAAGGAGCGATGCGTGACACCTTTGCTTCGACCATGCACGGGTCGGGGCGTACGATGTCGCGCGCCCAAGCGAAGAAAGCTATTCGGGGGGAGGAAGTCCGAAGCCGAATGAAGCAGCGAGGCATCCTCGTGAAGGCCGTCTCCATGTCCGGCCTGGCCGAGGAGGCGGGCTTCGCCTATAAAAACATCTCCGAGGTGGTCCAAGCAGTCGATCGTGCGGGAATCACAAAACCAGTAGCGGAATTGCGTCCAATCGGCAATATAAAGGGCTAGCAACTCACGCGCCTATGGGTGCGCCCGTGGAACAACGAAAGGATGCCCGGTTTCCGGTTACGTTTCGGAGCTCATTCAGCTCAACGAACGTGGTGTCGGGTGAAGGCACTCTGAGCGATCTCTCTATTCGAGGTTGCCGTGTGTACACTCTTATCGAGGTGGAGCCTGGGACGGTTCTGCAGCTGCGGGTTCAAAGTTGTGAGGACGAACCTCCCATCCAGATTTCCAAAGCGGTGGTGCGATGGTTTCGAGCCGGCAGTTTCGGATGCGAGTTTGTGAAGTTGGACCCTGATGAATGGGCCAGGCTCCACCATGTAGTCCAAGACTTGGAAATGGAATCATTCAAGCGTAAGCCTCACGAAAGCGACCTCGAGTAATTTCTTCGAGCAACGCAGTGGCACCTCTGATTCCGGCCGATAGGGAGCTAGGCATTCGAGCATGAGAGTGATGGATTGGGACGCTAGAAGGCCTACGCGGCTTTAGCCGATCGACGTTTCGCCACCTGGCCTAGGATATCAAGCGCGGCGATCCGGTAGGCTTCGGCATAGGTCGGAAAGTTGAAGACGTTATCGATAAAGGATTCGATGGTTGCGGTGCTTTGAAGAGCCAATTGGCCCACGTGCACCAGTTCCGTGGCGGAATCCCCGACGATTTGAATGCCCAGGAGCCGCTCGCCGTCGGGATCAGCCACCATCTTGAGGAGACCATGGCCGGCACCGGATATCTGAGCGCGCGCGATTTCTTCGAACTTGGCCCGTCCGACCAGCGGATCCCTGTACCGTTCCCGTGCACTCTTCTCGTCAAGGCCGATACTGGCCATTTCCGGGATCGTATAGATGCCCAGTGGAATAGTGGAGGCGGCATCGCCGACCGGAAGGTTGAGGGCGTGGCGGACAGCCCGGCGGCCTTCCTCCATGGCTTTTGACGCCAGGGTGGGCGCGCCGACCATATCTCCGGCTGCGTAGATGTGAGGGACTTCCGTTTGGCAGAATTGGTTGACCGAAAGAGTACCCTTAGCTGTTGCCTGGAGGCCCGCCGCGCTCAGATTGAGATCCTCAACATTCGCCTGCCTCCCGAGTGCGACGAGCATCTTTTCGCTTTTCACCGTCATACCGCTGGCAAGCTTCGTGACGACGTGCGCTGCGCCATCCCAACGGACCTCGTGTACTTTCTGTCCTCCCAGGTAGTGCCCGCCCTGTCGCTCAAAAATTGTGATGAATTGCCGGACCAGTTCTTGGTCCATAAACTGGAGTGGCGCGGGCGCTTGATCAACCAACGTCACCTGCGTGCCCAGCAGAGAGAAAATCGAGGCGTACTCGCATCCGATGACGCCTCCACCGATGATTGTCAGCGAGCGCGGCAAGTAAATCATTGAAAGGAGTGAGTCGCTGTCGAGGATATGTTCGTGATCGACGGGAATCTCGGGTGGGTTTCTCGGGCGCGATCCGGTGGCAATCACGATGGTGTCGGCGGTAAACCGTTGACTGGCTCCATCAACAGTCTGCATTTCGATCACGCGGTCGTTGACGAAGCGCGCACGGCCGTGAAAAAGGAAGATGCCGTTGCGCCGCAGCTGTTGGCTCATGAACGTATCGTGCGCCTTCACAACGTCTTCCAGCCGGCTAAGAAGCGTGGCGATTTGCGTGTCGGGTCTGAGGTTGAATTCGAAGGCCGCGCTGGCTCGCTTGAGCACATCAAGATGAAGGGCGCTTTCTCTTAACGTCTTGCTGGGAATCGTCCCCCGGTAGACACAGCTGCCCCCAATGCCGCGTTCCCGTTCAATGAGCGCCACCCGCTTGTTGGCTTTGGCGCCCTGGATGGCTGCTTTCTGGCCGGCGGGGCCGGCTCCAATGACGATGATGTCGAAGACAGTCGGTGTATTCATAGGTTCATCGCATTCACGATGGCCAGCACCTTGTCCTTGCCCGCAATGAGCTGGTCAATGTCGTTAGGATATAGGTTCAACTCCGTGAACACCGGATGCTCGCGCAGGGTTTCATCGGGCATGTCATCGGGTGCGAGCAGATTGCTGGCCAGTCGATCGGCAACGCAGGTGAGCATGCAGTCCTGCTTAAAAGCCGTGGCGTGGTCGTAATCACTATAGTGTTGAATGGCCTCCATGACCGGTTTGGGGAGGTTCCATTTTTCGGCGATGAGGTGGCCGACACGCGTATGGTAACCATCGATCAGCATGTGAAGCCCTGAGCCGTCCAAGAGGATCTTCTGCTCACGGGCGAGCACCGTGACGGTGCGCAAGACGACGGGTTTTCCGATTCCATGCAAGAGACCGCACAGGTATGCGCTTTCTACATTCACCCGTCGTATTCGCGCGACTTCCTTCGCGAAGGCTCCGCTGGCCAACGAATGCCGCCACAAGCGCTTCACATCGTCTTCATGTCCCGGCACTTGGAATGCCCCCGTTTTTAGTGAAGCGGTAAAGGCGATTTCGGACAGCAAGTTGATGCCGAGCATGGCGACGGCATGCTGGAGGGAGACGACGGGGCTTCGCGGCATGTACGCGGGCGAATTGGCAATGCGGAGCACGTGCGCCGCGAGGGCCTGATCCTGATGGATGAGAGAAGACAATTTGGCCGCGTCTGCGGAAGGGTCCGACGTCAAGGCCATGACTTGGCTGGCGACTTGAGGCAGCAGCGGAAGCTCGACCTCTCCCTTTTCGACCTTTTGATTCAGAAGCTGTTCGAGCTTCTCAAAAGGAGCAGGTGCCGACTGGAGGTCAGGAGGCATGAAGGGACTCCTTAGTTGCAGACATGGCGCTCACGACTTTCTTTTTCGGTTGGTTACCGGTGAAAGTTTAGCGATCGTGACTTTGCGACGGTCGCAGCTTATACTTTTAGATGTCTTGAGGAGGGCTCATGAATTGTGGTCGAATCGCGGCGGGTGTCGTATTTGCAATGGTAGGGGTGGTTCCTGTGTCGAGTATGGCGGCTGAATCCCCGGCGAGTACCGAAAAGATCGCAAAAGAGGCCCAAGAAACGATCGAGGCCACCAAGCAATATACGGCTCAGCAAAAGGAGGCCTTCCAGCGGAAAGCACATGAGGAATTGGTGGTCATCCAGCGGGAAATCGTTGGGTTACGTGGCAAGATCACGCAGGCTTCGGAATCCACACGAGCTGAGCTTCAGAAAACGGTCAATGAGTTGGAGAAAAAGAAAGATGGAGTCAAGGAGAAGTTAGACGAATTAAGGAGCGCCACTGATACAAAATGGCATGAGGTACGGGAAGGAATGAACACCGCCCTGAACGAACTCAAACATGCATACCAAACACTGCAATCGCATATGCCATGACCACTGGTTCTAACTGGCCAGGACAAGGGAGCATCCATAATGGAGGTTGTCACACTTGCGGATTTCCAGCAATTCAACAGCCAAAAGATGAAGAAGAATAATGTCTTTCAAACGGACCGATTCTTCTGCGATATCTATTGCTTTGAGCCGGGCCAAGAGCAAAAGGGGCATGTGCATGGTCATCAAGACAAGGTGTACATTGTCCTAGAAGGGCAAGGAATATTTCAGGTCGGGGCCGATCAGCAAGTACTCGATGCGGGGCAGGGCACTATGGCACCGGCCGGACAAGAGCATGGTGTGAAAAATCATACAACCGGGCGGCTCAAGGTCTTGGTGTTCATGGCGCCTAATCCGGCCTGAAGATTCCGCCGAGCGTAGTGGACGCGAACAAGCAAAGAGGGGAAGAGAACCTGATGTTCTCTTCCCCCTTTGTTATAGTGCTCTCACCTAGTTGTAGAGACTCCTTCAAACGCTTCGAGATCTCCGGAGTCCCTGGACGATTCTTTAGACCTAAACAGCGCTCCAGTTAGGGTTTGTAACAGGAACGGTCGGCCGGCTTGCCCCCATGCGAGAACTGGTTTTCATATGCCATTACCTGCCAGATCTGCTCTTCCGATAGGAGGCCCTTATTGGCTTTCATCTTTGTCTTTGGGACTCCTTCGGCGACGCGCCAGAACCAGTACGCGTCTGAGAAGCGGCAGACGATTTTGGGATCACGAAGGTCCCGTGCACCCTTTTTCACCGGTGCGCCGTCCTTTCCGTGGCAACTGCTGCAGTTGACCTCGGTCTTGAACTCGCCCCTATAAATCTTTCCTCCCTCCTCGATGGCTTTTGCATCGGTCCATCCGCCAGCCGGCATTTTCTTGTCGGCATAATCGGGTGGAACCGGAGCCAATGGGGGGAGATCTTCGGCGGAGGCTATGCCTCCAGAAAGAATTAGGGCGAACCCCATAACCAGAACTGAGACGCTCACATTCCTTCTCGTCATTCGCACCTCCTACTCAATATTTGATGGATGATCTACCCGCTGGGTGTGCTTGAGTTCGTCGACGTTTCCAACGCATCATTGGAGGCGTACTATACCATATTTTTTCTGGGAAAAAATGAAAACATGACAATCAGGAAGGGGATTGACCGAATTGGTTGTCGCCCTCCACGCAAGACCAGTTATTTGATGATCTGCTTGACTGCCTCGACAATGGACCGCACTCCGATCCCATAATGATCCACGAGCTCTTCAGGCTTCCCACTATGCGGGATTTCACGGACGGCGAGTTTGTGGACCTTGATCCCCTCGGTTGCGACGGCACTGAGGACGGCATCGCCAAGGCCTCCGTGGGCGTAGTGATCTTCAACCGTGAGAATTCGGGACTGTGTAGCGCGGCCGCTATCCAATAAGGTGTGCCTATCGATGGGCGCGATACTGTAGAGATCGATGATACGAACCGCAATGCCGTTCGACTTCAGCTGGTCGTAGGCTTTCAACGCCTCAAACAACGTCACTCCTGCGGCCACAATGGTGAGGACATCCGATGCGCTCTGCCGGACGACTTTGCTGCCGCCGATATGGAAACGCTCTTCCGGGCCATAAATCACCGGGTTTTTCGGCCTTCCGGCACGCACGTAGACCATTCCTTTATGGTTGGCGGCGGCTTCGACCAAGTGATAGGTTGAGTTTCCGTCTGAGGGGTACAGCACCGTGACGTTTGGTTGCGCCGCCATCATCGCGATGTCTTCCAGTCCCATTTGTGACGGACCATCCTCTCCGATGCTCACACCGACATGCGTCCCGACGAGTTTGATGTTCGATCCGCTGATGGCGGCCATGCGGATAAAATCGTAGGCGCGGCTCAAGAAGCAGGCAAAGGTCGCAGCAAAAGGGATTTTACCGCAAGCTGCAAGACCGGCCGCAGCCCCGACCATGTTTTGTTCTGCGATAAAACTTTCGAAGAACCGATTGGAGAATTTCTTCCCGAATTTGTCGGTATACGTCGAATTCTTGACGTCGGCATCCAGGGCAACCACAGCTGGGTTGACAGACCCCAAGGCCTCGAGTGCTGCGCCGAAGGCTTCGCGCGTCGCGACGGAGTCGCCGAGTTTGTACGGCGGTGCCGGCATCGCACCGACCGGGGCCGGTGTGGCGGCGGGGGCGGATGGTTTTTGGATCTGAATAGAGGCGCCATTCGGGTGTAATTGCTTCGTCAGTTCGTCGAGAGCCCGCTGGGTCTCTTCCCCTTTTTTAAGCGGTTTGCCGTGCCAATCTGCTTTGTTCTCGATGAACGAAATGCCCTTGCCTTTGTACGTTCGTGCCAGTACCACAGTCGGCCGACCTTTCGTGCGGGCAGCCTCGTCGAAAGCCTGGAGGATTGCTGCGATATTATGGCCGTCGACGACGATCGCATGCCAGCCAAATCCCGCCCATCGGGAACGGTAGGCCTCCATGTCGTGTTGCAGCATGGTAGGATCGCTTTGCCCGAGCCGGTTCACGTCCACAATCGCGCACAAGTTATCCAAACTGTATTGGCGTGCGATCTCGGCTGCTTCCCATACCGATCCTTCGACCGATTCTCCATCACCCATCACCACGTAGGTTCGGTAATCGAGTTTGTCTACGAACTTCGCATTGAGGGCGATGCCGACGCCCACGGGAAGTCCCTGCCCCAGTGACCCGGTCGCCATATCCACAAACGGCAAACGCGGAGTGGGATGTCCTTCAAGATCGGACTTCAGGGTGCGCAGTTTAAGGAGATCGCTTGTCGGGAAAAGCCCGGCTTCCGCCCATGCCGCATAGAGCAGCGGAGCGGCATGTCCTTTCGACAAGACGAAGCGGTCGCTATTAGGCGCCTTAGGATTGCGTGGATCGTAACGCATGACGGAGAAAAACAATGTGGCAACGATGTCGGCGGCAGAGGCGCAACTTGACGGATGGCCGCTCCCTGCTTCGCTGGTAGCCCGCACACTGTCGATGCGAAGTTGGGTCGCTTTGTTGTGTAAGGCGGTCAGCAGTTCGGACGAGGCAAGTGAACCGGCCATGGGAGATCCTTTCGGAATAGTAGTCAAATAATGGCTTCTTGACTGTTTATTTTCGGAAGCCGCATGAAAGAACTTGAGGCTAACAAATCGTCGGGGGGGAGGTCAATGAAAGGATCAGCTCCCCTGAAGTGAACCAGGGGAGCTGCAAGAGAGTCATGACGCGGCGAACGTTCTCGCTCAGCTTTGAGCGGGGGGTGTGACTACGAGGACTTCAATTGAACAGGGGCTTTCCAAGTCGCCGGCTTCGCCGCTGTGCGCACTGATTGCAAAGAAATAGGGAGTATTTGGCTCCAATCCGCTAATGGTAGCTGGTGGAGCCGTGACCCCTTGGCTTCCCTCATAGGAACATGAGCCAGGCTCTCCAGATGATTCTCTTCCGTAATAGACATGATAACCGGCCACATTGGGATCAGTGGATGCGTCCCATGACAACCGTGCAGTGACCCCGGTTGGGGTCGGAGTCATTGAGATCGTCGGGTCTTCCTCTTCATCAGAAAGTTCAGGGTTTAATTCTGCGAGCTCATTTGGACGACTATCATGGTCTGACTCCGCCACCTTGTTCAGAGGATTCTTAGAGTCTGACCCTTCGACTCCACCAGGAGGTGTGTCTGTTCCAGAAGGAGCCTCTGTTGGTGTGGAGAGTGAAGAGATGGGTGGTGCTCCTCCGCCATCGTCACCACATCCGGCCAGTGGAAGGGCGATGACACTTAGCATCATGAGATGGGCCAACGGGATGGCAAACTTCCTATAGACCAGATTGATCGAAGTCACATGTGTCGTCATAAGAAACACTCCTTACAGGTGAATTGCGATGACTAGACCTTGTTTGTTCAAGTACGCAATGTAGAACGATCAGGGGGTTCAGCAAAACTTATACCCAAGTAATAAGAGAAGAGAATTACAATTATTCAACAAGTTAAGTATCTTGTCGAACCAGGGGTAGCTGCAGGTGTGAAGGATTCAACCTTCAAGTACCGCCAAGGGCAATAGCGGAAAAGCTGAAAGAGAATGGGTTTTGCGTTGGTTCCCACGGCCGTGCAAAGACCGAAGATGGGTAGCCATCAAGACGGAATTCGATGGGGGTCAGCGCGGTCTCTAAAAAACCTGAACAGCAAATAGCCGTTTATCAGAATCACGATCGACAGAATGCTGTAGGTAGTGACGGGTGAGGCAAGGTTTAATTCAGTCAAGACTCGAGAGAGGCCAAACCCAACGATCAATCCATCGAACGCCATGCAAATGCGACGGAATGTCTCGGGATCCATCAAGCGAATGAGATATGTTCCTAAAGGAATTCCGATCATGACACTGGGGATAATGTAAGGAATAATTTCCATACTGCCGGCGCTGTAGAAGCCGATAAATCCATAGGCGATGGCCGTGAGAGAGGATTCCGCGACGCGTATAACTCCCAATGCGGCCCGGAAGTCCTGCTTGGCGTAACCCTGATTATTGAAGAGAAGAGCAAGCGGGGGGCCGGAAATGGTCGTGACGGAATAGAGTGTGCCAATTCCCACCCCAAAGGGGACGGCAATGGCACGTTCAGCCTGAATGGGTTTCCGGATGCCGGCGGCCTGAAGCAGAATCAAGGGTAACAGAAAGAAATAGGTGACGAACTTGATCCATGCCGGCTGAACCAGAAAGAGAATGTAGCTGCCGATGCCGATTCCGATGACTAAGCCGATGAGAATGGGAGTCACCCGTCGCCAGATGTTCGGAACGCTTTTTCGATTCATGAACAGCACATAGCTATTGAGGACAAGTTCAATGAGCACAAGGGCCGGATTCAAAATGCGATTGGTGTAAAACAATAAGGCGACAGGAACGGTGATGGAAGAAAAGCCGTACCCCAGCGCGCCATTTACGGTGGCGGCCACAAACGTAATCAGGACAAGAACAACTGTATCCATCAAGGGTCAGTCCTTGTAGCGGCCGGATGCAAAGTCGGCAAGTGTATAGTGATCCAAAATTCCGGCGATCGCGTCACGGACTGTACCCATCACCTGCTGTACCGGGCAGCGCGCCATATTGGCATAAGGACAATCACCGCATTTTTGATACGCCGTCTTACTGACACAGCCGATTGGAGCGAGGGGACCATCGAGTATGCGGATCACTTGGCCCAGCGTGACATCCTTCGGCGGCTTGATAAGGGTGTATCCTCCCTTTACCCCACGTCGACTGGAGACAAGCCCGGCTCGTTTGAGCATCAGGAGAATCTGCTCCAAAAATTCGATGGGGATATGCTGTCGAGCCGCAATGTCATGCCGCTGCAGCGTGGCGTGACCATGTGCCAGCGTCAGTTCAAGTAAGGCTCGAAGACCGTACTCGCTTTTTTTCGAGAGTTTCATAAAATATGACTTTGTTAATCAACAAGTGGGAAAATAGGGTACATCTTGGTAGTCCGTCAAGATGAAAATTCTGAGGGGCGATGTCGCTGAAGCGCTACTGTGGTGATAGTGTGGCGTTCGTCGAAGGGTGCGTATGCTTCTGCGCACGGAAGATGGCCGAGATGAGATCTGGATTGTGAAAAGCTATATAATTCTTCTTCAAAACTTCACAGCGCTCCAGTCGGTTCTCCTGCTTCGGGGCTCGGACATTCCCGGCTTTTCTTCCCTCCTTGCATCCATTAAGATAGCCATATGAGACTGTTTCTCCGTGAGGGTAATTTTTGAAACCCAAGATCGTTTTTTCGTGCCAGTCCTGTGGACACCAAGCGCCACGGTGGCTTGGCCGTTGTCCAGACTGCGGCGGCTGGAACACGATGAAGGAGGAGCGGCAGGCGGCGACCGGCAAGGGCCGTCCCGCTGCGATGAAAACAGTTCAGGCTGAAGCGACGCCCATTTCCGACATCGAGGTAGTAGGAGAGGATCGTCGGCTCACGCACATCGGGGAATTTGACAGGGTTCTGGGGGGTGGCGTGATTCCCGGCTCGGTGATCTTGATCGGAGGAGATCCCGGGATCGGCAAGACGACGCTTTTGTTGCAAGTCCTGCCGAAGTTGGCGGCGAAGGACACACCTGTTCTGTATGTCTCCGGCGAAGAATCTCCTCGACAAATCAAGATGCGCGGGCAGCGTCTGGGTATCGAACACCCGCATTTGCTCATTTTGGCCGAAACTTCCCTTGAACAGATCCTGAGAGCGGTGCAGGACGTTGAGCCGGCTGCCGTGGTGGTCGATTCGATTCAAACTGTCTACACGGAACAGCTGACCTCCGCTCCCGGCAGCATTAGCCAGGTGCAGGAGGTGGCCGGTCAGCTCATGTGGTTTGCCAAGCGGGCCGGAGTTCCTGTCTTCATCATTGGGCATGTCACCAAGGAAGGGGCAATCGCCGGGCCTCGGTTGCTGGAACATATCGTCGATACGGTCTTGTATTTTGAAGGCGACAAGGGACATAGCTACCGAATCCTCCGAGCCGTAAAAAATCGTTTTGGATCGACGAACGAGATCGGTGTCTTTGAAATGAAGGATGCGGGGCTCGAAGAAGTGAACAACCCTTCAGAACTGTTCTTGGCGGAGCGCCCTCACAGGAGTACTGGGTCGGTAGTCGTGTCCAGTCTCGAAGGTACCAGACCAATCCTGGTGGAACTCCAAGCGTTGGTCTCTTCGACCAGCTATGCGATGCCCAAACGGATGGCGAACGGGGTGGAATTGAATCGAGTTTCGCTCTTGCTCGCCGTGATGGAGAAGCGGTTGGGCGTACACCTCTCCGGACAAGATGTCTATGTGAACGTCGTCGGAGGGATGCATATTGACGAGCCGGCGATCGACCTAGGAATTGTGGCGGCCGTCACATCAAGCTTGCGGGAGGTGTCTGTCGAGCCTGGGATGTTGGTGTTAGGGGAAGTTGGGTTAGGCGGAGAGGTGCGTGCCGTCAGCCAAGCCGAAGCGCGCATCCGCGAAGCGGCCAAGATGGGATTTAAACGCTGTATTTTGCCTCAGCGGAATCTGACCAAGCTGGAGCCTATCGAGGGGATGGATTTGATCGGCATTCAAGAAGTGCGAGAGGCGCTCGATGCGGTATTGGCGTAAGAACCAGGGCTGTGCTGATCATTCAACAAGCACCATCGCTATGCGCCAAGCCTTTCTGTCGGTTGTTGTGCCGTTCGCGGTTATATTGTTGACTGGCTGTGCTCTCATGGCTCCAAAGGAGGAGCTGCCGCTTAAACAGGTGACGGCGGAAGAATTAACGGCTTTGTTGCGTCAGCGAAATGCGGCGGTTCATTCTCTGAAAGGACTGTTCAGTGCCAAAGTGCGAGGGGGACTCATTCCCATCGTGTCGCGGGTCGAGGGTGCGGTCTATTATCGTCGGCCGAACGCCCTCCGGCTCAGAGGCTTTACGCCAATCGGGAACGAACTGTTTGAGTTTGTTCAAGCCGATGAATGGTATAAGCTCCGTCTGCCCATTGAAGGGAAAGTCTATACCGGTCGCCAATCCGACATGAGAGATCTCGGGAAGCTGGCTCGCTTTTCTCAGTTGAGTGCCTGGGCCGTCGGCGGCGTGTTGGGAACGAGTTCGATCGCCAAGGATGAGACGGTTAAGTTAGCGGAAGATAAAAACCGATATCGTCTTGACGTCTATGCGCCGGTAAGCGGGGGAGCTGGCGCATCGCGTCCACCGATCCGCCGCCTGTGGTTCGACCGTCGATTGTTGGTGGTACAGGAAGATCGGCTGGGTTCCAATGGAGAGGTGGAAGCGACGATTCAGTACGACGATTTTAGGTCGCTGAACGAGGTGGGGCCTGTTTCAGCAGAAGCAGCCGGCGATCAGGATGCCCGGACGCTCCGTCCGTTCAAAATTTCTCTTGAGGACGGCCGGGGGCAAGGCACCGTACAGGTCATTTTCCATGAGATGCATCAGAATCAAGCGATCAAAGCGGAAGACCTGGGACAGATTTCATAATCAGCGATGAACATTCTCGCGGTTGAAACGGCCACGGCCTGGCAGAGTGTGGCGATCGTCAAAGACGACTTCGTCCTGGCACAGCATGAGCAAGAAGCCGGCGGCGCCCATGGATCTCTGCTTTTGCCCGCGATCCATCGACTCCTCGCTCAATCCGAATTACAACTCCGTGACATCGGCGGCCTCGCGTGTTCGATCGGGCCTGGCTCGTTTACGGGTATCCGTGTAGGTCTTGCGACGTGCCTAGGACTGCGGGCTGCAAGTGGATGTCCATTGGCATTGGTCCCAACCTTGGAAGCAATGGCGTGGAATGCAGGAACGGCTATGACTCCGGTGTGTCCGGTGTTGATCAGTCGTCGAGGAGAGGTGTACTGGGCGATTTTTCGCTGGACGCAGGATGGGCGATTGAATCGCGTGTTGGGTGAACAAGTCGGGAGTCCAAGGGCCTTGGCACAGAGCCTCACCGAGCGCACACTGCTATTCGGAGCCGGATGGTCCTCGATGGAGCCCGAGATTCGAGCGGCATTGCCCGCGTCTGTGACCGTGACGGTAGGATCTGTAGACGTCTTTAAACCTTCGGCCGTGCCAGTGGCGTTGCTCGGAATAGAACGGCTTCGACGAGGCGAGATCGCGGATGACGTGGTTGCACCGCTCTATGTTCAGCGAGTCGAAGCGGAAATACAGTATGAGCGGTCGGGGGGAGTGTCACCGGTCGTACGACGGCAGAAGCGCATCGAGAAGAAAGTTGCTGAACGATTGGCCAGAGGCCCTCGGCGGTAGAACACATTTGAAGTATGAATAACGGGGCTCTTACTGAGTTTGAGATCCTCCCGGCGACGCCGGATATGTTGCCGGACATCCTCTCGTTGGAAGAGGCTTGCTTCTCGTCCCCCTGGACGCGCAAAATGCTGGAAGCAGAATTGATCGGAAACCAGTTCGCACATTTTTTCGTTGCGGTGCATGGCGGAGGAGCGGAGGCGCTGGCCAGAGTCAGCATCATCGGGTACCATTGTTTCTGGATCGTGTTTGAAGAGCTTCGACTGATGAATTTAGCCGTTAGAGCAACCATGCGGAGGCAAGGGGTCGGGCGTGCTCTTGCGGCTGAAGCTATCCGTCTGGGTCTGGAGCAAGGGGCCACTCGGGCAGTTCTCGAAGTCAGAGCTTCGAATGAACCGGCGCGCGCGCTCTATGCTCGTATGGGGTTCGCGCAGATCAGCACACGCCCTCAGTACTATACCAATCCCATTGAAGACGCAGTACTCATGGAAATGAGCCCGCTTGTGATGCACGGTGGCCAACGCCGAAACCGTGTGTCAGCCGGTGGAGGTGAATCAGTCTAAACAGACTCAACCTAACCAGGAGGTGTCGCATGTTGACGGAAGACGCGATTGTCGAACAGCTTCGCCACTCCAACACCGAATTCCGGGAACTGGAAGAGTCCCACCATCGCCTGGATCTTGAACTGAATGAGCTGCAGAGACGCCATGTCCTGACGCCGACCGAAGAGGTCGAGAAAAAACGGATGCAAAAAGAAAAACTGGCGAAGAAAGACAAACTCGCCGAGCTTATTCGCCACTATCGCGAACAAGGGCTGCAGCCCACCCAATGAGAGGCCGGCCGCCTGCCGGCCATCCGCGTAGCTGAATCTGTCGTTATGGAACAGGTTGTCAATCCGCTTGTCGTCCATATCGCAACCGTCAAGCGACGATTGGTCATCATCGGCGCAACCCTTTTGGGTTCGTTGATTGTGACGTTCTCTTTTTCAGCCGAGATGATCGCTTGGCTGAATAAACCGTTCCCGAACCAGCTCGCGTTTTATGGACCCACGGAGGCGCTGTTCGCCTCGATCAAGGTCTCGTTGCTCGCGGCCGTCATTCTCAGCCTCCCCGTCATCTTCTATCAGTGCTGGAAGTTCGTCGAGCCGGCGTTGTTGCCGAAAGAACAACGTTGGGCGATTCCCCTGTTTTGTGTGGCCGGAGGTCTTTTCGCACTGGGTCTGGTATTTTGCAATTTAGTCATTCTGCCGCTGGTGATCGATCTGTTCGTGAATTTCGGCCTCGACCGAGATATCACGCCCCAGCTGAGTGTCGGGACGTATATTGATTTCAATGTGAAATTCCTGCTCATCTTCGGCTGCGCGTTCGAATTGCCATTGGTAATGACTCTGGCGGCAATGATCGGAATGGCATCGGCGCATACGTTTGTGCGGTATCGGAAACATGCCATCTTGTTGTGTCTCATCGTCTCCGCCATCGTCACCCCTGACGCGACGCTCTTTACCATGCTCCTGATGGCGGTTCCGTTGATGGTGCTGTATGAGATTGGAATACTCGGCGCCCGCTTGTTCGGCCGGAGCCAGGACCAAAGTGGAGTCGATTTGCCGCTTGATCCGGATTTGCCCATCAATACTGCCGGAACGAGGGTTCGATGACACCTCAGACCGTGAAGGCCAAGCGGATACGAGTCGTCATGTCTGCGATACTGATGTGGGGTAGTGTTCTCGGCTTGGCCTCGGCGGAGAGCGTCGGGTCTTCCGATCTCTCGCCGATATCGTCGTCGCCGATGACCTCGGAACCGTTGGTGACGTCGGGGCCGTTCGAACAATCCGCGGCCAGCGTGCAGGCCCTCGTGATGGCCGGAAACGGGACGATCTATGCCGGATCATTCGGACATGGGATTTTTCGTACCATGGACCGAGGTGCCACCTGGATGCCGGTCGGAGGGGGTGTCAGTGATCCGTTTATTTTAAGTGTGGCCACAGCGAAAGACGGTGCAGTCTATGCCGGCACATTTCGTGGCGGGGTGTTCCGCTCGCGTGATGAAGGGAACACGTGGCAGCCGATCAACGGAGGCCTCAAGCGGCTTGAAGTCAAAGCCCTGATGGCGGTCGATCATGAACTGTATGCAGGCACAGGCGATGGTGTGTATCGGCTGAATGACGCTGAAAATTCCTGGGCGCCCGTTACGGCGGGGCTGGATGATATTTTGGTTCATGCACTGGCTCGCTCGACCGACGGAACGTTGTTTGCCGGGACTTCCGGGAAAGGCGTCTTTCGGTTCAGCCCTCGTTCATCTGGGTGGGTGCGGTTGCGACATGGGTTGAAGGATCATGAAGGGATGATCGAAAACTTCATTCGCGTATTGGTCATCGATCAAGACCAGAGTATTTTTGCAGGCACCTTCGATGGCGGAGTTTTTCGTAGCGCCGACGGTGGGCTAACCTGGCGACCGATCAGCCGGGCGCTGCCCAACGACTCTATCCGGGGTATCGTCTTCAGCGACCAGGGATTGGTCGTGGCGACCGGAAACGGGATTTTTAGAACGGTGGACAAGGGCAAGCAATGGATTCCTGTGAATAAAGGGCTGACTAACCTCGCCGTTCAGGTGTTGATCGGGACCGGAGATAAAGGCCTCTATGCGGGGACGAGCGCGGGAGTGTTTCGAAGCGATGACGGTCACACCTGGGTGGCTGTCAATCAAGGATTGGAAGCAGGGATGGCGCCGCCGCCCTTTCTCTTTCGATGATCACTGAAAGGATGCACGCAATGTCGGATATCAACGAGAAGACACGAGCAACAATAGCCGTGACGAGTAAGGGGCAACCGATGGGAGAAATCATTCTCAGATTTTTCCCGGACGTGGCGCCCGGTCATGTCAGCAACTTTATCAAGCTCTCCAAAGAGGGGTTCTACAATGGGACGACGTTTCACCGCGTCATTCCCGGTTTCATGATCCAAGGAGGAGATCCGAATAGCAAAGGGTCCGACCGGTCGTCACATGGAATGGGTGGACCAGGGTATAAGGTGAAGGCTGAATTCAATAGTAAGCCTCATAAGCGGGGCATTGTCTCAATGGCTCGGGCGAATGATCCGGATAGTGCCGGTTCTCAGTTCTTTATCTGCGTCGCGGACGCCAATTTCCTTGATTGGCAATATACAGTGTTCGGGGAAGTTGTCAGCGGCATGGATGTGGTCGACAAGATCGTCACTATGAAACGCGATGGGCGAGACAATCCGTTGGAGCGCGCAGAGATGACCGTGATCGTGAGCGAAGGGTAGTGTGTCATGCAGGTTGAATCGGCATGGCGGTCCACCGCAGTAATTATGACCTTAGTTCTCGTCCTCCTCGGTTGCGCCACTCCTCATGTGCCGGCACGGATCGTCTATGAAGATCCGGTCAATTACGTCCGATTGGAGGAAGATGCGGATGTGCTCGCTGAATGGCCGCCGGGTCACCATACCCATCCATTCGTGATGGAGCCGGAAAAAATACGCACGATTTTGTCGGGCATGAAGGTGCGGGAACATCGGGTTGCGCTGCAACGCTGGATACAAGGTGAATCCCCGTTAGTTCCGGCCTTCACCGATGAGGAACTGGCGCTCCTGTCTATGCGGATATCGGAGGCACTGGCGGAAGCGAAATACAACGAACGCGTCACCTTCTACTTGAGCCAACCACAAACCTTCGCGAGGAGAATTATTACGACAGGCGGGCTGTATGTTCACGGAACTGAGATGCATATTCTGCTGGGAAACTGGCGGATCATTTACGGTATTCCGGCCTATGGGATGATCTACGATCGGCGTTATCCGATGCGACCAACCGCAGCAAAAGGCTTCGACCTGATCTTTCAGCCTGCTGAAGCCGTTATTCCTGTGAGGAGCAGTCTGCTCGACGGGGTTTTGGCCAACGCCAAAGACGAACTTATCATCGATTTAACTAAACTTGAGCATGCTGAGCCGGCGGTTTCTTTCAAACTGTCTTGCGTGCATGGTGAGGCCGTCTGCTAACAGCAGCGTGGCTGACTACCGGCTCATCCCATCAGCCGAAGCCGCAGGGTCAGGAAGGATGGAGAGCGTGGACGGACGGCTCTTGCCTGGGTCAGTTCCGAAAATACATTTTCGGGACTGCCGTCAGTCCCTCGATGAGCGAGGCCCAGCCGAGTTTGGACTGGCCTTGGATACGATCACTGAAGCGGATGGGTAATTCATGTACGCTGGCGCCCAGTCGCACGGCTCGCCAGGCCAGCTCGACTTGGAAGATGTACCCTTTGGCCCTCACGGTTTCGAGATCCATCTTCTCCAAGAGCTCATGACGATAGCAGCGGAATCCTCCTGTCCAGTCATGGATATGTGAGCCGAGGAAGAGACTGACATACGTGTTGCCGCAACGAGAGACCAATCGCCGGCGTGCATTCCAGTTTTCCGTCCCACCGCCCGGCACATAGCGGCTTCCGATTACCAGATCGGCGGTGCCGCTGCGGTGTACCAGGCGAGGCAGATCCCACGGAGCGTGGCTGAAGTCACAATCCATCTCAATGATACGATCATACTTTCGGTGCAACGCCCATTCGAATCCCGCGAGGTAGGCCGGTCCGAGTCCTTCCTTCCTGGCCCGATGCAGCACGTGTACATGTCCGTGTCGGCAACTGAGTTCATCAGCTAGTTGTCCGGTGCCGTCCGGTGAATTGTCATCAACGATCAAAATATCAGCCACCAGGTATTGGCCGATCGCGGTGACAAGTGCCTCAAGATTGGATCGTTCGTTGTAGGTTGGAAGGACAATGAGAATCGATTGGTCGAATTCGAACGGTGAGGCAGGTACAAGCTGGTTACCTCCCGCCGCTTGAGAATACCCCGGGTCCTGCGATTCACCGCTGATAGCAACGCGCGAGCTGTCGACCCCACGGGCGATGAGTTCCTCAGCCAGATCGAAATCAGGTACGATGAACGCCTCCTCAAGACCCAAGCTTTTCAAAGGAAGCGCGCTGTCGCCCCTGCAGACGGGGTAGTAGCGTACAAGAGGTGCCTGAGCCGCGGCTAACGACGGAGAGAGTGATTGACTAGTGGGCATCATGAGATCCGGGTGCAGCCTGTGATTGAAGAGGTTGACGTGTCAGTGGGTAGCCTCCTTTGTGGAAGCGAGCGGCATTGTAATCGACGGAGGATACCCGCGCAAGTAGCGATCCGATCGGCTATCGTGGCCATCCGGTCACAGTTTTTGACAGTGCGGGAACGGCTATGCTACATTCCGCGAACCATTGATATTCCACGCTTTTCTATCACTTACTTCTTAAGGAATGCTGTATGAGCGGATCTCAGGCGCATGTGGTTATTGTGGCGGGAGCGGGACCTGCCGGTATGGCTGTCGCGAGCTCGCTCTCGAAGACGGGCCATGAAGTCGTCATCCTCAATCGCGACATCAAATTCGGCGGCTTGGCCGAGTACGGGATATTCCCCTCCAAGTTAAAACTCCGCGGCGGGCTCAAAAAACAGTATTGGGAGCTTCTTCAACAGAAGAACGTCCATTATTTTGGGAATGTCTCGATCGGAAATGGCAAGGATCTCACGGTTGATGATGTGCGGGGACTGGGTGCGAGCGCGGTCGTGTTTACGATCGGCGCCCAAGGAACCAAAGCCATTGGGGTTGAGGGAGATTCGGCTCAAGGCGTGTTTCACGCGAAGGACGTGGTCTATCACTTCAATCGGCTCCCGGGCTTTGGTGACCGCCCGTTTGACGTGGGAAAACATGTGGCGGTCATCGGCGCGGGCGATGTGATGGTGGACATTGCCCACTGGTTGATTCGCTACAAGAAGGTGGAGCGGGTCACGGCAATCGTGCGGCGGGGTCCGGTTGAACGTAAATACAATCCAAAAGAGATCCGTACCATCTGCGCCAATATGGATCTTGACGGGATTAAAGGCGAGTTTGAACGCATCAAAGACCGCATGGCCAAGGTCGGGCAGAATCCCGACGAAGTCTTGAAAGGGTTCACCGACGAGTTCACGAAATGCGAGCCGAAAGTATCCGAAACGAAGATGGGCTTCCGGTTCCTCGCGTCGCCGAAGCGTATTCTGGTTGATGCCCACAATCGAGTCCGTGGGCTTGAGATGGAAGACAATAGGCTTGACCCCAAGGGGGAGGATACCGTCGCCGTAGGCTTGAAGCAGTTGTATGAGTTTCCATGCGATGCGGTTGTGTTCGCCGTTGGAGATAAGGTCGATGAAACGGTCGGCCTCCCGTACAAGAACGGCATGTTTGTGACAAACCCCAACAAGACAGGGAATGATCCCGATGATGCGCTCTTTCAGGCATACGACGAAAGTGTCGGCAAGGTTATGGATGGAGTGTTTCTGGCCGGTTGGGCCAGAAAAGCCAGTGAAGGACTTGTTGGTGTCGCGAAACGTGACGGGGATTGGTGCGCAGAGGTCGTTGAACGCTACCTCGCGACCAAGCACGGTGGTGGAGATATCAAAACAGTGCTCGATCATTTACATGTGTTGTTGAAGAAGCGGCAGAGTCGGCCAGTCGACGTGAACGGGTTACGGGCACTCGATGTGGCAGAGCGTTCATTCCCTGGGAAAGCCGACTGCATAGGGGAATTCAAGTTTGTGGCCAATCAGGATATGCTCAAACACATTGAACAGGGGAGCGTGTCGGGCAATTAATTATGGGGTTCCTCATCCGTGTCCCCATTTCAGTTTTTCCCTGAGCACTTCGTAGTAGTGGCTTTCAGGAAATCTGATCAATCTGGTCCGATGGTCTGAAACCTCAATCACCGCCGTATCGCCCTGTGTAATGGCGACGCCGACTTGCCCGTCGAGTGTGGCCATTGATCCGTCATCCCTACTCGTCAAAGTCACTTCGATCATGACATTTCCAGGGACGATTAAAGGGCGATGGGTCAGGGTGTGGGGACAGATCGGCGTCAAGATCAGAGCCTGCACAGCAGGGTTCATGATGGGGCCTCCGGCAGAAAGAGAGTAGGCGGTAGAGCCGGTCGGTGTCCCGATAATCAGACCGTCACCGCGTAGATTGGTGACGAATTGTCCCTGGATAGCGATCTGGAGTTCGATCATGCGGGCCAGCGTCCCTTTGCTGATCACGATGTCGTTGAGCACAACTCCGCGAGCAACTGTTTCCCCGTGCCGATGAACGTGCGTTGCCAGCATGAGTCGCTCGTCAAGGGTAAAGTCGTTGGCGAATACTCGCTCTAGGGAGGGATAGAGATTGTCTAACCGGACCTCGGTTAGGAAGCCCAGACCCCCCATGTTGACGCCGAGGATAGGAATGCTCCGTTCCGAGGCGAGGCGAGCGGCATTCAGGATGGTTCCGTCTCCCCCAAGCACCAACAGAACGTCGGCTTTGTCCGCCAGCTGGGTCTTGGGAATTCCGCCCCGTTCGTTCAGTAACGTTGCGGAGGTTGTGTCGAGAAGGACATCGATGTTGCGGGCACGGAGCCACGCCACGACTCCGAGCAGCGTGGATTTGACTTCGGGAAACTTCGGTTTGGTCAAAATCCCGATACTTTTACTTTTCACGAATAATAAACCCATGGATGGCGTAGAGCGGAGCGAGATTGTATCGAGATGCTCCTTTTTATGTCAACGGAGAGCCAAGCGCGGAGTGAGTCGCCTCGGTTCAGAGAAAAAGAAAAAATGAGCGGAGAGGTTGTGGTGGATGGCGTCGTGTCACACTGTCTTGTTCTCCGCTCAACCTTGACTCTCACGCATACTGTGGTTAGAATTAGGTCAAGATTTTTCAACGGTTTTGCTCGAACGCGCCCATGATTCGCACTCACTAGAAGGAGGCAGGATGTTCGAACGATTCACGGACAAAGGTCGAAAGATCATCATCCTCGCGCGGGAAGAGGCCGAACGGCACCAAAACGACTATCTCGGGACCGAACATCTCGTTTTGGCCATACTTCGTGAGTCCGATGGCATCGCCCTTATGATCCTGAAAAAGATGGGTCTCTCCACCGAACAGATCCGGCTTGAAATCGAGCGAAACCTGCCTGGTGGCGGGACCACCATGACGTTTGGTGAAATCCCCTTCAGCCCACGAGTGAAGAAAGTTATCGAATACGGAGTTGAGGAGGCCCGACTCCTTGGCCATAATCACATCGGGAGTGAGCATCTTCTCCTTGGTCTTCTCCGGGAAGAAGAGGGGATCGGGGGGAAAATTCTTCGGAGCTTGGGCGCGAACCTGTTGACGGCCAGGCAGTTGACGGTCACGTTTTTGCGAAAGTCTGCTCCACGTGAGCGTGACCGGAAGAGTAATACTCCCGCTCTCGACGAATTCGGCCGGGATCTGACCCAGTTGGCCCAAGAAGGTCAACTGGATCCGGTGATCGGCCGGGCCGATGAGATAGAGCGTGTTCTACAGATTCTGAGTCGAAGAAGCAAAAACAATCCCGTGCTGATCGGCGAATCCGGTGTCGGAAAGACTGCTATTGTCGAAGGACTGGCCCAGCGGATCGTTCAGTCAGAAGTCCCCGACAATTTGCTCTCTCGCCGTGTCATTGCGCTCGATCTGGGCTCTCTCGTGGCCGGTACCAAGTATCGTGGGCAATTCGAGGAACGTCTCAAGGTTGTCATGAAGGAGATCGTCCAGGCTGGTAATATTATCATCTTCATCGACGAACTCCATACGCTGGTCGGGGCGGGAGCTGCCGAGGGGTCTATCGATGCCTCGAATATGCTCAAGCCGGCGCTTTCGCGGGGTGAGATTCAGTGCATTGGAGCCACGACTTTGGATGAGTACCGCAAGCACATTGAAAAAGACGGGGCATTGAAACGTCGATTCCAGCCGATCCATGTTCAACCGCCGAATCTCGACGAAACTGTGCGTATCATTCAAGGGCTTCGGGACCGATATGAAGAACATCATGGAGTAGAGATCACGGAAGATGCGATCGTCGAGGCCGTGAAGTTATCCGACCGGTATATCACCGACCGGTTCCTGCCCGACAAGGCGATCGATTTGATCGACGAAACCGGGTCGCGGGCCAAGCTCCAAACGTATGCACTGCCCTCCGAGTTGAAAGCGATGGAGCAAGAGCTCAAGAAAGTTGCTCGAGAGAAAGAACTCTCCATCTCTATGCAGAATTTCGAGGAGGCGGTGCGGCATCGTGAGGAAGAGGAGCGGTTGCGCAAGTTGCTGGACGAATCGAAGCGCGAGTGGAAGAAGAGCCAGGAAAAGAACAAGCCAGTGATTGGCAAGGAAGACGTCGCCTATGTTGTTTCAAAAATGACCGGTATTCCGCTCTTCAAATTGGAAGAAGAGGAGTCCAACAAACTGTTGCGAATGGAGGAGTTCCTCCACAAGCGAGTAGTGGGTCAAAATGAGGCGATTTCGGCGGTTGCCCGCGCCATTCGCCGTTCCCGCGCCGGCTTGAAGGAAGCCCGGAAACCGATCGGCTCATTCATTTTCCTGGGCCCGACAGGGGTCGGAAAGACAGAGCTGGCCAGGACACTGGCGGAGTTTCTGTTCAACAGCGAGGATGCGTTGATTCGTGTCGATATGTCCGAGTACCAGGAGAAGTTTACGAGTTCTCGTCTCTTCGGCGCACCCCCGGGTTATGTGGGGTACGAAGAAGGCGGACAGCTGACTGAAAAGGTGCGACGTCGACCGTACTCCGTCGTATTGTTCGATGAGATCGAGAAGGCCCATCCCGATGTGTTCAACGTCCTGCTTCAAGTCTTGGACGACGGAGTGTTGACCGACAGTCTTGGGCGAAAGGTCGATTTCAAGAATACAGTGGTCATCATGACGTCCAATATCGGGACCAAGATGATTCAAAAAGGCGTGTCTCTTGGTTTCCAGAGCACGGAAGGTGAAGCCGCCCGTCGGAAAAAGGAAGAAGTACTCGGAGAGCTCCGGAAATCGTTCAGTCCTGAGTTCTTGAACCGAATCGATGAGATCGTCATTTTCCATCAACTCGATAAAGAACAGCTCTACAGCATCTTGGATATTCTGCTCCGTGAGCTGAACCTCCGTTTATTGGATAAGGGGATTGAGATTGAGGTGGATGATGAAGTCAAGCAATGGCTTATTAAGGAAGGGTATGAGCCGCTGTATGGAGCGAGGCCGATGCGGCGGGCTATCCAACGTGCCATCGGCGACCCGCTCTCTGATGAGCTCATCAGAGGACGTTTCAAGGAGAGCCGCAAGGTGAAAGTGGTTCTGCGGGATGGGGCTCCGACCTTTATTGAGCAGGAGGCCATGGCTGGAGTGTAGTACCCTTCGTGATTGTGACGAGCTCGATGCAATCATTGAGTGGCCTCTGTGGCGGATCGCTGCAGAGGCCGTTTTGTTCCTTGCTCCTCCTCGGTTTCCTCGTACCATGATGCGTCTTCCTCTCAAACAGCCGAAGCTGACGTGCCAAGCCGAATGGAATCCCGGGCCGATTCTCGGCATTGAGTCCTCATGCGATGAGACGGCTGCAGCCGTACTCGATCGCGAGGGAACCGTGCTTTCCAACGTCGTTTCTTCACAAGTGGCCGTCCATGAAAGATTCGGGGGCGTCGTTCCCGAATTGGCGGCACGCGCGCATCTTGGGAGCATCGACGTGGTCGTCAAAGAGGCCTTGGCAACCGCCCAGGTCTTGAAAACTGATCTGGCTGCTGTGGCTGTCACTCAGGGCCCCGGACTCGCTGGCGCCCTCCTGGTGGGGGTCAACTACGCCAAGGCCTTAAGCTATGGATTGGGCATTCCTATCATTGGGGTCAATCATCTACAGGGCCATATTGCGTCGGCATGGCTTGCCGATCCGACGTTTCCTCTGCCCTGCATCGTCCTGGTCGTATCCGGCGGGCATACTCATCTCTATCGCCGTGATCCGGATGGTCGGTGCACTCTGCTCGGACGCACTCGCGACGATGCGGCCGGTGAAGCGTTCGATAAAGGAGCCCAGATGCTTGGTCTAGGCTACCCAGGTGGACCTGCTGTTGATCGCATCGCACGGTCCGGTGATCCACAGGCCATTCGATTTCCTCGATTCCACCAGGCAAAGAACAGTCTTGAGTTTAGTTTCAGCGGCCTCAAGACGTCTTTGCTCTATCGGTTGCGTGACATGGCTGTGCCTCTGCGGCCTGAGCAGGTTGCCGACTTGGCGGCAGGCTATCAAGAAGCGATCGTCCAGGTGTTAGTCATGAAAGCCTTCGCTGCTCTTAAGCAGTCGAACCTGTGTGCGCTCGCCGTGGTGGGAGGCGTCTCGGCGAACACACGATTGCGAGCCGTCTTACACGAACGTGCGGCGCGTGAACAGCTCCGTCTGTCGCTGCCGACGGCCGAATACTGTACCGACAATGCCGCCATGATCGCTTCAGCCGGGCGTCAGTTGCTCATGGGTGGAGCAGGACTATCCTTGAATTTGGACATCAGCCCGATGGAGGGTTCCACGGTTCTCGATGGGGAAAGCCGCATGGTCTTTCCCGGCAGAAGGGAGACAGCCTATTACTGATATTCGTGGTCATCTCACAGGTCTGCGTGCCGGTCAAGTGGCGTCGCTCGAACGACTCTACCGCCGACGGGTCTCCAACGACAAACTCATTTCACCGGAACTGGCCAAAGCTATGGCGCAACTCACTTTAGAGCTTCGCCGGCCGCTCGGTGTGCTTCTGACGCGACGGGGCCAAGTTCAAGAAGTGATCGTGGGTACGGAGCTGACTCTGTCTTCCACGACCTTGACTCTGTTCCGTGCGGGAACTCGATCTCTTCGTGGTCTGCGGTTCATTCGGACGCAACTCCATGACAACCCGCTAAACCAGGAGCTGCTCACCGATCTCGCATTCTTACGGCTTGACCTGGTCGCGGTCCTTTCCATTGAGGAGGACGGTAGGCTAGGCAATCTATACATGGCGCATTTGCTCCCGCCTAATTCGACTGGTCAATTGTTCAAGGTGCACAAGGCTGTCTCCTTTCACAACCTAACCATGAGGTTCGACGAGTTTATTGACGAACTCGAAGCTGAGCTCCAGCAGGTCCGGGCGCACCATGCGGTTGAAAAGGGCAAGGAATCAGCGATCTTGGTCAGCGCCTCAGTGAAGAGTCGAACGGAGCAAGAAGAACATTTGGCTGAACTGGCGGAGCTAGCTACGTCCGCCGACGTCACGGTGATCGACCGCATGACACAACGAACGGGGGATGGGCATCAGCGGTATCTTCTCGGCAGTGGCAAGATGAAGGACGTGCTGATTCAGACGCTGCATCGGGGTGCCGATATGGTGATTTTCGATCAAACGCTGTCGCCGGCTCAACTACGAGCGATTTTGGAAATGACCGATATTAAAGTGATCGACCGCACACAGCTGATTTTGGACATCTTTGCTCGGCGAGCGCACAGTCGTGAGGGCAAGGTACAAGTGGAGTTGGCACAATTGCGGTACCTACTCCCACGATTATCCGGAAAGGGTGCGCAACTATCTCGTCTGGGAGGTGGCATCGGCACTCGTGGGCCAGGGGAAACGAAATTGGAGACCGATCGGCGCCGGGTACGTGACCGGATTACGCATTTGGAGCGAGAACTGGAGCAGTTTACACGGCATCAAGACCGACGGCGGTCCCGCCGTGGCCGGTATGGCCTTCCCGTTGTTTCTCTCGTCGGGTATACGAACGCGGGTAAATCGACGCTGCTCAATGTGCTGACGAAAAGTCAGGTTTCGGCCCAAAACAGATTGTTTGAAACGCTCGACACGACCAGCCGACGCCTGCGATTCCCGGAGGATCGCGAAATCATTATTACGGACACCGTAGGGTTCATCCGTGATCTCCCACAGGAATTGGTCGGAGCCTTTCGGACCACCCTTGATGAACTCCGAGAGGCAGATCTCCTGCTTCATGTTGTCGATATCAGCGCCGCGGACATCGACGTTCAGATCACCGCCGTCGTTGCTATTCTCGAGGAGCTGCAGTTGATGACAATACCGCGATTACTCGTGTTCAATAAGTGCGATCAGGTAGCTTCGCAGCAGGTCGAATTGCTCTGTCGACGTTACGACGCCATTGGGATTTCGGCCCTCCAGCCTGCCACGCTTCACCCTCTTCTGGCGCGACTGGAGGCACACGTCAGAGCTCTACCGGTCGCGGAAGATCGGATGTCCGGCGTGGCATTGCAGGACGACCCGCTGGCACTTGCATCTCGTCGGTAACCGCTGCACAATCAGCCCGCCGTG
Source organism: Nitrospira sp. (assembly GCA_024760545.1). Lineage (NCBI taxonomy): Bacteria > Pseudomonadati > Nitrospirota > Nitrospiria > Nitrospirales > Nitrospiraceae > Nitrospira > Nitrospira sp. The sequence goes on from CP060501.1 coordinate 4,402,413, forward strand.
AAGAAGGCTCAACACACGAATGCACCGTCTGCACCGGACCGTCCGGCTCAGATCGCCGTGAACCTGCGCCGTGCTATGCCGACGACAAAAGTCGAATTGGCATACCGATCTCCATGGCAGTTGTTGGTTGCGACAATTCTTTCTGCGCAATGCACCGATCTACGGGTCAATCAAGTGACGCCTGCGCTGTTCAAGCGGTATGCCACGCCTCGAGCAATGGCCAAGGCAATGCCGACGGAGCTTGAGGGACTGATCAGATCGACGGGTTTTTATAAGAACAAAGCGAAGAACCTAGTCGGCTGTGCGCAGGCCATCAGTACGCGTTTTGGCGGCCAGGTGCCGGACACGATGGAGGAACTCACTTCAATTCCCGGGGTCGGGAGAAAAACCGCCAACGTGCTCCTTGGAGCGGCTTTTGGAAAGCCAGCCATCGTGGTTGATACGCATGTGAAACGAGTGGCCAACCGCTTGGCCATGACTCATTCGAGCGATCCGGAACAGATTGAGCGGGACCTCCAATCCCTTTATCCGCAAGCCCAGTGGACGGAAGTGTCGCAACGGATATTGCTTCATGGGAGGTATGTCTGCCTCGCGCGGAAGCCTCGCTGCACGGTCTGCCCGATTTTCGATGTCTGTGGGTGGGAAGGAAAACTGTTGAAATGATTAAAAGCATGACTGGATTTGGCCGGCGACAGGGAGTGTGGTCCGATGGGACGGTCACCGTAGAAGTGAAATCGGTCAACCATCGTTTCCTCGAAATGTCCATTCGTCTCCCGAAATCGCTGAACCTTTTGGAGGAAGTATTTCGGAAGACCATTCAACAGCATTGTGCGCGTGGAAGAGTGGATATCACGGTATTGATGCAAGGGGGGCGTGGCAATGCTCGCGCCTTGCAGCTTGACGCTGAATTGGCGAAACAGTACCATCACGCTCTTCGCACGCTCCAGCGGACCTTGAAGCTGAAAGGTTCCATCGACATCGGGCTAATAGCGGGGTTTCGAGATATTCTTGCGTTTTCTGATCAGCCGACCGACGATCCCAAACTCACAAAATTGGTGGAGAAACTCGGACTGAAGGCCGTGCTCGATATGGCAAGCATGCGTAAAAAGGAGGGTGAACTCCTTGCGCAGGATATTCTGGCCAGGCTCAACCATTTGCGTGAATGCAAGGTATCGGTCTCAACTCGTGCGCCGCATGTGGCGCGGGAAACTTTCGATCGGATGAAATTGCGAATAGAGAAATTATTAGGAGATATTATCCCGGATCTTCCCCGTCTGAATCAGGAACTGGCCACGTATGCCGACCGGTGCGACATTACAGAAGAATTGGTCAGACTAGACGCGCATATGGTACAGTTTGACCGTACGACCAGAGGCACGGAGCCCGTCGGCAAGACGCTGGACTTCCTCCTTCAGGAGATGGGTCGAGAAGTTAATACGATCGGATCGAAAGCCAACGACGCTGCGATTACGGCGGATGTCGTGCGAATGAAGGCCGAGCTTGAGCGTTTGCGTGAGCAAGTACAGAACGTCGAATGAGCACGGCGATGACCACCAGTAATCCCCCTCCATCCTTGACCGGGAAGCGGCAAGCTCCCGAGCGCCGGGGAATTCTGTACATCATTTCGGCTCCTTCAGGCGCAGGGAAGACGACCTTGTGTAAACAGATCGTGACCTCAGTTTCCGGGGTGTGGCATTCGGTATCGTTTACAACGAGAAAGCCGCGCCCGGGAGAAGAACACGGGCGCGACTACTTCTTTATCGAAGAAAAAGTGTTTCATGATATGGTTGCGCGAAACGAATTCTTAGAATACGCCCATGTCTACAGCCATTGGTATGGAACCCCGCGGAAGCCTCTGATGGAGAGGATGGAGCAGGGTATCGACGTGTTGCTTGAGATCGATGTCCAAGGCGCCCTCCAGATCAAGAAGAAGTTCGAGGATGCCGTATATATCTTCATTCTTCCTCCGTCCATGGACACGCTGCGTACTCGACTCCAAAGTCGGGGGTCGGATTCTCCGGATGAAATTGCACGCCGATTGCGGAAGGTGAAAGAGGAGGTCTGGTGTTTCCGGGAGTATTATTACATTGTTCGTAACGACGATCTCGCGCAATCTCTTCGCGAGTTGCAAAGCATTTTTCTGGCGGAACGCTTGAAGACGAAACGCATGGACATGCATTGGCTGGAACAGAGCTTTATTCTGGAGAAAGAGACGAAACTCGACGATCGAGAATCATCAACCACTGTCTAGAAGAGGAGCGAGGCGGATTATGATCGACATGCTGAGTTTGTTGCCGCAATACACAACTAATGAATTTGACTCCCGCCACCGATTGGTGATCGTCGCCTCTCAGCGCGCGAAACACTTGACTCAAGGAGCCAAGCCTGCCGTGTCTTCTCGTTTTACGAAGGAAACAACCATTGCGCTTGATGAGGTCTTACGGGGGCATGTCAAGTATTTGACCGGCAAGGAGGCCCGCGATGCCATGAAGGAAGCCAAGCGCGGGAAGGAAGGGGAAACCGAGCGTATCGCGATGATGACCGGTGAGGACGCCCGGGAGATCAAGAAAGAGCTCAGTGTATACGTGGATGATACGGTCCAACCGACGGCGGCTCCGACCGAGGAGTAGGCAGTGGACGTCGCGCCATCACCGACCAGTCTGAGGGGCAAGCGTCTTGCCTTGGGGATAACGGGAAGCATCGCTGCGTATAAAGCAGTCGGATTGCTTCGAGCCTTCACACGCGAAGGTGCGACGGTATCGGTCGTCATGACGCAAGCCGCCACGAAATTTGTAACTCCCCTTACGTTTGAGGTTCTTTCAGGCAAACGGGTCACGACAGATCTCTTTGAGGCTCATGAAGAGATGGCCCACCTCGCGGTTCCGGAGCATGCCCATGCGATTGTTGTGGCGCCGGCGACGGCGAACTTTCTGGCAAAGGCCGCTCTTGGACTGGCAGATGATGTACTGACCACCATGCTGTTGAGTGCTCGATGTCCGGTCATCATCGCTCCAGCGATGGACGGCGACATGTGGACACATCCCACGGTCGTTCAACATGTGCACACGCTCCGATCTCGCGGTGTCGTCGTACTTGATCCTGAGGTAGGATCGCTTGCCTCCGGACAGGTTGCCCAAGGGAGGCTTTCCTCAGAGTCCAGCATCTTGGATGCAGTCCACACGGCGCTTATCCCTCAACAGGATTGGCGGGGTCAGCGAGTCTTGGTATCTGCCGGTCCAACTCAAGAACCGATCGACCCGGTGCGTTTTATTTCCAACCGTTCGTCGGGCAAAATGGGGTACGCAATTGCGGAAGCCGCGCGGGATCGGGGGGCTGAGGTCGTGTTGGTCACGGGGCCTTCGTTTCTGACTCCTCCGTCGGGAGTCACCACGGTTCGAGTAGGCACCGCCGGCGAAATGACCGATGCGTTGTGTCGGCATTTCTCTTCCTCCACGGTCTTGATCATGGCGGCGGCGGTCGCGGACTTTCGGCCCAAAACGCTTGCCGCAGAAAAACTTAAAAAGCAGGGGAAATCCGAGATCGTGCTGGAGCTTGAATCGACTCCGGACATTCTCACGATGTTATCCGCGCGACGGACATCGCAAATCGTGGTTGGATTCGCGGCGGAAACGGAGCACGTTGTGGCTCATGCCAAGGACAAGATGAGAGGAAAGGGACTCGACCTCATCGTGGCCAACGATGTGACGCAAGCGGGAGCTGGCTTCGGGAGTGATGACAACGCGGCGGTGATTCTCTCGGCTACGGGCGAAGAACGGGCGTTGCCCCTCATGTCCAAGCGTCGCCTGGCGGACGAGATACTGACTGCCGTGCACGACATGTGCGTCATGTCGCCTCGTCGCGCATCCTTAGTGGAGTAAACGATCTATGGCCCCGGGTTCCAAGAAGACAGGTAACGCCGCCGAGATCGATCGACTGGCCTTAGCCTTTGCCAAAGAGCCAGGGTCTAAAGTCTTCATCCCTCTGGCGGAGGAGTACGGCAAAGCCGGCATGTGGGAAGAGGCAGTGGCCGTCCTTGAAGACGGGCTGAAAACCTACCCAGGGTTCATTACGGCCATGGTGGCGTTAGGCCGGGCCTACGAGCAGATGAACCAGCCGATCAAGGCGAAAGCTATCCTTGAAGAAGCCATAAAAGTCAGTCCCGATAATCTTCGTGCGCATCGAACATTGGCCAAGCTGTATGTAGCTCAAGGGGCCAAGGAGGCAGCCATTCGGTCCTGCAACGTCATTCTCGCCGTTAACCCACAGGACCAAGAGGCGTTATCCCTTCGTGCCGGTCTCGACGCATCAGCAGTTGATGGTGCAAGTGAAGCGCAAGGACAGTCGCCCGAGAAATCGGCCGACACGGCAAGTCTTGAATCAGACCCTATTCGCGGAGAACCTGTGACATCCACCTTAAGTGATGCCACGTTGCCCCTCAACAACGAAGCCGACACGTCGTCCGGCCCGGGGACCTGTCCGGAAGCCGGTCCTGTCTCCGCGACCGCCGTTACGACACCAAGTGCACAAGTGACCGGAAATCCGACCGTCACACAACTTGAGCAGTGGCTCACCTCAATCCAGGCACGTCGGCGAGACTCTCCAGCGCTTTCTCGCTCAAGCCCAAAAACTTCCTCGTGACTTCAACGGTTTGACCCCCTGAAACGGGACTGCTAGAATGCCACCCTTGGTGTGCGGGTGGTGTGAATCGGGTGTAGGTATAGGAGGTGTCATACGCGATATGCCGCGCATCTTGGTTCTGCATGGTCCCAATCTGAACCTATTGGGTGATCGGGAAGAATCCATTTATGGGACTGCAACGCTGGCAGAGATCGATGCGTCTCTCATGAAATTGGGAGGAGAGCTCGGAGCAGAGCTGGTGATTCGGCAGTCGAATCTCGAAGGTGAATTGGTGACGTGGATTCAAGAAGCGCGACGCGGCTATCATGGTGTCATCATCAATCCGGCGGCCTATACCCATACCAGCATCGCGATACGCGATGCTCTGGCCGCCGTTGATCTGCCCACCGTCGAAGTCCATTTGTCGAACATTTATCGGCGTGAAGAGTTCCGGCGACATTCCTATGTATCCGGAGTTGCTTTGGCGCAGGTGTCGGGGTTCGGTCCTGCCGGCTATCTCCTGGCTCTGCGCGGATTATGTGAACACATATCTGTATCCAGGGCCAAAAGTTCTTCAGGATGAGGCCCCTCTGCCGGCAGACGTACTGCAAGGCGGAGAGTGAGGGTGACTTCGGGCCGTTCAGGCTCATTGTCGAAGGGAGTGACGAGTGATTTCCACGGTTGATTTTCGTAGCGGTGTACGGTTGATGGTTGAAGGCGAACCTTTCTATATCGTTGAATTTCAGCATGTAAAGCCCGGCAAGGGCGGCGCGTTCGTGCGCACCAAATTGAAGAGCTATCTTTCCGGAAATGTTTTGGACCGTACGTTTCGATCAGGCGAACGGTTTGAAGAGCCTGATTTGGAGGAACGCGACATGCAGTTCCTCTACGCCACCGGAGATTCCTATACGCTCATGGATACGGAGACTTATGAGCAACTGACGTTTGAGAGAAGTCAGTTAGGAGAGAATGCCGATCTCTTGAAAGAAAACATGGTCGCCAAGATCCTCATCTATCAGCATCGGCCGATTGCGGTTGAGTTGCCGAACTTTATCGAGCTCAAGGTGGTCGATGCGGATCCTGGTGTGCGGGGGGATACTGCATCGGGGGGGACCAAGCCGGCGGTCGTCGAAACAGGAGCGACGATCAAAGTGCCGCTGTACTTGGAGGTCGGTACCGTCATCCGGATCGATACTCGCACTCGGTCCTATGTGGAGCGTGTTCGGTGAGTCGTCGTCGATCGAAGGCAAAGACTCGTCGGATTGTGTTGCCAGATACCGTGAACGAGCCGATCTCCGAGGCATCGCTCACAGGCGGTTCTGCGAAGCAAATCCAAGAACTCATCGATCTGCTTCGTCGTAATAATTTGACCGAGCTCGAGTTTGAGCGTCAGGGATTCCGGATTCGGGTTCGCCACGAATTAGCCACGAAGCCTTTCACGACCGCCGTGCAGGAGTCGGTTCCAGCTCCTTCTCAACAGCCGGCGCATCATGCCATAGCCATGACACCGGTCGTGGAAGGAGCCACGGGATTTGTGACCGTGACGTCACCCATCGTCGGCACGTTTTACCGGTCTCCCTCGCCTGATGCCGATCCTTATGTGGAAGAGGGAGATTCCGTGAAGAAGGGACAAGTGCTGTGCATCGTTGAAGCGATGAAGCTCATGAATGAGATTGAGTCCGAGGTGGACGGTCGTATCGTCAAGATATTGGTGGAAAGCACCAAGTCAGTGGAATATGGTCAGGCTCTATTTCTCATCGATCCCAAAACTGCTTCATAGGTCGTTCTGACGGCAGTCCTCTCCATCGTACCGGAGCCGAGACGTGTTTAAGAAAGTTCTGATCGCCAATCGCGGAGAGATCGCGCTGCGAGTGATCCGAGCCTGTAAGGAACTCGGAATCAAGACCGTGGCCATTCACTCCGAGGCCGACGCGCTTGCTCTGCACGTTCGAGTGGCCGACGAAAAGGTGTGTGTCGGGCCGGCCGAATCCGCATTGAGTTACCGTAACATTCCGAATGTTCTGAGTGCCGCAGAGATCACAGGAGTCGATGCAATCCATCCCGGGTACGGATTTCTGTCCGAGAACGCCCATTTCGCTGAAGTCTGTGAGTCCATCGGCATCAAATTCATCGGACCGAGCTCTGAAAATATCGCCATGATGGGGGATAAAGCGAAGGCGCGCGAGATTGTCGCAAAGCGTGGACTTCCGGTCACACCCGGGAGCCCAGGAGAATTGCGGAGCGAGGAGGATGCCTTGCTGGCCGCACAGAAGATCGGTTTCCCCGTCATCATCAAAGCATCAGCCGGAGGGGGAGGGCGAGGCATGCGGGTCGTCAATAAGGCGGAAGACTTGGGCCGGGCCTTTCAAGCCGCTCAAGCTGAAGCCAAATCGACCTTCGGCAACGACGGGGTGTACCTTGAACGCTATTTCCTGGAACCTCGCCATATCGAAGTGCAGATCTTGGCCGATAACCAGGGCCGAGTGATTCATCTCGGGGAGCGGGATTGCTCGATTCAACGGCGGCATCAAAAACTGGTCGAGGAAACGCCGTCTCCCGTCGTCGATGACAAACTGCGTCGGGAAATTGGTCGGGTCGCTGTGGAAGCCGTGAAGGCAGCGCATTATCGAAACGTCGGAACCGTCGAATTTCTGCTCGACAAGGATCGGAATTTCTATTTCATGGAAGTCAATACCCGTATCCAGGTCGAGCATCCCATTACCGAAATGGTGACCGGTATCGATTTGATCAAGGAGCAGATCCGTCTTGCCGCCGGTCATGCGCTTTCGATCCGGCAACAGGACGTCGTGCTCACCGGCCATAGTATGGAGTGCCGTATTAACGCCGAAGATCCAGAGAAGTTTACTCCTTCTCCGGGGGTCATCACCAAGTACAGCCCACCGGGGGGGTTCGGAGTGCGGGTCGATTCCGCGATGGAGACCGGTTCGATCGTCGTTCCGTACTACGACTCGCTGATTGCAAAGCTGATCACCCATGGCCGTGATCGACAGGAGTGCATGGCTCGCATGAGACGAGCACTGAGTGAGTGCGTCATTGAAGGCATCAAAACGACGCTCCCGCTTCACCGTCGGATTCTCGATGATCCCGACTTTCAGAAGGGCCATGTGTCGACGACATTCTTAGAACGATTCTTGGGATAAGAATCCCATAGGCTCTCTCCGCTAAATACCCGTCTTTACAGCGTTTCCTCGACCAAGGCTTCTCATTTCTTGGTATGCGACCGCCCACGTGTTAAGCTAAGCGAGCTGTTCCGCAAGGACGGTACATCGCTTATCCCCAATGGAGATGATTATCAGCGGTCTTCTTGATAGGATAAACGCGCGTTTCAAGGTTGGAGTTCCTCATTCATGCGCCGAATTGGATTGATTGTCAGCGTGTTAGCCATCGGGTTGGCCATAGGTGGCTACGTGTTTTTCAACGGGGAGCGCAAAGCGCCCGTCCGGTACCGCACGGCTGCGGTCGAGCGTGGACAGGTCGTTTCTGTGGTCAGCGCAACAGGGACGATCAATCCGGTTGTGTTGGTCCAGGTCGGCACGCAGGTGTCGGGGATGATCAAGAGCCTCCACGCGGATTTCAATTCGAGCGTCAAGGCTGGAGATACCGTAGCGACTATCGATCCCGAACCGTTCAAGGCTCGTCGAGAACAGGCCTTCAGCAATCTGGAGATGGCGCGTTCGAACGGAGCACACTCCAAGGCCGACCTGGCTCAGCGCAAACGCGAATTAGACCGAGCCCAATCATTATTGCCCCAGCAGTTTGTTTCGCAAAACGAAGTCGATGTCGCGCTCACAAATTTCCAAAGCGCGGAAGCGCAGGTGCGGGTTGCCGAGGCGCAGGTCAAGCAGGCAGAGGCGGCATTGAATGCGACTGAGTTGGAATTGAAATATACCGTCATTCGATCGCCCGTCGACGGCATTGTTGTTGCGCGCAACATCGAAGTCGGACAGACGGTTGCATCCAGCTTCTCCACGCCGAATCTGTTTCTGATTGCCCTTGATCTCACCAAAATGCAGGTCGATACCAATGTGAGTGAATCGGATATCGGCGGAATGACAGAGGGCAAGGAAGTCATTTTTACAGTGGATGCCTATCCTGGCATGTCATTTTTCGGCACCATCAGGCAGGTGCGGCTCGCACCCATCAATGTGCAGAATGTCGTGACCTACAACGTGGTGGTCGGAGTGGATAACAGGGAGCTACGGCTAAAACCAGGCATGACCGCCAACGTATCGATCATCGTGGCCCAGAAGGACCAAGTACTCAAGGTTCCCAACGCAGCCCTCCGGTTCATGCCTCCAAAGGGTGAGGGAAGCCGTCAGGGATCCGACGGGAGAACGGCCAAAGGGGACGGAGGAAGTCCGGTCAAGTTCGACGTTCGAACGATGGCGGCGAGAACTATCTGGAAGCCGGGAGAGAACGGGGATCTGGCTGCTCTCTCGGTGGAGACCGGTATCTCGGACGGTGTGGCAACAGAGATCCTTTCCGGTGGCCTGGTGGAAGGAGATATGGTCGTGGTCGGCATCGAACAGCCGTTCGGCGAAAAAAGGGGTAGCGAATTGCCGCCGGGGTTTGGGAACCAGCCGCAGCGTCCTCGTCCACGCGGGGGCACCTGATTTGTCTAAGGGGTGTTTCTTCAGATGTCGTCGTCCGGTGAAGAGCAATAGCTTTGACACCGAGAGGTCAGTCCCCATCCCAGCCGTCCCCAAGTTCCTGAGCCATGGTGTTCGTTCGTGACTCCCTTGATTGTGTGCGAAGACATTTGGAAGGTCTATCGCCTCGGTGATGTCGAGGTGCAGGCGTTGCGTGCGTTGAATCTCACGATTCAGCAGGGCGAGTTTGTCGCGATCATGGGTTCAAGTGGATCGGGGAAGTCGACACTGATGAACATCCTCGGCTGTCTGGATCAACCTACGAAGGGACAATACCGGTTAAGCGGCCAGGAAGTCGGACATTTGAGACCCGATCAGTTGGCGGAGATTCGGAATCGACAGATCGGTTTTGTCTTTCAGAGTTTCAACCTCATTCCCCGTACCAGTGCGTTGGAAAATGCTCAGTTGCCGCTGTTCTACCGAGGACTTTCACTGAAGGAGCAGCGTGCGTTGGCATCTGCCGCGCTTCAACGCGTCGGATTAAGCGGGCGCGAACATCATGCTCCCACGCAACTTTCAGGAGGCCAGCAACAACGGGTGGCGATCGCTCGGGCGCTGGTGACCGCCCCCTCGTTGTTGTTGGCCGACGAGCCGACCGGAAACCTGGATACGCAGTCCAGCCGAGAAATCATGGGGATTCTCGGAGGGTTGAATCGGGAGGGTATTACGGTAATCTTGGTGACGCACGAGGTCGACGTTGCCGCCTACGCTTCGCGCGAAATTGTGATCAAGGATGGGCAAATCTTGAGCGATCGAGTGACCGAGGGCCGATCACACGTCGTGGAGGCGTAAATGTGGGCGTTCGTGTGGCTGACCATTGTTACTGCGCTGCGCATCCTCGGGCGAAACCGGCTGCGCGCCGGCTTGACGATGCTCGGGATCATTATTGGTGTCGGGGCGGTCATCGCCATGGTCAGCATTGGGGAGGGAGCCAAGCGGGCCGTACAGCGTCAAATAGCCACAATGGGCACCAACGTCATCTTTATCTGGCCTGGCTCCACGACTGCGAGTGGGGTACGTGGTGCAATGGGCAGTGCGGTGACATTGACCGTCGGCGATGCGCTGGACCTGAAGAAGAAACTCCCACTTCTGTCCGATACGGGCTGGTACAAACGTGACCAGGCGCAGATCGTGTACGGCAACCGCAATTGGAATTGCGCGATTCAGGGCGCGTCGCCCAGTCTCCTCAGTATTCGAGAGTGGTCCTTCAGCAGTGGGGGCTCCTTTACTCAGGAAGATTTAGATGGCGCAGCTCGGGTGGCGCTGCTTGGGCAGACGGTGGTCGAGAACCTTTTTGATCCTGGGGAGGAACCAGTCGGGGCGGTGATTCGTATAAGAAACGTGCCGTTTCATGTCATTGGGATCCTATCGCCGAAAGGGCAGTCCCCTCAGGGATGGGATCAGGACGATGTCGTGATCATTCCGTTCAGTACGGCCGAGCGGAAAGTATTTGGAACGCTCTTTCTTGGATCGGTGACAGCCATAGTCGCATCCACGGATCGAACCGAGGATTTGCCGGACGCGACAGAACAAATTCGAGACCTCATGAGGTCTCGTCATCGGTTACAGAGTGGGCAGCCCGCAGATTTTACGATCCGCACGTTGGTCGATATCGGGCAGGTACAGGAGGGGACCAGTCAGACCTTGACGGTCATGTTGATGGCGATTGCCTCTATCTCACTGTTCGTCGGCGGAATTGGCATCATGAACATTCTGCTTGTTTCTGTGACCGAACGAACGAGAGAGATCGGCGTGCGTCTGGCAGTAGGGGCCAAGCGACGGCATATCATGATGCAGTTTCTGATCGAAGCGATGACCCTCAGCGTGGTGGGCGGCTGCATCGGCATTCTCTTTGGAATTCTGAGCGCCCGCTTGACGACGGTGATTGCCGGCTGGCCGACTATTATTTCGGGCGACACAGTTATGGTCGCATTTGCCTTTTCCGTCGTGGTGGGCCTCTTCTTCGGTCTCTATCCGGCCAATAAAGCCGCTCGGCTCAATCCCATCGAAGCGTTGCGCTACGAATAGGGTGGCGGCATCCGCAGCGAGCGTTCTTTCCTCACGTATCCATGGTGATGATTGTTTCAATGACACGCGGCTGGGACTCGCCCGGTTGGCATGAGAGATCGACGACAAACGGCGCTGGGTATTTGATTCCTTCTGACTGATGGGTAATGGTGATGATAGGTTGATGGAGTTTCTGTTGGTTGAGTTCCGTGACCACCGCCAACTCCCGGGTATTCAGCTGCACATAGCTATGGACCGGATAAATACCGACTCTCGCGATAAATGACGATAAAAATCGTTGATCGAGCCGGCCCTCCTGAGCTGCTTGGTACAAGCGTTGAAACGCCTGATGGGGGCTGAGGGGCGAAGCCCCGCCGAATCCGGTGATCAGTTCATCGTATTGATCCGCGATCATCAGGATACGCGTGCGGTCCGGTGAAAGCTGTCGTGGCGCCTTGCTCGGGTCGCGACTGTCGGTGAAATCAGTATGATGGTTGGCGATGAGATCCAAGACGGCGGGTTCAACTCCGCCTTGTCGCTGTAATGTGAGAACTGCAAGACGGGGATGTGTCTCAAACTCCTCTCGGTCGGCTTGGCACAGATTGGAAGTACTGTGAACACGGCGGACAATGGCCGGTCGAACCTGTAGGAGTCCAATGTCATGGAGCAGAGCGGCGATAGCAAGCTCCTGCAATTCCAGTGGGTTGAATTGAAATGCCTGACCGATGACCAGCGACAAGGTACAGGTCGCCAGTGCATGTCGACTGAGCGTGGAGTCACCGCTCCGGTTTTGACTCAATGCCATGAAAATGGCGGAGTCGGTGAGCGTTCTCATGACGATCGTGATTTCTTGGACCGCTTCGGCTGCTTGCTGAGGGTTGACCGTCCCTGTCTTGGCGATGGTCGCAAAAACGGATTGTACGGCTTGATCCAACTGTTGTTTGGCCTGCTTCGCCTGGGCATATTCCTCGTTCAACTGGGCGAGGGCCTTGGTTCGTTTGAGAATCGTGGAATCGGTTATCGCGGATACAGATGGGGGTGTATTCGATGATGAAAGCGGCGGGGAAGCCACTCCTCGGTCGGGATCGACATCGACCGTCTTCACCCCTGCTCGCATCAGTTTTGTGATCTGCGAAGCATCCTCAACCAGAAATGAATGGCGGAGGAAGGGTGAGCGAAACCACGGGAGGTCCAGCCCTGCGACGTACATGCCGATTTGAAGCTCGAAAATGGAAACTCGTATCTTTGCCATCGGGATGCGGGCAGTGCGTGAAACGGATTCGAAAGGAACGCCCTTCAGTATCGGTAGGAAGCGGAGATAACTGTAGCCGAGGGATTTTTACGGCAGACGGTCAGGCTGGGTGGCCAGATCAATGAAAGAGAGAGAGACTTCGATCCGAGGATCGGCTTTATCGACATGTTTGTAGAGATGGGTTTCGACGATGCGATTGTCGTTTACGCCGAGGCCTTCGCAGACGGCATCTTGGGCGATCTTGAGACCGCTATCGAGGTCTCGTCGTAATGAAGATGCAAAAAAGAACCGGATGGAAAGCGCCAGCGGTTCGGATTGAAGCCGAGTCTGGAAGGAAAGTCTGGAAGGAAACTGGGTGAACGCGATCCACACTTGTTGGCGCACCTGCGTTTTGTATGCGCGTCCGGCAGAGGATAACAAACGGCGTCCGTTCACCGTCGCATATTGATGGTTAATGCTGGGCGGGACAGGCAGCGTGATCATAAGTCTGTCCGATGTGGCGATACGCGGATGCGATGACTCCCGGACAGTGTGCATGGTCGACGGGTTAGATTTCGTCGACGCGGCCGTCTCTTTGAGAAGCGGTAGAGTTTGCGATGAGGACGGAAACCTTCGCTCCGTACGATGGGAAACTGTGCGAAGGGGTAACCTGGGTGAATAGAAATTGCGACGATGTCGGTTGGGAGGCATGGAGCTGAACTAGAGCAGGTTCAGGATCTTTGCCACGTTCTGATCATAACGGTCTTCAGTGCGAGCAATATACCGGCGCCACTCGCTTGGATTCCAAATTTCCATTTTGTGATACAAGCCGACGAGTATAATCTCTTGGTCTTCATCGACCGGTACAAGCTTTCGTAAGCGACCCGGAATCAAGATCCGCCCTGTCTTGTCGATGTCCGATGAGCCGGCTTCGGAAACGACAAAGTGCATAAATAAACGACTTTGGTCTTCATCCAGAGAAGTTCTTGTGCGTTCGAGGACTTTCTCCCATTCTTTCGTTGAGTAGATCAACAATGACTGCTCCGGCCCTCTGAGAAACATCACGGCCTGGCCTTCGGCTTCAATTTGTTCACGGATCGGTGAGGGGACGATGAAACGTCCTTTCTCATCAACCTTACACAGGTACTCGCCAGCGAACATGTCGATATCCTAATTTAGGAGTTCACGGCGGTTCGGGTTCGGTCGCGGATCCATTGCTCCAAATCCGAACGCACAAATCGCCATTCTTTTCCGAGCTTGAAGGCGGGAATCTGCCGACTCCGTAGATAGCGATAGAGCGTGCGTTGGGTGATCTTGAGGTAACGGCATGTTTCTGTCGCCGTCATCAGTTCGCTCTTTGGAGTCGTGCTCATCACTCCACCTGCCACCAGGGCTGAGAATGTGCATACTGCCTCCAGTATGTGGGTATTCTAGATATCGGGGTGGGAATGTCAAGTGAAAATGTATGACATTACATGTCAAAGGCCGTCGGTATGGTCAATTGCTCCTAGCCAGGTCCGGCATGAGTACTCGTAAATGGGCATGAGTTGGATCCCCGAATCGCTCAGAAGGGATAGGGGTGGCGAGAGAGGATGCGATCAGGGACGAGATTCGAATCCACGGTTCGCCCCAAGGTGAGAACGAATACGTCGGCAGATCCTGCTCTGCGTAACGTCTTCGCACATTCGTTCACCGTCGTACCAGTCGTGAAAACGTCGTCGATGAGCAGAACGCATCGATTGACGATTGCATCGGGGTGTTGTACCGAAAAAGCCCGGCGAAGGTTTTTCAGTCGGCTCTTCCGAGACAATGTGGTCTGGGCCGGAGCCTGAACGCTTCGGATCAGATTAGTGTACGAGACAGGAATGTTCAGATAGCGCCCTATCTGATCGGCGAGCAGCAGGGACTGATTGAATTCCCGCTGCCGGAGTCGGTCACGATGTAAGGGTACGGGCATGATCACATCCACGAAATCAAGCTGGGGAAGCCGGTCGGTCATGAGTGCGGAAAGTGGAGACGCCAGTGAGACCTTGCCCTGGTACTTAAAGAGGCAGAGGGCATCCTGGAGCGGAGATCTGTAGGGATACAGAGTCCAGGCCCTCGTATAGGAAGGCGGACGCTCGGCACAGGATTGACACACATGGTTCGGACTGTAGGTCGTGGCAATCGCAGAAGGAAAGGGACGGTCGCAACGAGAGCATCGGGCGGCAGGCATGAGCGAGATCGTGTTCCAGCAGTTCCCACAAAAGTGAGGGACCGGATCATCTCCCAACAGGCGACCACAGCTCGAGCAATGAATCGGTAGGAAAAGCCGTATTGCACGGCGCATGAGACATATGACCAACTCTGACATTCGTCTGGCCATCGACTGACCGCGATCATTACCAAACATCTATTTAGGGTGAAATACCTCCCTGTGTCAAGGTTGTGGCCCTCTGATTCGTTGTGTTATAGGAATAAGAATTGCTGGGGAGAACGGTCTGTCTTTGGAGAAGACGGCATCGATATGGTGACACTGAGGCAACTTTCGAAAACTTATTTGCGCGGCGAGGCTGTAGTGACGGCCTTGCAGAACGTGAATTTGAAGATTCAGTACGGTGAGTTCTGCGCATTCGTAGGGCCCAGCGGATGCGGGAAAAGCACCCTCCTAAACCTTGTTGCGGGCCTGGACATGCCGACTTCTGGGGAGATCGTGCTCGATGGACGATCCACCACAAACCTGACCAGCTACGAATGGACCAAGATCAGGCGTGAAACCATCGGGATCGTCTTTCAAGCCTTCCATTTGGTTCACGGCTTGACGGCTGAAGAGAATGTCGCGCTGCCCTTGATGCTGCGAGGTGAACAGGGAGGGGACATCGAAAAACGGGTGGACGAAATGTTGAACAAGGTTGGAATGAGTCACCGTCGCCGGCATCGACCAGCCGAGCTATCCGGTGGAGAACAACAACGAATTGCGATCGCGCGCGCGCTGGCGCATCGACCGCGTCTCTTGCTGGCTGACGAGCCGACGGGAAATATCGATTCTCATCAGGGAGCGGACATTATGACACTTATTCGGGAATTGGCGGAATCCGGCGGACAGACCGTTCTGCTGGTGACCCACAGCTCGCAGGCGGCGCAATCCGCCGACTATACGTGGACCATGCGGGATGGACGGCTGGTCTCGCGTACCGAACGCACCACTGAACTGGTCGCTCCGTGATGAATCTGTCTACGACCATAGCCGGTGTCACCTTTCCCAGCTGTTTCATGAACGCAGCCGGCGCGTTGTGTGTGACGCGCGACGAACTTGTGGCGTTAGCCAAGTCCGGTTCAGGAGCTATCGTCACCAAGTCCATGACGATTGACGCGCGCCAAGGGAACCCTGAGCCCCGGTATTATGGGTTTCCAGGAGGATCGATCAATTCGATGGGGCTCCCCAATCTTGGCTACAAAGCCTATGCCGAACTAATTCCCCACCTCAAAAGTTTCGGAAAACCCGTCATAGCCAGCGTGGCCGGACTTGGCGAAGACGATTTCCCCACGATCGCAGAGGTCATCGATGCAGCCAAGCCGGATCTCATCGAGGTCAATCTCTCTTGTCCGAATATTCCCGGCAAACCGCAAATCGGCTACGACCCGGAAGCGTCTGAGCGGCTCCTGAAGAAAGTCCGCCGAAAGATTACGGTGCCGATGGGAGTCAAGCTGCCCCCCTACTTTGATCCGGCGCATCATGAGGTCATGGGTGCGGTGCTTGGGCGGTGTGGAGTGGATTTTCTCAACATGATCAATTCGGTCGGCAACGGTGTGGTGATCGATCCGGAACGTGAAACCGTCGTGATTAAGCCGAAAGGTGGATTCGGAGGGTTAGGAGGGCGACTGATCAAACCGGTCGCGCTGGCCAACGTCCGGGCCTTCTATAAATTGTTTGAGGGGAAGATGCCGATCATCGGCACCGGCGGGATCGTCGAGGGTGTTGATGCCTTCGAACACTTCCTGTGCGGCGCGTCAGCCGTTCAAATCGGCACGGTGCTGGTGGAAGAAGGGCTGGATGTCTTTGCCCGACTCGAAGCGGAACTGGCCGCTGTGTTGACGAAAAAGGGATATCAATCGATCCAGGAGTGCCGAGGGCGGCTCAAAGAATTGTAGGCTTACTTGGCGCCGAAATTGCGCGGTAATAGGTTCTGCTGCAGTGCCTGACGCAGGAGCTGGGCGACGTTCCGAACATTGAGTCGGCGCATCAGGTTGAAGCGATGAACTTCGACCGTCCGGACACTGATGTCCAGCGAAGTGGCAATCTCCCGGTTGGTATGGCCGAGCGCGACCAATCGTAGGATCTCACGCTGGCGGGGAGTGATGTGGAGCGCGGATTTGAAGCGGCGATCGGCCTGGTGGAATTGCAGTGTCGCGGTATCCTGCTTTTTTGCCATCGGTACTCCTTATCGACGTTAGTCGGCAGTCTAGCAAACGAGAGAAATCGTGTAAATGAAACTGCCGATATATGCAAATGCCATCGTGACCTACAATCCTTCGCAAGGCACCAAATGAAGCCATTTCTGCGTACCGCGTTTCTCCTCGAAATCAATGCCCACGTTCGCTAAGGTTGTTGCGCTTCTACTGCTTTCCCATCTGAGGCAGTGGCCGTTACGTACGCTGCTGACGATCGTCGGAGTGGCGCTTGGGGTGTCGGCTTCCGTGGCGGTGCGGACCGCCAATGTCGATGTGCTGCGTTCATTCGAACAGGCGGTGCTGACAGTGGCGGGTCCGACCACTTTGGAAGTGTCGGGAGACGAGACCGGACTGGATGAACAGTTCATAACTCGTATACGAACAGTCACAGGTGTGACCTCGGCATCTCCGGTCATTCTGCAAACGGCGGTTCGAGTGAATGAAGACCAACCAGACCACGCGACACAAGTGTTAGGGCTCGATCTTCTGGCCGAATTCAATTCACGTGGATTTCGAGTAAACCAGCCGACGACGGAAAGCCGGCTGATGGACATGATCCATCCGCAGTCCGTGTTTTTGGGAGCGAAGCTGGCGACTGAGTGGAATCTGTCGGTCGATGACCACGTTGATTTTCTCATCGGGCCAGGTCGTCTCACTTGTCGGATTGCCGGAATTCTTCGAAGCGAATCAGACCGGAACTCGTCGTGGGAGCGCATGGCCGTCATGGATATCGCCGCGGCGCAAATTACGTTCGGCATGGTCGGAAAGGTGGATCGAATCGATCTCGTGACCGACACGAATATGTCCGTCGAGGAAGTGGCCGAAAGGATTCGAACCGTTCTCCCTCCGCACCTCACCGTCGAACGGCCCGCGAACCGGACGAAGCAAGTGGAGCAAATGGTGCGTGCGTTCCGCCTCAATTTGACGGTCCTGAGCTGGGTCGGGCTCTTGGTCGGGATGTTCCTGATTTACAACACGATGGCGTTTGCCGTTGCACAGAGGAGACGCGAGATCGGAATCTATCGGGCCATCGGGATGACTCAGTCGCGGGTGGCGGCTCTGTTCTTGATGGAAGCCGGCTTGTTCGGATTCTTGGGAGGAACCGTCGGAAGTGTGGCGGGGATGGTATTGGCTCAAGAGCTCATTGCGCTGCTCAGCCGAACCATCTCGGATCTTTACGTACCCGTGGGCGCCGGCGAGAGTGGCCTGCTCTGGACAGCGCAATTTTGGAACATCGTGCTCGAGGGGATCATCATCGGCTGTGTGGTCTCTATGATCGGTGCCATCGGTCCTAGTTTGGATGCCAGCCGCACTGCAACGGTGCGCGCCTTAGCTCCCGGTGATTACGAAGCCAGCCAACAGTTGCGGGTGGGAACCCTTGGCATCATTGGACTGAGCTTGCTCGCTCTCGCAGGACTGTTGAGTTGGCCCGGACCCATTCGCGGGGTTCCTCTGTTGGGATATACGGCAACATTGTGTTTGCTGGCAGGGCTGGCCTGTTTGGCGCCGATCTGTGTGACCGGGTGGCGCCGTCGCCGCCGATACGTGGGGCGTGAATTCAGCCCGCGAGGAGTCATGAGAGGGATTGCGGTGGAGCATGCATCTCGCAATCCTGGCCGCAACGGAGTCACGGTTTCCGCCCTAATGGTGGGACTCGCCATTATGATTGGGGTGCTGGTCATGGTGCGAAGTTTTCGACATACAGTGGAGGTATGGGTCACCGATACAGTCCTGGCTGATCTGGTCGTGGCGCCGTCGATGTGGTTGCGCGGCACGGAGATCGGCAGCGTGGGGCGGAGTCTCCCACCCTCGTGGTTGGACGTGTTGTCCGCGACTCCCGGCGTGGCGGCGGTGGATAGTTACCGTGATGTGCGGGTGGAGGTCAACGGCCACCGCGTGGCCATCGTATCACGGGATTTGCGGTTGCATGCTCAGTGGAGCCGGTATCTTGTACGGAATGGAGATTCCTCCGAGCAACTCAATCGGGCTGCCGATATCGGAGGTCTCCTTGTTTCCGAGGTATTGGCCGACCGGCTGGGCGTGCAGGAAGGATCGACACTTGGAATCATGACGCCGAGCGGCGCCAGACGATTTCCTATCGTGGCGGTGTTTTATGATTATTCGACCGACGGGGGCAAGCTCCTCATGGATCGAGCGCTCTATCAGTCCTTATGGCACGATGAATTGATCACGGTATTCCCGGTCTACTTGAGCGCCGGATCGAGCATCGATTCTGTGAGAGAAAAAATTACGGAACAATTGAGCGGCAAAGCCGCCGGAAGGCTCCCTCCGCTGGTGATCAGCAATGCCGAGCTCCGCAAAGAAATTCTCGAAATCTTCGACCGCACATTCTTGCTGACCTATGTGTTGGAAGCTATCGCCGTCGTGATCGCGATGTTGGGGATCGTCAATACGCTGATCACGTCCATCCTCGAACGGCGCCGGGAGTTTGCGACCTTACGGGCCATCGGCGGCAGCTCAGAGCAAATTCGGCAGCTTGTGCTCTGGGAGGCGGCCTACCTCGGTGCCGTAGGAATTGCCTTAGGTCTCGTTGGAGGCGGGCTACTTTCTCTGTTACTCATTAAGGTCATCAACAAGCAATCCTTCGGGTGGACGATTCAAATGATCGTCCCCATCGGCGCTCTGGTTCAGGCGGTGGCTCTCGCAGCAATTGCCACGTTGGTGGCAGGCTATTTCCCGGCCCGGTGGGCGGCGCGGCAACCGGTCATAGAAGGGTTGAGGGAGGAGTAGTGTGTGCAGTGCGAGCCGATAACGGACAGCGTCAGCTGAATTTCCAGATGGCCGTTGCGCGGTTCCCCAGAGCATGTCATGTCTCAGAGTCCCGGCCATACTGCTTCAATATGGATTGAAGGTCTTCAGGAACGGGCATGGACTGAAACGGAGGCACTCGGGCTCCGCCAGGATTGCCTATCGGTACCCAAATTCGTGAGAAAAGCAGTGCTCCCAGGATTCGTGGGATCTGACCGGTGATCTCAACGAAATCCCGGCGTCTCCATCCCACCTTGAGCATCCACCAGTGGGCTCTCGCGTGTTCTACAGGAAAGGATTGTCCCAAGATATGTGCGCGCTCAAGTTGGAAAAATGCAAGCTGGAGGTCTCCAGTGTGGTACTGAGTGACCGCTTCCGTCATTTCTTTCTCATAGGCTTGTTGGAGCACGGGATGCATGCTGATTTCCCGGCAAATGGAGTCTCTCACTGTACGCTACAAACGAATCAGAAGCCAGGGTGTCACGGAGAGAAAGAAGAATGGCTGAGCCAACGACGCAGCTCGGTTGCGCCCCGGCCACTCGCAATAGGATGATCAACAAACAGTCCAAGCGAGCACCTCGAATCCTGCCGTAGAAAAAACACTGGAAGGGGTTAGCAACGGGGGAGGACTGAAACCTATTCGAAGGGAAAGCCTCCGAACACGATTGAGGGATTATAAGGCCATAGCGCGGGAAGAGGTCTACATCGGTTGGAATCGGCTAGACCTCACATTCTGAAAAGTCGCCACGGAGCGCCTTCAAGGTATATTTTTCGCGATCGATTTCCTTTCGGCTGCGGACTCCAAGGCGACGCAGAAGGGGAAGCGGCGGACACCACCCCTCCACAGCGTGCTGAAACAGAAACGGCAACACGAGGCCGGGAAGGATGAGCCACTTTCGACTACGGGTGATGCCTAAACAGAGACCGGAAAAGGCGAGGGCCGATGCGTTCAGCTCAAGCACGCGTTCGATATCCCATTCCCGGTCGAGCTCTTTGATTCGGCTAGTCAGCTCCTTCGCAGTGCTATTGGCATACTTCTCAACACGTCTTTGCGTCTCAAGATCCAACCGTCGGTTAACTTCCGGTGCCGTGTGTGCGCGAACACGATCATGGGTGTGTGTGGTCATCGTCGCCTCGGTCGGTTGAGGGTTTTACAAATATTGTCAAAGAAACAACATGACATTCAGACACAGCAATCAAAACATGACCCACCTGATTGTCCCGTTGCGGGAATCATCGGGGGATGTCCCGATTCCCATGGAACGGATATGGGTTTGGCGTAGTCGGGGTACATAAGTAGGTCTTCGATCGGTGCAATCGCCATTGCCACCTCCTTCTGAGTGCTGAGGGCAATGATGCTATATGTTAGATGGATGATGTCTGGTACGAACCTGGGAATAGCCCCAGAATGGATAGAGAAGGGGCCAATAGTGCACAGGAATGGAGCGAGGGCATAAAAATATGTGCGTCGACGAATACCTTGGCCGTCCCGTGTTGGCGCAGTGTTCAGGCCAGATCTACTTGCCGGTCTTCAGTCTTCCACGTGTTCCGTTGCGTTCCTCGGGGATCGATGGTGTTCCTGTCGCGATCTTTCCATGTTCTGCACCCTCTCGAGCCTGTCTGGCTAACTGCTCATAGAGGGCATGCACTTTATCCATGTCTTCCTGGGATAACTCCTCCAGATCCAGCATGGCATTGTGTGCCCCTTTCGTGCACCGAATGACTTCATCCAGCTTCAGTTGAGTCGCGGTACTATCGCGATTCTGCGTATTCTGGATAAGGAAGACCATGAGAAACGTCACAATGGTGGTACCCGTATTGATGACCAGTTGCCAGGTGTCGCTGAAAGCGAACAGCGGGCCGGTGATGGCCCATGTCACGACGACAATGAGCGCGACGCCAAAAGCACCGGAGGTGCCAAGCGTCCGAGAGCAGATCGTCGCAATACGAGCAAACATCTTGGTTTGTCTTGCGAGGTTGGCATCAGATCTCATATTCCCCACTATGGCTAGTGGAGAGTGTCATACCACTAGGACTGTCCCTCGGTGAGGAACTTGCCTGAGAAGTAAAAGTGGAATGCGAGTAAGAGTATGTGTCACGCCATCGGCCTGTGAAATGCGCTACCCTTTTACTCGTTAGCCCTTCACAATACAGTGGATTTCCTAGGTTGTGAGTATTGAGGAGGAAGTTCTCTCTTCGATATGGCGGCAGCAGTGGAGGTATTCACAAGAAACGGACGTTAGGCCGGATCCTCACTCTGAGCAAGGAAGGTCCGAGATACTCAATCACCGCTTCGTACAATGAAGCAACGTTCCGACATTTCCAGTCGACAAGCGGTTCCCCGATTTGGATGTCTTCCTCTGGCCTACTTCCTCTTTGTCTTACAGTGCTATAGAGTGAATAGAGGAAAGAATGTGTTGGGGAGATGTGAATATGAGCTTCCCCTGTATGCTTGCATTCTGTAGGGCGCTCTTTTCCAGCGCCATCCATCCGAATAGAATCATTCCCCTGCAGAGGGGAGGAGAAATGTCATGATTCGAGATATCCTAAAGCGAATGTCCTACAGCGTTATCCTAGTTGTCCCACTATGCGCGACTCTTGGGTGGGCGGCTGAGGATGAGGTTTTCCACAAATTGCTGGAAACACATTCATTGAAATGTAAATTTTCCATTGTGTCCCAAACCTATTGGGAGGACGGCAATGTGACGATCAAGACTGAACCTGAAAAGGATTTTCTCCTTCATTTCGATAGCATTGATATTCAGAGCCACCATGCTCGATTGTTAGGCAATCTAGGGTCATCAGACGTTAGCCTTCTTCTAACTAGTGGGTCGCTTTCTTTTCTTGAAACCACGTCCAATGGGGGCGTTAATCTCACGACCATCTTTCCAACCTATCGACGCGAATCACGCGAGTTCATAGCCGTTTCATCGCGTCACCTCTCAGTATTCGGACCGTTTCCAAGTCAGCATCATGGCAGTTGTCAGGTTTGGGAAGGACTATAGCGGCCCTCCGTTTGCTTTCCGAAACGCACACGACACATGAGTCTCGACGTTAAGCCACGTGACGGGGTGTCCCGATTCATGACGCAATCGGCATGAGATTGCCGGATGTCATGTATGCCAAGACTAGGAAGGTGCCCAGGTCATGCATAGGCCTCCATGCCTGTACACTAGTGTAGAAGATCTAGACAACGAGGAGGCATCATGATTTCCATTCCAAGAGATATTCGAGCCAGAAGCGTATTGTTCCTGGGACTAGCCACAATCCTACAGATTGGTTGCATGGGTTCGCGAGGAGACAAGATTATCAGTGGCCCATGCGACATACCACCTGGGCAAAATGCAATGCGAGCCGAACAAAGCGCCATGCGGGGAAGCCATCTGATATCTGGTGAGGTACTACGTGTGGACGGCCCAACTTATGTGCTCAAGGATGAGAGCGGAAAAGAAGTGAGCGTGCAGACCGATGAAGCAACGGAGAAGCCTCCCATTAATCAAGGAGACCGCATTTCTGCCAATGTCGATACTCAGAATCATGCCCTGTGGATTCGAGCGAATAGAGGAACCGATCGCCGAACCGAGCATGCTTCGGCTGACTGCAAACCGAGTTAGGATGCGCCTCTATCTGCCATGGTATCCGTGAACATCTCCTCGCCGGCCGTCTTTCGCTGGAAACTCTACTGGGGGGTTGTGTGAATCAAGTCTCGCACGAACCAGGGAAGTCACGAGCACAATAAAGAAGCTGAACATCCGATCATACAATTTAGCGAATACGCCAGTGTTCCTTGCCAGGAGGAGTGGAGAGGCAGCTGGGGGGGTGGCGATGCGGCATGATTAGGACGACGGCCAGGAGCGCACCATCGAGAAGGCAACAGATGAAGAGGGGCTATGAGTGGTGAACGTATCGACCCACCAACCACGCATGAGTATAAGGGACGCATGATCTCGTTGGTTCCTCAGCAAGGCGAAGATGGAACATGGCGTTGTCATTATGTATTCATTCGTTTCTCGCCGATACAATCGGCCTACATCACGAACTATCCTGATGGCGCCTTCACGACTTGCCAAGAATCAGAAGTAGCTGCCCTGCAAAAAGTAAAAAATCTCATCGATTCCGTGATCCAACGGTGATCCGGATCGAACGGGTGACCCGCGGCTTCTGACCCTTGATCACCCGTCAGGGGCAAACGCAGTGAGGCAATCTTCCCTTCTCCACCCGCTGGATCAAGAAAGCGACGAACAAAGCCATGGCCAGCTAAGGTCTTGGTAGGTTGTCAGAGCACACTCCTGTAGTCATAACCATTGATATGCGTCACGCCAATTCCTGGAACTAGTGCTACAGGCCTATCTACACCTCTGTTGCAAAAGGCCCCCACAATGATCGGCTTCAACGATTCTTCTGCCATTTTCCTCTGAAACACACTCGAATTGCAGTGGCACTCCTCTTGCTGCAGCTCACTTATGTGAATTGCGAGCGTCGGTATATTTGCAGCGACTAGGTTTTGTTCACGGGAAGCGACGATTATGGCTAACACAACGACTGTGTTGATAGTTGAGTGTGATCGAGACATGCGCCATCTGCTCCATGATGAATTCTGGAGCGCAGGTTATCGGATTCGCGAAGCCCAGGATGGCGAGGAGGCCCTTCGTGCGGTGCTGGAAACGCCTCCCGATATTATCTTGACGGACCTCCACCTGCCCGCAGGAGCAACGGACTATATTTCACGATTACACAGAATCGCTCCGCAGTGTCCCATTCTTGTCATGACGGCTTTCGGCGGAGCTCAAGTGAGAGACAATGTAATGCAGGCCGGGGCAAGCGCCTATTTTGATAAGCCCGTGCGTATCTCCGATATCAGAGCTAAAGTTGAGGGGTTACTCTTCAATTCGAATTGGAGAGTTTGTGATGGCAATCGGCAATGGTAAGAACGGGATGCCGCTGTATCGCACACCAGGATCGGAAGCATTCCTTGAGAGTCTGAAACCTGATCATAGCTGAGCGAGTAGATAGTTCTGCCACAGATTGGTCAGTGGTCTACGCGTAGAGTACAAATTCACGCTTCCGCTCAGATGCTGGCCCATCCACCGTGCGTGCGAAGCAAGGCCCGGGGATGGGCGCACATGATGTCGAACATATCTGTCGCTAAACACCGGATTGAGGCATAACAACATAATCCGATGAAGGGATGTTCGGCGATGACTGCGGTCGCATGGCGCTCGTAGCGCATAAAGGCCTGGCGACGCTCTTCAGACAGAAACTGTCCCGGTCCGCCCACGGCACGAACCCCCGTATAGCCGAGTTGGCGAGCCATGGCCGGTAAGGCGGTCAGCCGATCCAGGGAATCATCCACATCGAAGGCGCCATCACCGTACCAGTCTTCCGCAGACGAGATGTGCAGCTGCTTCTCGGCTTGCAGCGCTGGACCGTGAAGGCCGTGATTGGACAGTTCATCAAGGGCCACCAGAACGGTCAACGGGGGCGGAAGCACCCAGACGCACAACTCGCGTTCCGCTAAACCGGCCTTCAGGAAGGAAGCAGTAACTCGCAGAAATTCTGTGGGCCGCCGATAGAACAGACAGAGATGCGATCCCAAGGGAATGTCATGAATGCCACGAATACCACTGGCAGGCATGGGGGTACCCTCCTACGTCATACGTGGATGTCTCTAAATCCTGTGTTGTGTCGCCGAGAAGGAGTTGATGAACCCAGAGTGGGCAGGATCGTTCGGCCATCGAGTGGCTCACTACGAAGCTTAGTGGGTTAGACCTGCCTGGGACATGTTAAACAGCCGGTCTAAGCCGGTTTCCTCATGTCTATCGAATAATTCTCGCACTAAGCAGAACAAACAGTACGTCCCGGATTTACTTCTCGGTTTCTCGTAGGACACAAACCACCAAGCATCCTTGGATACGCAAGAATAATCTCAAAGTGTCTCATTTTAGGCTAGGAATACTCCTAAGGTCCACCGCCCCGTGGCAGTCGGCCTTACATCACGATAGGCTAATCACTCGGATCGTCCTGGTCTTTACCGAACAGTGCGGGAAGCCGCTTGGATATGTTCCTGAAGGCCTCCGCTTCCTCATCCGTAACATCGCCCAGTTCCAGAACCCTTGGACTGGCCAAAATATAGTCTCGGCCGCTGTGCCGGTAATCTTCGTGATCACCTCATAGGAGCCTACAATTTGGATGGTTACAATGGTGAGGCCGATGGGAATGACGAGGGTCCAGAGTGGGACCAGAAGGAGGAGATTAATCCCTGCGGCGATGCGAGAATATCCGTCCCCGCGTTGAGAGTATTGGCGACCATCAAGGCCTCGACGATGGTAGAGAGAAGGGCTCGAGGATAATGATCCCGCAATACCCCCGCGATCCCGTGTCCACTCACCATCCCAATTTTTGTGCACGTGAACTGAATGGACGCCACTAATGGAATGGTCAACCAGGCGGTCCGGAGTGTCGCATACCCGAAGGACGTCCCAGCCATGGCATAGGTCCCGATGCCTGAGGGATCATCATCGGAGGCCCCTGTTACCACGCCCGGTCCGAGCGCTTTGAGTACCTTTTTGAGGAGAGTCAGAGTTCCGAGGAACGCGCGCGGGTCAAGGGTTCATCCCCTGGTTATCTGTCTCGCCTTCGATTCTGCGGAGCTCAGATTCCCATCCGGCCTTCACAGTCATCTCTCGAATCAGGACCTCAAGCTCTTCGTCAATGAGGCGCAACGAAGCCTCAAGGGTTTCTAGCATGGAGGCCCGCGCCCGCAGCTCAGGAGCTGAATAGTGACCGCCTGCGCTGAAAAACAGGAGACGTCGGTGTGCTTCGTCTTGAGAATCCCGCTCCCCCAACCGTCCTTTCTGGCGCCAGCCATTGACCACTTGCGTGCGGGGCGAGGCATCGTGGGCAGTCGGCGACCGATGGAGATACCGCCATAGAATCGGGGAAAAGATCTGGGGCTTGTCGGGATCCTCCCAGAGTTCTCGGAGGATATTGCGCTCGTGTTGGAAGTCCACTTCGGATTGAATAAAGAGGGCGGAGACGCCGAACCACGAGGCGAGCACCCCTCCTCCCAGCGTGGCGGCATCTGCGCCCACCATCGCACCGGCGGCAAGGCCTATTCCGCCGGTGACAATGCCGGCGATTCCTCCTACGACAATGGACGCAATGGTGAGCTGCTTCACCCGCCTCCCATCGACTTCGTCAATGCGGTCCGCCAACTGGTCGGCTCGATCTCGTTCGCAGACGATTTCCGCGGTGGCCGAATTCACCTCGAGCATGGCCAGTTGAATCTGCTCCATCAGCTGTAAGCGACGAATAACCACATTCAACGTGGACCGGGGCGTCTCAGTATCCAGGAGTGCATTTAGGAGGGGCACTGCCTCGATGGTCTCGGCGATTCGACGCGCAACCGGACTTATCTGCTCCTTGACCCGTTCGGATGGCTCCACGCGCACCGTGGGTTTGACGTGAACCGGAGCCCGATTCGGACGTGTCTTGGCCTCTTCCGGTCCACAATGCTGGTTGTATTCCGTGGCCACGCCTCGTTGAGTGGATGGAATCAGCGAAGAACATCCAGCGGCGGAAAATACGGTCAGGGTCATGAAGGCGATGAGTCGAGAAGAGTAAGGAGCAACGATCATGGAATGCGTATCGGAAGTGCGTTTCAGTCAACTCTCTCTACTGATACCTTTCTAAGGATGAGTGAGGTGCTAGGACTCACCCTAGTATGCGGGCCCCTCTTTACGCGCACCTCGTGTCCGGCATCAATATATCCACGATGACCGACCGGTTGCTGATGGTGCAACGCCGGCTCCTCGCGGCTGGACTGTCGGAATGTAGGTGCAACGGTGAGCAATTCGACAAGAGGATCACTCGAAAGCCAACAACACAGACTAGATGTTTCCCGAGACCTGAGTCGTCGCACATTATCGATCTTCCCGCTCTGCCATGTCTTTTCCCAGTATTGAAATCCTTGAGGCTAGGCTACGGTATAACCAGCAAGCAAGACGGGGTCAGGTTATGGAGTCTCCAAGAGCGCAGTACCGAAACAAGGCAGTGAAGCAACGCTGGACGGATCGGGATGCATCCCAGATTCGAGCAAGAGCAACACCGGCAAAGGGTCAATAGAGGTTGAACCGCTTAACCAGAACAGACGCTAACGTGAAAGGAAGTCTGTTTGCTCGACATTCAACATGTGCCACAACAGGAAGGAGTGGGTGATGAAAATACGCAACATGCTGCACTATATGACGGCGGTGACCGTGATGGTGATCGTGCCAAATTGGGTCTTTGCGGAAGGGGATCCAAAACCAAAGCCGCCGCAATCTCGTATGGAAAAGCAGGCGACTGACATGACGGCCGGAAAACAAGGGAATGTTGGGGAATACGATGTGGTGCCAGTCCCACGCGGTGCCTTAGTCGATGAAAAGGGCAGTGCGCTTGATCAGGTGGTCAAAAACACCAAAGGAGAGACGCTGGGCACGATCGAAAAACTGTTGAAGGATACCAAGACCGGAAGGGTCGAATATGCGGTCCTCGAGGTAGAAGGCACCAAACACCAACTGCCGCTGCAATGGAGCCAATTCAAGCAAAGCGGGGGACAGCTGACATTGAATGCGACGAAAGAGGAGCTGCAACCCTCGACCAACGCGGCACAGGCTACAGACAAGTCTCCGGACACGTCCACCTATATGGAGGAGATCAACAAGGTTCGGAGGCAACCAAAACCGCAAGGTATGGCTCCCGACGCGGGAGGCACCGACCGCCCCGCCGCTGCGGGTCCGATGGGTGAATCCGAAGTAGGGGGTGGTGGTCCAAGTGGGACCAGGGCACTTCCGCCCGGCGGCGCGCCCGGTTATGAAGGGGATCACCCGAGCAGCAAGCGGTAATCTGATCCAATAATAATCAAACCAGGAGGACGTTCACGATGTCTGTCATAGAAAAATCCATTGACCTGAATGTTCCGGTTCGGACCGCCTATAATCAATGGACCCAGTTTGAGGACTTTCCTCGGTTCATGGAGGGGGTCGAGCAAGTCCGGCAGATCGACGACAAACATCTGCACTGGAAAGCCAGTATTGGCGGAAAGCAGGAAGAATGGGATGCCGTGATCACCGAGCAGGTACCTGATCAACGGATCGCGTGGCGGAGTCAACAAGGAGCAAAGAACGAAGGGATCGTCATCTTTTCTCCAGTCACGGAGGGGAAGTCGAAGATCAACCTGCGCATCGAATATGAGCCCCACGGGGTGGTCGAGAAAACGGGTGATGCCGTGGGCGTGGTGTCTCAGCGAGTGGAAGGGGACCTGAAGCGATTCAAGGAATTCATCGAGTCGCGTGGACAAGCAACCGGTGCCTGGCGAGGGAATGTGAGCTGAGCGAATAAGAACGCGCTCTCAGAGGTTTCGTTATGACACTCGCCTGAAAAACAATATACGGAGGTTCTATGAAAACAGCACTCCTATCGATGCTTGTGGTTGGACTATTGGGCTCCGGAATCGGGGTAACTTACGCCGCGGATCCTATGGCGGAGAAAGAAGCCAGTCCCACCATTAAAGAGCGACTGACGAAAGATGCGATCAAGGGGACGTTAATGAAGATCGAGGGAGGGTATTACTCCATAAGAGATGAGGATGGTATCAACCGAAAGATTCATGTCGACAAGAGCACAAAGCTCGACAAAGTCCTGCTGGGCGACCTGGTCAAAGCGTATGTGACGGATCAAGGCCATACGACGACGTTGCAGCGGGCGAATTGACTGTATTGACTAATTGTGAAGAGAGCGCACGGTACCACCAGAGAAACCAAGGGGCCCTCCCAGTACCGGTCGAGACAGGCAGACGATAGCATGATCATAGAACAGAGCAGTGGAAATGTTGTGAGCCGATGACGGAAACGTTATCGAAGACATGATATAAACATTGCGCTGTTCGACAAGCTCCGTTCTTGAAAGAGGACGGAGCTTTCTTTTTGCCGTCAACAATCGGGCAGAAGGGAATGCGCCGCTGACGATGCAGGCGCTCATGTATGCGTTGCGCCGAGGACGAATCAAGGAGCCGTGCGCATACGGACAATGCCATCCGAAATGCCAATCTCTACCGTGTTGGAGAATTGCCATTGCTTGAACGGATGGTTGGGCATGGATATGCACCATCGTTGAGGCCTGTCTTACGCTTCGCAAGAGCCTATGCCCACTCAAAAGCATCAGGGGTTTCGGCTAGGCGCCTATCTATCCAGCTTTGCCTACAATGATCCTGAGACGCTCATATCGGGAGATCGCACAGGCACTTGGAAGTTCATGGAGGTTTCTATGACAGCGGTACGGAAATTGTCAGATCCGGAGATCAGAGATCGCTTAAACAACCTGAACGATTGGTCCTTAGATCACGGAAAGCTCTACAGGGAGTATAAATTTAAAGATTTTGTCACGGCGTTCGCCTTCATGACAAAGGTGGCGCAAGCAGCAGAGGCTGCTGCTCATCATCCGGAGTGGTTCAACGTCTATGACACCGTGAAGGTGCACTTATCGACGCACGATGTGGGCGGTATCAGTGCGCGCGACTTTGACCTTGCCCAACAGATCGACCATATAGTTGTAACTATGGCCCTTCCAGGACCAGATCGAGGAAGCTGAACGGCTTGCGTAATCTTTTCATAGCTCTGTGAGCCGAGAGCCTCTGCCAAACGTCAGGCTTGAAAGGCATGAGGGTGGTTGTCCTGGCAGGAAGGAGGAATGGAGTTCATTCACATCGAATGTTCAGGACGAGTCTTCACACTTTTCCGGTTTGCCAAGACCTCGATGTAGGTGTTCGGTTCGTTAAGAGGTCCGCTGGATCGAACGGTTGACATAGGTCTCGTCTTCCGCCGACACCAATTTAATCGGTCGTTCGATCAGCCAGGTATGTACTCGTGTGACGGAGCGGTAGGAAGGGCCGCTTCTCTCTCATGGTTTCGAGAAAAGCGGCCCTAGAGTAACTAGGCTTTGGCAAAGGGCTTCTTGCCCCTAGTAAACTTGTTCACCCCGGTGTCCTTGCGCTTCATCACCGCCATCTCTAGTGCTTCCCAGTCGAGCCCGGCTTCCTGTGCCTTTGGAAACATTTCCCCTTCTTCTTCCTCGACATGATGCTTCACCAACTCCCCCAGGACTTTGAACTTGGCCTGAAAGGCTTCATCCTTCGGTTTGAGCTTCTTCAGCTCCTTGATGAGAACGTGAACGAGATGGTGCTCTTCGATCGCCTCGTTCATTTGTTCGTCATCGTCGATGGCCTCACGAATTGCCGGGTAGATGAGCTTCTCCTCCAAATCAGCATGGACCTCGAGTTCCATAATCGTGGTGGCGGCAATGTCTGCTTGCTCCTTCCCTTCCACCGATTCGAACTCCTCGAACAGCCCTTTCACCTTCTCATGGTCCTCTTTCAACATCTCAATCACGCCGGGTACGACTGCTGTTTTGCCTGCCATAGGGACCTCCTTTTGTGAATAATCCTTGTTCAACGTAATCGACTTCGGACCGGCGTCCTACTAGGAAAGAGCATAGGAAGGCCGATGGAGCAATGCCTCGACACCCAAATGCACGGCAGGCGCGATTCGTATCTGACCTCGTCCCTTGAGTTCTCTCCAAACAGTTCATCCGTACGCGGCTTCATTTGTTACTCAAATTCTTAAGGGGTCACGGCGAGGCGTCCATTTCGGTCTTTGGGATGATAGGAAACCAAGGTATGCGGCTTGTATCGAGGAACGGCTTGTTTCCTGACTTTACAGCAGGGCCTCTGGAGGCCCTCCACGTGTGTCTCTTATTGGCGTCGCGCTTGGATGGCTTCTTAGCAGGCATGACTGCGTCCTCCCAGGAAAGCGGACTTGTTCATTGCAGAACTTGAGGGTGACGCCGATCCGTGGATTTAGCCACCTCTTGGGCGTCGGCATCTTGGTAACCGTATGCTTCAAAACGGTTAATCCTCCGGCTGATCCACCTTCATAACCCAGCAAGAGAGGCAGGCGCTTGAGGCCCCAGCTATTTTGCGAGGTGTTCTTCGGGAACGCCCAGGGAAGAAGCGATGGTTTTCGCCTGGGCGAGGTGATCTTTCACCACGGGTACGGCGTCAGCCACCCATTGGCGAACCTCTTGATTCTTCTCCTGGCCTGCACGTTTTTCGAGCTCCTTCATTTCCTTAGCATGTTCCCGCAACATCAGGGTGATATAGGCGCGATCAAACCCCTTGCCTGACGCCGCATCGAGCTCAGCTTTCATCCCTGTCAGCGAGTCGCTCGACTGGTTTACGAGCTGCAGTCCTCCGTTCGAGGCCAGACGCTCAACGTCTTTCCGAGCCTTCTGATGATCAGCCACCATCCGGGCGCCGAACTGTTTAACCTGCTCACTCTCGGCTTTCTGTGTAGCGATCTGACCCAGGTCGATGTGCTGCTGCTGACCAGCAGCGGCTTTTTGCAGGAAGGCTTCGGTGGTTTGTGGGGGAACGTCCGGGGCGGCCATGGCCCAGGATGTTGAAACGACTACAGCAATTCCACATACGATCGATACGATGGGATGAGACATGGCGCCCTCCATATGCTGAGATGCCTAAGGATTGACATGGTGACCAGTATGCATGGCGACCATGCATGACATGGCCTTGGTTCATCATGACGGACTGCGATTGGGTTTCGTACTAGGAAGGCCCTTAGGGGAACGAGATGCCCAGCTGGACGTCACGACCTGCAAGGCGCGGAACCATAGCTACGGGTTCATGACCAGGGCCAGGAATGTTCTCACATATGTGAGACGCGGCGAGAGAGGATGAAGTCTGCTTTACCTAAAGAGCGCGGAATGGATGGCCTGGTAGAAGTCCTCCGGCGAGGCTTCCTTCGTCAGGTAGGCCGACGCGCCTGCGGCCTTCATGTCACGAGCGACTGCGCCACTTGGGTAGACTGAGAGCCCGATAATGATCACCTGGGGCTGCGTCGTTTTGATCCACCGCGTGGCATCGAGGCCATTCATCCTGGGCATGTCACGATCCATGAGGATGACATCTGGCTGTAGTTGTTGCGCCAGCACGCAGGCCAATTCCCCGTTCTCTGCTTCGCCGACAACCCTGAACTCACCGGAGGAATTGACCATGTCCCGCAATTCCTGGCGGATGAGACGATGGTTCTCGACCACGAGCACGCGAACGGGCTGGAATGATCGTCTCCTGGTGTTGACGGAATCTGGTTTGCGTTGCACAGCCATAGATATCTGGACCGAAGGTTACACATCCGTAGACTCCATGAGATTAGCGGACTCCGAGTGGGAATTGTGCTCGGACATACCCTAGGGAGGGAATATGACCAATAAGTGGTCAGGGGAAAAGGGAAGGCAGCCGATTGCGCTGACGATCAAGCAGGCGGAAGAAAACGCTAAGATCACGTCAAGACGAAGAGGTTGGAGATTCGTCTCCTAAGACAGCTGGAAACTTCGCGGCAAGCATAGCGAGGTAATGTTGAATGGTCTCTCGCTCTCTTTTACTAAGATCGTCAGGGTTCGTGCCGATGATGATCAAGCGTTCCGAAGCGACAGCAAATTGCCGGATCTCGTCACGTATGGATTCCATGAACGAACATCCTCCTGCACAATGAGGGGCGATTAGGAGGAGCGATTAGGCCATCCAGGCTGTTAGACATTAGGCCTCAGAAGGGCATATCAACAATCAGGAATTTCCTGAGTTTCCTACATTATTATACTGGGACGATAAGGCATCATCAGTTCAAGCCGGCGGACCCTGCCCACGTTGTGGGTTACGGTTCCATACCCCTTAGGCAGCACCAGAAGAAAAGGAAACGGTGAGGCGAGAAATACACACGCAGGGGTGGTGCTGCGGGTAAAGGACGCTAGGCACGTAGATGAAAACTGTCGTCAGGCACGGGTCCGAAGTGCTTCCAGTTGGAATCAATCCACGCCTTCCCAGCCTCGATGGCTCTCACATGGGCTTCATCCTCGGATCGCGCAGTGATGGCGAGGGTCGGTAACGTCTTGGGATGGTCAGACCCATCCTCCGGCGCCGGCCATACCCGCGTTTCAACGGTCCAGCTGCCGGGCCCCTCGACAGCCGCCGTCGTCGTGATGGTTCTTCCTTTGTAGCCGGTCTCCATGGCTCCCTCCGTGCCCTAGGACCAAGTCACTCCCATCATCGGTTGCGGTCCGTGCTCTGTTCAGTGAGGAAAAGAACCCGGTTGTCCTTGAAGACTCCTCCGCCAGGCCAACAAATTTTAAGCGTACGTAATATTTCTAGACAATTAGAGAAAAACCTCAAGGAGAAGTCCGGAGGTTGGGCTGGATCTATGAGGCAATTTAGGACAGTTTCTCGGCGATGGTGATTCCTCCATCGGAACCTATTCGAATTCGCATTGCTGGGTTTGCTAGGACAGCGGGGATAACGGTGTTCTCCATATAGAGCTGAAGTTTCCTTATGGTGCGCAGATCGTCCAAGAACTCCCGATTGAACTGCAATTGCCAACTGTCCTTGCCGTTGTTGAAGACGAAGAGCGTGAGGAAGTCTCCCCCAATCTTGACATCATGGAACAGATTCTCAAGGGAATCTTGTATGATTCGTCTCTTTTCCAGGTCTAATGCTATGCGATCGTCGCTCATATTGATCTCGACGTGCATGGCACGTCCTATTTGGCTTTCGTTAAGAGGATTTTCAGTTTCTCGTACCCCGGTGCTTCTGGATGGCAATAATACTCCGTGAGGGACCCATTGCCGTTTCTGATAGAGATGCGAAAGCTCTTACCATGAGCCTCGATCTTCACTGCCTCAACAATGTTGAGATAGAGGTCCTGATTCACCTGGACGATGTTATCCACCTGCGGTCCTCCATTAAAAAGCACTCAGCCCATTATGTAGAATCAAGGCTTTTAAAGGTAGTGATCACTAATCAATTGTTGTACAACCTCGAGTGCGGTCGTATGGGCTTCATTTTCGGATTGGCCGGATGCTCCGATCGTTTGCAGCACAGTAGGAAATGGTAATTGGTATGGAATGAAGTCGCTATGCGGCGTAGTGAGTTGGATCTTCCTTGCACAGCTTCAGGACTATCAAACGCCCGTGTTCTTGTCCGTCGGATAACGCTCGCCCTAGTGGAATAAACTGTAGGCCCCGAATTTCTTACCCGGTTCCTCTCGGCTGGCTATTAGGGATAGGATGTCTTGTAACGCTTTGAGATACCCGGCACGCCAATAGGCACAGTCTGTTGGGTCTGCATGTTGATGCAGCGGCTCGATTCCCTCAGAAGATCCATGCTTCTGGGTCCAGCGTTCGAGCGCTGCTGCGGACTCTTCAATCAGGACACAGACCACACAATCATCCTTAGACATGCGCGACGATACCCCTCACAGGACCATTTGTATCAGGCTCTGAATACCTCTCAGTGCCGCCAGGACGTACGAGAAGCAGTGCGGTTCTACCACAGAGCGTTGGAGATTCGGAATCTTTCTGAAGCAGAAAAATAGACGTACGGGATGAGGCCATTCGCTGCGGGCACTAGGCCATAAAGGGAATTAGGGATCAAGGTGGTGCAAGAGGAGGTTTTCGTGGAAATGTAACCGAGCTATCTAGAGAGCCTCATTTTGGGAGAGTCCTAAATGGCCTCTCATCATCTAGAGCCGAAGAAACAACCGGTGCATATATAAGAACCACGCCGCCAGATACATCATCAAAACGTGCATCATTGCATAGAGCAGCGACGCCAACTTCGGCGTGGCAATCACCTCAAAAAACGATTTGTACAGCAATGTACTAACGCCGATCAACGAGAGCAGCGTGGCAAACAACACGGACATCACATAGATCGAAATCGGGTTCGCGCCATAAATCGCCAGCAACCCGCGCCAGTCTTTCCACCTCGACACATCGATGAACCAGTAACAGCACGCAAATGTGAGAGCCGCATATCCCGAAGTCAGGAACGCGTAGGGCGGCGTCCAAAGCTTCTTGTTGACCGGCATGAAGAAATTGAGAAACACCGCGAGCGACACTAATGCGAGACCCCACACAAACACCCAAATCGTCTTCTCACGCGCGTCCAATCCTTCACGCTGCAACAACGTCCCACACAGCGTGCCGAACAGGAGATTCGAAATCGCCGGCAGCGTGCTGATAAGCCCCTCCGGGTCCCACACCTTTGCATACAGATGTCCCGACATGAGTAGATTGTCGATGTACTGCGCAAAATTCCCAATCGGATTCAATATGCCCGGACCGTGGCCGGGAACGGGGATCAGAGTCATCATGGACCAGTAGGCGGTAGATAGCCCAATAATCCAGTACACCTGGGCGCGCCACGACGTATAAATGACGATCGCAGCGCCGACTAGCAAATCGCGATCCGTTGCAGCACGCCAGGAATGTGAATCGTCTCCAGGGTATAGGTTGGAAATCCGTTCAACAACAACCCGAGACCAAAGAGCAATGCGGCGCGCCGCAGCATGTGCAGCATCAGCTGAAGCTTGTTGGCGCCCTCGTCGATCCGCCGAGTGAACGAAAAGGTCAGCGACACACCGACAATCCAAAGAAAAAACGGAAACACAAGATCGGCGAAGGTCCAGTCGTGCCACTTCGCGTGTCGCAGTGGTGCGAACGTCTCTTGTCCAAAGCTGCCGTTGTTTACCAAAATCATCGCCGCAATCGTCGCCCCGCGAAATGCATCCAGTGAGATCAGGCGCCTGCTGTCACCAAATAGAATAGATTGTTGACGAGCGAGGGTGTTCTTGAACACGTTGTACCTAAGCCGTTTGAATCAAATCCTAAAAGCGCTTGAGGAGCATAGTGATAGATGCGGGCAACACAAAACCGAAAAAGTTGGAGGCGTGAGACTCCCGGCAGATCAGCATGCACCGCTGTCACTACTCGGACAGATGATAATCATGCCCACTAAAGGTTGCCCACTGGTGATCGCCCTCATTCTGGAATCAGTGGTTCATACGCCCTCGGGGGGCGAGCGTCATCAACGAATGGAACGCTTCACGGTGCTACGCCTCTGAAAATGTCCTATGAAGCAGTCAAGAAACGAGCGGAGCCGCATAGCGAGATCGTGGGTGAACTGCCGGACATGTGGAAGGACTCGGTGACACTCACGAGCTAAATGCGAAGGCAACAAGCCAACCGATATTCCCATGGGTGTTCCTTTCGCCAGAACTTCAACGGCGAGACGAGAGAAATCTCCGTCGGGGATGGTGCCTCATAAACTAGGGAAGTTGCTAGTTCAGAGCATACCCTTGAGAATGCATAACTAAGGCGCTCTTCTAGAAATGCTTCCATAAG
Source organism: Nitrospira sp. (assembly GCA_024760545.1). Lineage (NCBI taxonomy): Bacteria > Pseudomonadati > Nitrospirota > Nitrospiria > Nitrospirales > Nitrospiraceae > Nitrospira > Nitrospira sp. Next base: position 4,439,424 of record CP060501.1, read on the forward strand.
GATCGCCGTCAGCGGTGTAGAAAGAGCGGCTCCCTCATGATTATACGCGACGAGATACGGCAATTTATGGTCGTCTCGGAAAGCTTGCTCGACGGTACCCTCAAAGTGGAGGAGCTGACACACATCGAACTAGAACTTCTAGAGTATTGTCTACTCAAGGTTGGTCAGAAGGTTCCGATCAACCGAGCACTGACGCATTATTCGATCCAGGACAATGCCGATCTCACATCGCAATCATTACCTAGTCGTTCAACTGCCAGGCGAGAGTAACTTGCATGAGTAATGTTCACTCATGCATAAACACGATTCTTCTGCCTTGTCTTTAACCGCCGAACAGGACGTTATGATGCACAACGGAAACCATTACTATGAGCGTACTGGGCACGTGATGGGATGGTCTTATTTTATAGCTGGGGCATTGATTGGAACTGGTGTTACGCTGCTGTTTGCGCCTCAATCGGGCACCGAGCTGCGTGGCATGCTGTGCAACTATGCCAATCGCGTGAAGGATGATTTACTGGATTGGGCTGAAGAGACATATGACGTGGGAGAAGAGATCCTTGGGGATGCCGGACAGTCGACCAGTGAATTTGCAAAACAAGGACAGGAGACGGTGAAGGATGCCGGACGTACGGCTAAAGTAGTGACCAAACGATCACAAGACATGGTCCGCGAGCCGAGGCGTTCAGCGCTGTAAATCAGCACAGAAAGAGAGAGGATTATGACGATTCGACACATGGGCGCCTCTATCGTCATGATGAGCGTGATTCTTTTTAACACGGGCTGTTCCCTAATGATCGACCCACCTAAAGGGGATACCCCCGCCGAGAGCACCTTGAAAAGTGAATCAAAAAGTCTGGCTGGTGTGTACGCAGACCTTGGGTCGGACGGCTCCATCCAGCCTCATTCTGAATCAGTGGGCCAGGGAGGGCGGATCAATGGTCTCATTATTCTCGGTGGACCGGCAGACATGCCCGATATGAAAACGGGTAAGACGACGATCAAGGGGTCGACGGACACCACACCCACAGTGAAGATGGGAGAAACAACGTTTAGTTCCGGATCAGGCTCGAATAGCACGGGGTCATCGGGTAGCGCCCCTAAAGCCGGCGGCAAATAGGTGTGTGGTCAGGTCTGGAGATGATGGCTGCCTTTGTCGGTGCTCAAAAGGTCCAGCAATAATTGGCTGTCGGAAGCAATTGGTCCCTTGCGGTCGTCCAGCGTTGAGTCTTACTGACCGATTTTCCTTCCTTCCATAATTGAAAGCATAGTTTTTGGGAACTGTTGCTCTGCGGCATAGGACCTCCGCGGGAGATTGTCCGTCGATCTCCAACCTACTCAACAAAGCTACCCTTTGAATAAAGTGAGCAACTTATGTCAGGGTTCACTCGCCTCCTAATTTCTTCATACACCACAGCTTCGCATGATGGGCGCACCCTGCCCCCGTCATGCTCATGGGACTCTTTTGAGGAATGCGACACTAGGAAAATGGAGGAAGAGGTATTCCTAGCTGAAGTAACAGCGAAATAAGGCTATTTCTATCCATGAAGAGCGTAATTGCCCTATGTTTGCGAAGTCGTAATCAGACGTTATGTGAACAGGCCTGGCGGAGTCGTTTTCCTCTTGCAGGATACGGCCTTGTCGATAGCGTGGCACAGCGCATCTCCCGCACTCTCTTTGGTCAGATAGGCAGCCGCGCCCGCCGCTTTCATTCTTGGGCCCGTATCCGGTGATGATAGGACCGATAAGCCGATAATCACAATATGTGGTTGATGTGCTTTGATGCGCTTTGTCGCTTCGATGCCGTCCATCTTCGGCATGTTAATATCCATCACGACCACATCGGGGTGGAGTTCCTGAGCGAGTTCTACAGCTGCGAGTCCATCGCCCGCTTCGCCCACCACTTCCAAATGCTTATAGGCAGACACAATGCTTCGCAGGCCTTCCCGCATGAGGGGCTGATCGTCCACGAGAAGAAGGCGAATCGGCGCGTGCGTTTCTGATGCTGAGGACTGACTCCCGAGGATGCGGCGATCAGAAAAAGAGTTGCTAGGTGGCGGCTGATGATCGATCGTCTTCTCTATCGTCTCGCTTTTCATACCCGCGACTTCAGTTCGCATTGTGACGGGCAAAGTGAGCGTCGCGGTGGTGCCCTCCCCCGGCTCTGATTGAAGATCGAAACTGCCACCCATCGCCTTCATTCGTTCCCGGATGCTGAACAGCCCAAACTTCGAGGACAGCGGGGAGGGACTTTCGGAGAGAGCAGCTGCAGACAGATCAAACCCGTTGTCATCGTGCACGGCCAGGCGCAGCAATCCACCTTCGTACGTCATCTGAACAGTGGCCCGCTTCACCATGCCATGTTTTGCGACGTTGATCAGTAACTCCCGGACTGATTGGAACAAGAGTACGGCGCGATCTTGAGTCAGTGGCAGGTCGCCTCCCTGCTTCACGTCGAGGGTAACAGTCAACTCGTGTCGCTTCATATTGTCGATCAACCACGTGAGACCGGCGGGCAATCCTCGCTCCTGTAGTACCGGTGGACTTAACTCGGCCATCAAGGTTCGGCAGTACGTCAGGGCCATCCCCAAGGTTTCCTCTGTTTGGTTGACCAGGGCTTCGCTATTGGACGGGAGGCCGGTCCGTCTTGCTTGCGTGAGCGTCATCCGGCAGAGGACCAGCAGTTGCGCTAGATAATCATGTAACTCGGTCGCTAATCGCTTGCGTTCACGCTGTTCCGCGAGGTTCAGCTCCGTCGCCAGCAGGCGAAGGCGATTCTCCGATTGCCCCAGGGCTTTCGTGCGTTCGGACACACGTTGTTCCAGCTCATCGTTCAGCTTGACCGAGACCTCCGTGCGTTCATGCTGGCGTACGGATGAGAGCAATAACTCCTGATTCATCGCCGTGGCCTGCTGATGAAATAGCGTCGTCTCGGTGACTTGCATCATGACGCCCACCGGTCGTTCATGGGTATCCAGCACGGGCCACATTGCATACGACCAATAGACCGGATGGGGTTCTGTCTGCTCTGACTCGGTGTGCGTTTCAGATGTTCCCGTGCGGTAGACGCGATCCAAGACAGTAAGACAGTGGTCCCCTTCCTGAATACTTTCGCTGAAAGGCCTTCCCAAAAGAGCATCCCGGTCCTTTCCAACCAAAAGGCAGAAGGCAGCGTTGCCATAGTGGACGATGTGTTGGGCGCCCTTGAGTTCGGCCATGGGCACCGGGGAACGCTCCATGAGGGAGTGGCGAAGTTCCGGTGGAAGCACGACCCGCGAAGAATCTTTCTGGGGCTCCGGCTCTGTCATGGCTCTTTCGATTGGCTCCCGGCTCTCCAATACGCCGGAATGCCAGTGATCAGCGCACGATATTCGTTGAGGCGTGTATCGGTCAATCTGATCCCCTTCCCGGTAATCTCAAATTCACGGATATCTTTGCCGTGCTGGCTATCACGCATTTTGACGACAGCCAGGATGCGGCGGAGCACGCCGTCAATATCGACGTACCGCAGCCGGATAATGTCATCGGCCAGGAAGGATACCATGTAATGACTGAAGCGAAATTCGGTGAAGCTCTCGTCCAATTCGACCGTGTTGAAGACGGTCACCCCGGCCCCCGTCACGGTGGCCATCATCCGGTACAGTGATTCGCGGAAGTCGGTGCGGAACCCGGGCGCGAGCGCCATCTCGAAGCCGACCAGAGAATCGATGACCAGCCGTTTGGCATCGAGTTCTTTGACCGCATCGAGGATCGCTTGAAGACTTTCATCCACCGAAAGGTCCAACGGGCGCAGGTAGAGGATTTTGAGCGTCCCATCTCGCTCGGCCTTGGCCAAGTCGTGCCCCAGGTTCTTCGCCCGGCGCTTCACGTCCTCCGGGCGTTCCTCAAACACCGCCATAATGGCCGTCTCACCTTGCCGCAGCCCTTCGGCAATGAACTGGACCGCCATCACCGATTTGCCTGTCCCGGACGCTCCCGCTACCAGGACACTGTCCCCGGTTGGGATGCCGCCGCCCATCATCTGGTCCAGCGCAGGAATACCGGTAGACAGGCGGGGACGTTTTTCCGGTCGGGGTTTTCGTTCCGCCAACCCCAGCGTGCGCGAGAAGGTTTGCACCCCATCCTCGGTGATACGGAACGTGTGGAGCCCCGGCACGGACGCCTGGCCGCGCAGCTTGATGACTTGCATCTTCCGCACGACCGAATTGCGTTCCGTCACTTGCGAGAGCCAGAGTAGGCCGTCGGCGACGGTGAAGATCGGATTCTCCTGGACTTCATTCTCAACATATTCGCCGAGCAGAAACGTCGTGGCCTGCCAACTGGTCAGGTGGAGGGCCAACTGCTGGACGAAAAACTGCACGTCCATCTCGGTCACGTCAGTTTGTTTCCGCAACGCGGTGCGAAACGAATCGACCACGACGAAGCTGGGATTGGCCGCCTCCACTTCGCGCACGATCGCCTGCAGCACCGTGGGCAAATTCTGTTCGAGGACGACGTGGCTCAAGTTGATAAAGCTGATCGCGCCGCTCAATTTGGTCTGATCGAAGAACGTGAATTGCTGCTGGTAGCGCAGCATCTTGATAGCCGACTCGCCGAGGATCGTGAAATAGAGCGCAGGACGTTTCGGCGTGGCATTGGCGAACACGAACTGATGCGCAAAGGTGGTCTTGCCGCAGCCGGGCCCGCCGGCGACGATGTTGAACGAAAACTCCGGGAGGCCGCCCCCCAGGATCGCGTCGAGCCCGGGAATGCCGGTGGGTAACTTACGGATGATCACCTTCCCCCGTTTGTCGAGGGGTTTCCCCGGCCGTTCGTGTCCCGTCGGTTTGACTGGTTTTCTCATGGATTGTCCTCTCGTTTACCCCTGCCTGTCGTCGAATGCCACATCCGGCCATGCGTCCAGGAGCAGGCGCATCGTCAGCCCTTCGCCGATGAACGTCACCAAAAGCCCGAGTAACTGAGTGACCAGCAGGACCTCTCCTTCGCGGATCTCGTGCGGCGACAATTGTGCCTGCGTGTCGTCCCAGCCCTTCAAGGATCCATCGGCTGCGATGTGGATGGCCTTCAACCAGCGCAGTTCGCCGCTGGCCAGCGCCAGCGCACGGGACAAGAGCGACCGAAAACCAGCCACTCCGGCCAGGCGTGAGAGAGGCTGGCGTAGCTTTTCGCAGACGCAAAAGGCCGGTGATGTGTGGTCGCCAACGCTGGCAGCTGTGGCCGTACCCGTCTCAAACTCAATGAGTCGATGGGCAAACTGTTTTACATTCGTAGAAATGTCGTCTCGCATGCGCTAACCCGCGATGATTCTTCGCGAGTGGGTTAGTTGAGCGGACTGTTGCAACGTACTCCGCGTGTTCCACGCGGGTAATTTCTTGAAGAGAGAAAATCTTGTCATGCGGGAATCTTTCGTCCTAGTTAGCAGCAGAGTGAGGAAGGGCAGTAGCATATAAAGAGGCGAGATTTGAAGCAACCTGGTAGAAGACCTAGGGTCTAACCACCGGGGGCACTATCACATCCAGCAATCGATCAACCTCGCAAAGCCAGCTTACGCCCTCGTGAACAACCGGTCAGAGGGAATGCCCCGATACCGTCCAGGGCCTTGTAGAAATGTTATAATCCTTGCTCACCTCCCTCGTTCATCATCGTCCTAAGCGTTTCCCTAGTATCAAGCCTATCGAGGTCATTAGGGTGGGCTCTTTTGAAAGAACGGTCCAACTTTTGGATTTAACCTGTACTACAAATACTCCCCCAAATGTCCGCCTTCTTTCAGTAGCCCTCTGTCATGTTTTCCTAGTGCCCGAGTCGATAGCCTCCTGAGAGAATGATTCAACACGAACGGAGGTACCTATGAAAACCACATTACTATCGGTACTGGTGGTTGGACTGTTGGGCTCCGGCATAGGGATGGCCTACGCGGCCACTCCCATGGCTGAGAAAGAGGTCAGTCCCACAATTAAAGAGCGCCTGGCGAAAGACATGGTCAAGGGGACGTTGATGAAAATCGAAGGGGAGTATTATTCCATCAAAGATGACGACGGCAAAACGTACAGGGTCCATGTCGACAAGAACACCAAGTTGGATAAAGTGGTGGTGGGAGACCTGGTCAGAGCCTATATCAGGAGATAGAACAGCACAAAATAGTACCGCTACTTTCTAGGAACAACGCTCTGTCTTGCACTAAATTCAGTGCAGCCTGCATGACCAAGAACTGGAGCGCCTCAAGTTCCGCGCTAAGATCTTTTAGCGCACGGCAACGGCCTGAGATCCTTGGGCAGACAGACTCTTGTGGCGATTATTCGAAATGGTGCGATCAATAATGGCCCCGCAATTGAGGCATTTCCATGCATAAAACGCGAGAAAGAAATCTGAGAACCGTTCTAGCATCATCATCCCTTTGCACTTCGGACATTCCATTGATCCCTCCCAGGTTGATTGCGTTCACAGCTGATGACAAACATAAGCAAGAGCTGCACCAAATCGTGCTATTCAATAGTGCACGTATTTACGCTATACGTAATATAACGTGGGTAGAAAGTGTCATACGCTTGACGGTGCGCAAGGGTTGAATCCGTCAATGTTTTGTCAGGGTGCGGGAGAGACACGCGGCGGAATCTTTGGTGGAAGGTGGTTTCCGGAACGATAGAGTGGTTAGTTCCGGCCCTTATCGACTTGCCCAGGATTGGATCGGCACGGCGTGGATGGCGTTCTGTGGCGAACCCTCGATCACTTGATCGCTATAGGCGAGATTGATGTAGGTCTAGCGTTTCTTACCGAAATAGCGGACCACTTGCAGCCACGTCTGGTTGCGTGTCATCGCGGGCGGGGACGTCAGACACAAGAATGGAGAGTTGCCCTACGAACCAGACGGGCTACGTGCCGGGTAGCCATTCGCTTTTTGCACAAGGTGCGAGTATCATCTAAAAAGTTCTCACATTTGTCGCGTGGCCAAGCCAACAATTGCTTGAGCCGCTTTAGGGGCGAGATCGTGTGGGATCTTCCTGAATGTACTCGAAAGTTAAAAACGTATATTAAAGTGGCATCCTTAGTCATAGGAATTGGCGGGGCCTTGTTCGTGTCAATCGCAATCGACAGCCATGTGCTTTGTAACAGTGATGACATGGAAAAGAGGTGACTGTATGATGCCATGGATTATCGAGCCGTTCTTGGTGGGAGCCATTCTCGGACTAACGTACATAGTTATATCTAAATGGCGGAGTTGGAGGGAGTAACTGGTAACAAAGGAATTCTCAGCAGAAGTGAATAGGTGCGAGAGTCTTATCGTAGCCTGGTAGCTCTCCCGATCCTTTCTGAAGAAATTGTCATTCCAGCAAATAGAGTGCGTTTCCTGCTAGGCCCGCGTTTCAACCCGAACTGTTCACCCCGTACCCATCTCATAATACCCGCTAATGCAAAGATCCATTGCCTTGTCTCCAGCCTGACACGCTCCAATATATTTCAGCGGGCGTCTTCCACTTTCCACGGTTGTCTCAATCAACGTGTTGCGGTACTCGTGTATAAGGTCCTATACGTTTAGAAACTTGGGCCCAGCAAGCTCTGCCCCAAACAGAAGAACATATAATTGCAGACATGACAGCATCAGTGGCATTCATTCCAGTTGTCGGTGTAGGAGAAGCCGCGTAGAAGGGCCAAAACGGCTGACGGCCCGTGAACACAAATAGTCGTTTGGTAATGGGTACGTTAGCAAATGCTGGATTCGTTTCCGCAAGCAGCCCCCATTGTTCATTCGGAATAGAAAGTGTTGAAAAGTCCTACCTACACACAAATATTGACGCCGAGCATGTAAGTATGTACATTTCCGTGCCCTATCCGTAGTATTTCGGCTAGAAACAGGAGAGATGACCATGAGTCACACAGGCAAATGCCCTCACTGCAATCAGGTTCTACAAAAGGTCAGTTTTGAGCAGCTTCCTATCCACCAGGGCAATCAGAAGAAATGGATCGGCGCAAGCATGGTCTGTCCTTTCTGTGAGAAGATTTTGAACGTTTCGGTTGATGCAATTGCGTTAAGGAACGACATCGTGAATCAAGTTGTCGATCACTTGAAGAGAGAAAAGTAGTACTGCCCAAGACTGCGGTCTCAAACCGTTGCAACAGGGGGCCACAAGTTGCAACCTACTGTACTACTCATCCCCTCGCCAGCCACCCAACCAAACCGGCGCACCCGTCCGCCCTCAGGGAAAGTGCTCCATTGCAACACCAGGATCAAAACCATACCGGATCATGCTGAGCATTTCCTCCATGCCAAAGGGCTTGCGAAGGGTGTGACGGGCTCCCAATAGCCTGGCAGTACTGAGCACACTCCGCTCACCGTCCATCCCAGAAACGGCAATGACCTTGGCGTTCAGAAATTCATGGGTGAGCTCGATGATCGTGACGAACTAGCCACTATGTGTTTTCCTAGTAGGATGCTCTCACCGCATAGAACTATTCTAAAGTAAGCAACCTGCGTTTAAGTCGTCGCAGGTCACGACGTGAGTTTGTGAAGGCTACTTGTTTCTGTCCAATCTGGGATGGATCAGATGGCTGTTCGGTGTCTAGACCAGTCTCACTAGAAAGGGGAGGATGTCATGAGAGGAAAGAACCTAGTAACAGTTGGATTCTTGTCGATGCTGGCTGCAACCCTAATCTTGAGCCCTTTCGACAGCTTCGCTGCTGACCCACAGGGAAACAAGGGGAGCACAAAGGAGAATGCGGCGTCCAAGAGCAGGAAGGAAGCGGGAAGTCAGGAGAGAGTGGATGTCATGGAGCAAGTCCCGAAGAAAGGGGCGCAGCCCGACAGCATGACACCCGGAAAGGAGAAAAGAAAGGATGTCATCGAGGATGTCGGCTCCAACGGTGATGTCTATCCATCCACCGGGGGGTCAACGAGAAAGGATGTCATCGATACGATCAGAAACTAGCACCAGAGTCTAAGGTTTATATAGTGAGCCCCTAAGGTCTTGCTGCGACGCCTAAGTGCGTTCAGGTTCTGACAGTACCAGCTGGACAAAGTGTTGCTGCGGGTGACCTGGACAAGGCCTATGTGACCGGCTAAGGCCATACGACGACGTTGCAGCGTACGCATTGAGGCGACAATCATGACCGAAAAGCAATGCGCCCATCCTCAGTGTAAATGTCCCGCTAAGGCGGGAAAAGAATTTTGCTCCGACGAATGCCGCACTGGCCGCACCGAGGGTAATGCGTGTGCCTGCAACCACCCGGGCTGTCGGACCGCCAAGTAAAGCTGGTGGTTTGGTTCTCGGAACGAGGGCAGAGCAGCAGGTCAGGTTGTCCCAAAAGCACGGCTGGGTGATATTGAATTGCTTGGCGAAGCTGGGAATGGCGAGGAGGCGGTCTAGTATTAATCAGCTACGCAACAGAGACACCCTGAATTCTGCGAGGAGCAGCAATGTTCGTCCTGTTGAAGTCCTACTTCAAAACACTCCCGGCCCTCCTCCTGCTCTTGACCCTCGGGTGCGTTACATCCATCCCCCCTGTCACTCCTGAACAGATCGCGAGAGCGGACTATGGCAAAGTCCCTGCTCGAACAATCTATCAGGAGGCCGTGAAGGATTATATGCAAGGTGTGCTGTTTGATCCGTACACCGCCTACTATCGATTCTTCGGAGAGCCACAGAAGGGGTACGTGCGCATCTCGGGGACGAAAAACCCTTCTCCGGTGTTTGGCTATCTTGTGCAGGTGGGCATCGATGCGAAGAATCTAAAGGGCAGCTACGTCGGCGAGCACCCGTATCGATTCTTTATCAAGAACGAAACCCTCTATCTGCTGAATTCGTCTGACAACGCCGAGGTCGTGCCGTAGAAACCGGCGAAGGCCTACCTCGCTTCCAGATTTACAATGGATCAATGAGTCTGAAGCTCAAGTCGTTCAATGCTGGGAAACCGCAGAAGAGGCTGTCGCGGCGAGATTAGCTAAACACAAAACAACATTGATTCACGCTGATGGAGTGAGACATGGAAACCTTATACAAAGGAAGAAAGATTTCCACTGCGGTGCGTCATATGGGAAGCAACTGGCTGCTCATCACGACTATCTGGCCAGCGGCATCGAACGAGACTGACGATCCGCAGGCGATACAGACGATTGGCGTACCCAGCCAATCTGAAAAGGAAGCCCATGCCAAAGCGCTCGAAACTGGACAGCGATTGATTGATGCTAATTGTATTTAGCCGTTGCCCCTTCCATTTTGGTGGGGGGATACCTAATGGACAACATCGTGAAGGAGGTCCCGACCTCTATCCCAATATCACAGAGGCGGTCAAAATGGAGGCGCATGGGAAGAGCTTCGCATCCCATCAGGAATGGCAATGGTTCCCTAACCCAGTATTACCACTCTGAAGCACCGGGTATATCAAGATGAAAGAACTCCTAATCAAGGTAAATGAACGGTTCCTATTTCCCTCTGACCGATTGTTAACGATCACCTAGGCTCGCCCATCTCCGGCGCTGTCTTCTCTATTAACTGAATCATATCGGGTCGCCTCTCCGGGACTTCACTCTCACTCAGCGGTCAGGCCTCCGGATTGACTCCATTACCGATTCTGGCAGAATGCTGCGTCGTTTATGCTCGGGAAAGGAGGCACCCAATGCAACTGGCGAAAGAAGTGAAAACATTCTCCGTAGCTTGTGAACACATTCTCGCCGCCATTGCCCAGCACAGAGCGCTCACGAAGGATGAGCCCTCATGATCGAATACTATTGCGTGGAGATACTCTCCAAGATCGCGCCATTCATGACCAAACCAGGATGATCATCCCGTCCGATTCGTTTAGAGCAATACGACCGAACATCAAATCTTGATCAATAGGTGTTGATCAATAGGAGGTTTGGAGAACATACGCTACGTGAAATTAGGGCACCGCTTACCCGCCTCGGTCTTTCATTCAAGCCATCTGAAGAACCAGTTGCTCACACTACGGTGAGCCGGCTAACCCCCTGAAGCAATATTGGTATACCGTCCATCCGTCATGGGGTGAGGCAATGCTTCAGTAGCTGAGACCATAAGACTTACTGTGCAGGACCGTCTTTGCACAGAGTGAGGAGCCGGTCTAACGCTCGCTTGCTCGTGTGCTATTCAAGTGAGGCCGCCACATCGAAGCATAAAGCTGCTTCCTCCATTATTGCGTTCAGGTGCATACCTGCATCGATACGGCCTAGGGGTATCCCTACTTCCTTGCGAATCTAGACTTATTCATAGATGGACTTGTCGCGGGTTGAATAGCTTTATTCCTTCATGACTTCATAAAGGCCCATGGTTCGAATCACGCATCCATTACTCGCCGGTGCTGGACAGTATCTAGCCGCCGCTTTTCTTGTTGCACTCGGGTTGAGCGCCTCTGGGTGTGGCGACTCGGCGTCCGTTAACCCAGCAGTGGAACTCAGCAGGCTGACCGTCAGCCCCGGCACACTTCAACCGGGGTTTAGCAGCGAAACAACCTCATACCGCGTCGATCTGACCAACGACATTACGACTGTGACCGTCACCGCCCAAGCGGCAGTCTCGGGCGATACCGTGACGATTAATGGTCACGCGACGACAAGTCGTACCATCACCCTCGATCCGGCCGGGCAAACGACCGTCGTCAATATTGTAGTTTCAGAATCACCCAATAATTCGAGAACCTATACTATCCGTCTGATCAGAGCAGGACTAGTTGGAAACAACTCATTACAGAGCTTGGGGGTTTCCTCTGGAGCACTGGCTCCCGCATTCGATGCGAACGTGCAAACCTATACCGTTAGTGTTGCCAACAACGTCGGAAGCCTCAATGTCACCTCCACACTGTCGGATCCTGCTGCAACGATGACCGTGAATGGACAGGCCGCGCTCTCTGGTCAAGCCCGTGCAATCACCCTGAATGACCCGGGCCAAAGCACGAGCATCACGATTATCGTGACAGCCCAGAACGGCAATGACAAAGCCTACCTGGTGATGGTGAGCCGTGGAGTGTCAAACAATAACAATTTGCAGAGTCTGACCATCTCACCGGGAGCGTTAACCCCCCCTTTCAGCGCCGGTACCGTCGGCTACACGATCAATGTGGCAAGTACCGTGAACAGCGTGACGGTAACCCCCAGCGTGCAAGATAGCGCAGCAAGCATGACCGTGAATGGCCAAGCCACGAACTCAGGTCAGGCTCGAGCCATTACGTTGAACGGGCCGGGAGCAAATACCTTTATCAATATCATCGTGAACTCTCAGAGCGGCCCCTCCAAAACCTATTCTGTGAACGTGCTGCGTGCCGCTCTCGTTGGGAACAACAACCTCTCAGCGTTGACAGTGTCGTCCGGTTCCTTATCTCCTGTCTTCAATTCCGGTACGGAAGACTACTCTGTGAGTGTGACACCCGATGTCACTACCGTCACGGTGACGCCTGCACTTCAAAATTCTAGTTCCACTATGACGGTGAACGGGACACCCACCACCTCTGGCCAGGCTCGCCCCGTTACATTGCGTGCAGCGGGGTTGAGTACCCTGATCAATATAGTGGTGACGGCGCAGAACGGAACTCAGAGGACCTATACGGTGGAAGTCGATCGTGCCGCATTGGGTGGGAACAACAACCTGTCGGCCTTGAGCGTATCTCCAGGCTCTTTGGCTCCTGCGTTTGTACCAAGCACTCTGACCTACACGGTGAACGTGGCAAACTCCGTCACCAGCGTGAATGTCGCTGCAACCAAAGCCGATGCCAATGCGGTGATATCTGAAGACGTGACAGCCGGAGCAGGAACAGCCACCGGCCAAGCAACCATACAACTCGGTGGGGAGGGGACAGCGACTCTTGTGTTGATCGCGGTCACTGCCTCGAATGGCAGCTCCAAGACGTACCGAATCACCGTGGCCCGAGCCTCGTCATCGAGCAACAACAACTTGTCAGCCCTATCTGTCTCGCCAGGGTCCTTAACGCCTTCCTTTGCAGCGGGCAGAGAGGACTACACCACAGATGTAGCCAGCGATGTCACGAGCATGAACCTTTCGGCTACGAAGGCCGACGCGAATGCCGTGCTGTCCGGCTCAGTGAGCGCCGGGACAGGGGTTTCCACAGGACAAGCCACCATTCCATTAAACGGAGCTGGAACCAGTACTTCTGTCTCCATCACGGTGACCGCTGCGAATGGCAGTTCGAAGACCTATTCCATCACCGTAAATCGTGCGGCCAATGGAGACGAGGACAATAATGGCGGCAACCGGGGGAACGGGAGTAACAGAGGAAATGGAGGAAACAATGGGAATGGAGGAAATAACGGAAATGGAAACAACAAAAATAAGGAAGATGACTAATGCAACTTGCTACGCATATATCCGACCAGCTCGGGCCATACACTCATGAGACTCTTCTCCCATTAACACGTTTCTTTCCATTTTCTGTAACAACGATCAGCAGGCATACGTACTGACATGGGTCGGTCTTCATCACCGTGACCACCTACGAAGCCGCTTTGATATAGGATGCTCGTTTCCAACCTGACCGCAGCCTGCCCTTTACCAAGACTTTGAGGCGCTGGAGCTCTTCAACCACGCGCTCCCACTCCTCTAATTTGTTCAAATCATCTTGGCAACTGGTGTCTGCGAGCCAGACTTGGAACAGGGCAAGGTTTGCGATCTGCTCCTGGTTTGTCGGTTGTGCAAGGATAGAGGGATCGTTATTGATGAGTCCTCTGAGATGGGGGCAAAGACTTCCGAGTTCTGCGAGCTCACACGAACAGCTCACAATGAGCTCTTTCTCCGTCCATTCTGCGTTCACCTCAGAGGGAAAATGCGAGGAGAACTCATCGACGCAATACAGGGACAGTTCCTGTTCATTCACAATTGCCGCTCGCTCTCTGCCAGGCGGTCATCTATTACAAGTGTTTATAAGGCAGTCTAAGATTGGACGGGTTGTACATCATGGGGTAGCCAGCGTGCAATAGAAAACGAGCAGGTATATTGCTATAGCCTGAGACTTTACTTAGGAACACTTATTGGCGCTGGATATGTTCTCACGCATATACATGCATATAAATACGTATGAACACGACACGCAGCATCAACTAGGAGAGTTGCTAGTTCAGAAGATACCCTTCCGAATGCATAACTAAGCCGGTCCTATAGCAATGCATCCATATTGACCGCCATCACGATCGCAGAAGAGCGGCTCTCTCATGACCTTACGTGATGAGATTCGGCATTTTATGGTCATATCGGAAACCTTGCTCGACGGCTCCATCAAAGCAGAGGACCTGACATACATCGAACTCGAACTTCTCCAGTATTATCTATGCAGGGTTGGCCAGAAGTTCACGACCCACCCTAAACTGACGCATTCGTCCTTGTGAGACAATGGCGATGTCCCATCGCAATCATTGCCGAGCGGGTCAATGGTCAGGGGAGAGTAACGTATATGAGCAATGTTCACCGCCAACGAGTTTGTGTCTGACGACACATCGAACATACTGTTCAGACTGAGCCACTACCAGCTTATGGCTGAGAGACGAAAAGATGGCCAATACTATCAGAGGCTTCTTCGGCATGCTCGCACACGCGGAACAAACAAAGTTCGAACTCGCAACCCTTAGGAAGGTTCCCACGATCGAGATGCAGGTCTACGATCACGTCGGCTTTCAGCCCACCAGCCATACCGACATGTCTCCGAATGGTTTCTTCGCGAGCCTCAAGCACGTACTTGGAATCGATCCATCGAGTCAGCCTCTGCCCCCAGAAGGCGTTCGGCGTGGCGGACCGGTCCTTGAGGTCCAAGCCGAGGAGCGTTACCTCAATGCGATTGCCGAGACGTTGGACCGATGCGGAGCGGAGGATATCTTCAGCTTCACGACAGCGGAGCGGATGGGTGGACAACAGGGGTAATTTAGCCAGAATCATGGCTGGCAGAGAACGGTGGGACCAAGTCGATAGTCAGGGGAAAGCTGCCATCCGTCATAGTACTGAGACTCTTTTAGGCTTCCAGCGCCAGGAGAAAGGGAAGGTGGTGTCGGCCCTGCCAAGACTCCCTCCCTGTTCAGTGTTCTCCCTAGTCGCGCTCAATGAGTCTGGATAGGTAATCTTTAACAGAGAGTTCAGCCAAGGCTGCCCCCTGGCTTGGCTTCACTACTATCTCTCTAGGAATCTCTCGCCTATGAATCGGCCCTGGTCCAAGATTCTTCATCTCCTCACGCACGGATTTTCGGTCTTGGCGCGCTACGTCCCTCCTGTCCCGTTGTACCATGTGCGCCCGAGTCGTGCCGTGAGTGTGGGGGACTGTGGTGTGCCAGAGCACTCGCATCGGACCAAGAAAGCGGCCGAGCGTTGTCAGCCAAAGCCTATCAATAGGACGGCTCGAATTGTTCCTACAAAGGAAGAGCAAGCCGCTGATGCCAGGCGTTTATTTGAAATGGTCTTATCCGGAGCGACATATTCACAGGCGGCGACGACGTTTGGTACGTCAATGACACTGTGTAGGAAGAGGTTCTTTAGATTGGCGCGCCTGACGGTTCGCAGGCGTTCACCGGCTCATCGATACGAACCACCGTTTGATGAGCAGCAGGTGGCGGTGATGAGGCGACACAAAGAAGCCTGGCTACAAGCCTATGACCAAGCAGTGGCACCCCTGTCGCTCTCTGAGTGTCAAAGGCCAGAAACTGTTTCGATCTGTCAACTCAAGTTGAGCTCCTATACTGAAACCTCCCTCAGAAATGCTGACATCACCACACTTGCTGACCTCCTCAATACGACCGAACATCAGATCTTAATCAATAGGAGGTTTGGGGAACATACGTTGCGTGAAATTAGGGCACTGCTTACCCGCCTCGGTCTTTCATTTAAGCCATCTGAAGAATCAGTTGCTCACACCACGGTGAGACGGCTAACCCCCTGAAGCAATATTGATATACCGTCCATGCGTCATGGGGTGGGACAATGCTTCAGTAGCTGAGACCATGAGGCTTACTGTGATGGACTGTCATTGCATAGAGTGAGGAGACGGTCTAAGGCACGTTTCCTGGTGAGTTCTTGAATGGAGGCCGCCGTATCGAAGAGATTTCCTTCCTCCTCAGTCGACAGAAGCGGGCGCTTGCTCGTCTTGAACATCTGTAATGTTCTGTCGACCAATTCATAGGCAGCCGCAAGATGTGGTTCAGCGGTGAAATCCCGAGGATATGTCTCCATATGGTCTTGAAACGTCGCTATTGCCCGCACTCTCGACGCGAGCAATTTCATCAATTGATTATGCCATAGGGCCTGTTTGACCGCATGGACAGCCTCATGAGGAACGACGGGCTTCGCGATGAAATCCAGCGCATCCCGTTGGAGGACCCGATAAGCCGATGTGCGGTCTCGCTCACCGGCAGTGACAAGAATGGGCGCGACGGAACCCTGGGCGGCTTTATATTTGAGGAATCGATACGCTTGCAGCAGAATGAGACTCATTGCCATGGTGTCGTACGATGCCAGGCCACTCTTCCGACATAGTTCCTCGACGGAAGTACAGATATCGACCATCACGTGCGGGAAGTGATCAGACAAGATGCGCGGGAAATGATCGAGGGTATGAGGATCGGTGTCAGCGAGGATAATCGTATGGCGGAACATCTGTGTGCCCTAGGAACAAGTGACTCCCATCATCGGTTGCGATCCCTGCGCTGTTCAGTAATGAAAAGAAGCCGGCTTCCTTGAAGACTCCTCTGTCAAGCCAACAAATTTTAAGCGTAGGTAATATTCCAAGACAATTAGAGAGAAACCTCAAGGAGAAGTCTGGAGGCTGGCTGATGGGTGAACGAGAATTGCAGATAGCGCCGCTGACAGATAATGGAAGTTAGAGATCTCACGTCGGCTAATTCGCAATAGTTCTCAAGGACTAGCGGCGATGGACGCAACGAGAATAGTCAGGAGCATGCAAGACGTGGTCATCTCTCGCTCTTGTGTTATCTAACCGATGAGCCAGGAATCTTGCCATCTATGATGAGCTGGCCATAGGCGATGCACTGGGCCGTGGCTTCTTCGAATGTCGTATATCGACCAGTCCTCACGAAATGACGGCTATCCTCCTCGTCCTTCGTTGACCAGGAAATGAAGACATTCAATTCCCACATTCCCGTATCCACGAGTAGCCGAGGTGCGGGCTGAATAGTATAGCCTTTGTAAGTCACGGCTGGGTTTTCGGAATAGCAGGTGAGTCAGGACAATTTCTGGGCGGTCCGATCATTGGTAGGAGACCGGTCCTCTGTATGAACCGGTGAGGGCTTCCAACACGCACTATCCAGATACCAGGTTCCTGTTTGTTTACAGCGGACACAGTACGTTTGGAACATGTTTGGAGGGAGAAACGTATTCTGGGTTTTCTCTTGGCAGACCGCGCACAGGAGGAAGCAGGTATTCGAGAAAAAGAGTGCGTCGATTTTCATCGAAGCGACCTCTTGCGGCCTGCTCGTCAGTCACGCTTAGCGAAGACCGCGAACTGGGGAAAATTGTAGCAAATCGTAAAACTACTTACAGGGTCATCAACCCCATGAATTCCATTGGCAGGCATTGAGGCCCCCCGTAAGTCATGGATGATGCTTCAAAATCCTGGACTGTGTTGTCGAGAAGGAAGGCGTGAAACCAACATGGGCAAGCTCGCTCGGCCATCGAATAGCTCACTGTGCAGCCCAGAGGGTTAGACCTGCAATGCACTGGTTTTATCAGCCGATTAGGCTGGCTCCTCATGTCCATCCAGCAATTCTCGCGCTCAAAGTGTCTCATTTCAGGATTGGAGCATTTCAATCTGGTAACCGATAATAAGCAAGATTTTCTCTCTGCCCACATTTATCACACGCGCCCGTTAGGCTGATCGGCCGAAGCTGGCGGATAGTCGCCCAGTAGAATAGCATCTCATTTTTCGTCTTGGGTCTTAACAATGATAACAGGCCAGCGCATCTCGAACAGTATTTGATCGTCGTCATAATGCTGCCCTCCTGTCGCAGTGCAGTTCGCGGCAGTTATTTTCTGACAGAGAGGACAAGTTCTAATACTAGGAAGAACACTAGGCTGGTGATCAAGGGCACATATGGGCGGACCCGGATCGAAGGGGTGACCCGCGGCTTATGAGGTAGCGGTACAAGAGCAAAGCACAAAGGGTTACGGCTGCATGTCCTGGGCAAGACGGAAGCCGACATTGAGGCCCCGATGACTGGCATAGAGCCAGATGCGGATTGAGGTACGCAAAAACCCTGGCGTGAGGTACCAGGATCCACCCCGAAGCACGCGCGCGCCGCAATGACCACCATGCGCCTCTAACCATGCCGTGCCATCTTCTGGCGCCCCATCATAGGCTGAATGCGCACAATCCTCGACCCATTCCCACACGTTCCCACTCAGGTCATGGAGCCCGAAACTGTTCTGCAGCTTCGTGCCGATCTCCGCCGTGCGACTTCCTGAATTGTCCGTAAAAATGGCGTACGCCCCAACCTGCGATTCCTCAGAGGTGCCTGCCCATTGTTCCTCCTTATCGCCGCTGCGTGCCGCATATTCCCATTCCGATTCCGTCGGCAGTCGATAGCGTGTGCCCGTTTGGGCGGACAGCCATGCCGCATAGGCTTTTGCATCCTCCCAAGAGACGTTCATGACCGGGTGAGAGCCGCGTCCCCACCCCTGGTCTTCCGGCAAATGTCGTCCTGTGGCGATCGCAAACCGGTCGTATTCGTCAAAGGTCACTTCATATTTTCCGAGCTTAAAGGGCTTGATCGTCACTGGATGAACCGGGTTGCGCCATGATTCGCCTAACTTCTCCACATCACCCATCTGAAAAGAACCGGCTGCAATCTGCACCATCTGAGGCGGCACAAGGATACTGACAAAGAACGATTGAAGCTTGAGCGCGGCCTGATCGATGGTATAGCCCTTCTGCCAGAGCCACGACGTGCCCAGCACGAGCAGCACCATGGCAGCAAGGGCAGCGTTGAGGACCTGGCGTACCCGTCGGTTCGTGGGCAAATACTTCTTCATCGCTTCGGTGAGACCGATCTCAGTTCGGCCATACTCGCGATCTTCCTGGGCCAACGCAAGGCCATAGTGCCAGAACCGCCCCTCTCCACTCCTTTCTTCCCTGTGCGTACAATCGAGATGATGAAGCTTGGAGAGAAGAAACAGAACTTTTCGATCACCTGAGGCGAGGATGCAGAAGCAGCTGAGTCCTAAGTCGCTGGTTTAGTTGGTGGCGGTGGACCGCAGCAAAAATTACTTTGGCCCAGAAACACAGGTGATTTTCCAACCTGAAGTGAATGCCGCCTGAATGTACTCCCTCGCAGCTTACCACACCGGTGAATTTGGCGGCAAGGAAACCCGTCCAGCGAATGACACATTACTCTTTCCCTAAGGCCCAGCGGGGCAGTTGACCTGCGGCTTCACCATCCTATTTCTGACAGATTGGTTTTGATGCTATGCGCGCCGAGTTCTATATAGGCTTTCATCTGTGCTTTCTCAAATATTTGATGAAACGTACTCAGTTGGGGAAAAGGCGACGGACATGCAATCAGATCCCCTTTAAGGCAGGGTTCCACTCGATGAGCGCGTATAAATTTCACCAGTTCATCAGGATATTCCTTCTCAAGTGACCTGTCACAATCACGTCGGGAGGTGTTTCCAAAACGGCACGAACGGCTTCATTGACATTCTGGGCTTTACAAACCTGATAGCCTGCGCCTCAAAATTCATCATGGAGAAGAGTACGCATATCTCCATCGCCCTCGACAATCAGCACAATCGTCCTGTTAACCATAATTGTCTCTCTGTGAGTGACGCCACGGCCGTAGCGAGCCTACGATACGCTCGAAATCCATACGAGTAAGCTCCAGCAAGAGAAGTGCCACTAATGCGAATGTGTTCCTGAGGTAAAATGCAGGTAAAAACCTCCTCATCCCCTCATTGTGGGTGCCTTTTGCAACACTGGTCGAGAGTGGCCTGTCGCATTAGTCCCCCCAAATGAGTGTGCGGCGTATCAAACGGAGGCGACTAGAGAGACCCATATTACATGGTGAGTCGTTCTCGCGGTTCCAAGTGCGAACTGAGAACTATAGCTAACTGGCAGACGGTGCAGTTCCAGCCTCTGTGAGCGGCTCTAACTGACACTTCACTAAATTACAATTAGCGTACTCTATCAGTCCGGCCTCAAGATTTCCTCTTGAGGTTGTTATCGAATGGCCTTGAAATATTACCTACGCTTAAAATGTCCTGGCGTGACAGAACAGCACTCACACCACCGAGAAGCAAGTGATCCGACGCGACGACAAAATGTCGAATCTCTGTTACCCTTCCCATGCTCAGGTCCAAGTGATCGGTTTATCGGTGAATACGGGAGGGGAAGCCTTCAATGCCATCACGACTGCGGGAGCTCGGACGTTATTGACGAAAGAAGCTGCTGTGGAGCAGCTGCATGGCGTCATCCAGCAAGCGATGCAGGTATCCGTCAATTAACGTACAGAATAAGGAGAAAGGTCTGTGGTGATTCCACTTGCTGGATCAAAGCGAGATAATGCACAGCTACAGCAAAAAATGGGACCCGTACAGCTATCGGATAGAGGGGGCATGGGGGGGCTTCAATACTCGTTTGCAGCGGGCTATCCAAATTGTTGCTAAATTCATGGGCCGAATCAGGGTAACCATTTGTGTAACCTTCCCTTCCATGTATGACTGCGTGAGCTATCGTTGCTCGTTATAATATTTTAAATGGATAGATGGCTTTTCGACTCTGACATCCTGGCGTGCTGCAGCATCCTAGACTGAAAGGAAGGCATCATTGTTCGCCCTTTGTGCAACACCAAAAAATCTCGCATGACGCTCCTTGGGGCCAGAATTGCTCCATACACCCTTCAAGGAACAACATAAGCCAGGATTTCCAGGTTGGAAATCCTTGATATAAACCATACACGGCTGAGACCGGTGCATGGTGAGCGCGTTGGGTATGCGACGCGATCCAGCTGTAACACGGAAATCCTGGTTGCCATGCAAATACCCACATCGAGATGGGCTTAAGGAGATGTATACGATGTCGCCCCCCTCACAATCTAGTGCCGTGCTTGTGGCGATCCACACCCCTCATGTAACCGGAG
The DNA here is from genome assembly GCA_024760545.1 of Nitrospira sp. Taxonomy (NCBI): domain Bacteria; kingdom Pseudomonadati; phylum Nitrospirota; class Nitrospiria; order Nitrospirales; family Nitrospiraceae; genus Nitrospira; species Nitrospira sp. The sequence continues at coordinate 4,460,503 of CP060501.1, forward strand.
AGCAATTAGAAAGTTCTCTTCAAGAGCTCACACGTCTTGTGAAAACCCTCGGGTACCATGTCGTCGGCCAAGTCAGACAAAAACGCTGTTCTGATAAATTCGCGACGGTCCTGGGTCGTGGAAAACTCGCCGAATTGGCGCTGTGGACGGGTGGTTCGGGTAAAGTCGCGACTTCGTTTGCAAGACCCACGCACAAAGCGGCCTTGAAGCGCGAGGCGGCGGCATCTGAGGCAGACGAGGAGTTAGAGGAAGGCGAATTGGATGACACGATCGACACCTCATCCAGTCCTCGCCAACAGGCGCAGATCGTCATTGTGGACGGTGATCTGTCACCGTCACAATTGAAAAGTCTTGAAAGTGCCGCCGGAGTGCCTGTGCTCGATCGTACCGGTGTCATTATTGAAATTTTTAGCCGACATGCGCGTACACGAGCGGCCCGACTCCAGGTGGAACTCGCGAGGCTCACTTATCTCGCGCCACGTGTGCGTGAAACCGGTAGCGGCAGCGAACGGCAAAGCGGGGGGATCGGAAGCAAAGGGGCAGGAGAGACGAGTCTTGAGCTCGATAAGCGCAGAATACGGGATCGCATGAAAGAAGTACGAGCTGAATTGGCGTCGATCGGGGACGAACATCGCACGCACCGCGCAAGGCGGGTCCGCGAATTGACAGTTGCGCTCGTCGGTTACACGAATGCCGGCAAATCTTCGCTCATGCGAGCGATGACGGGAAGCGAGGTGCTCGTGGCTGACAAGCTGTTTGCCACACTCGATACCACTATCCGGCCTCTGTATCCCGAAACGTGTCCGAAGGTGCTCCTGACCGATACGGTGGGCTTTATCAAAAAGCTCCCGCACGACCTGGTGGCGTCGTTTAAGTCGACGCTTGATGAAGCGGCCAGTGCCTCGCTGTTGCTGTTTGTCGTCGATGCCTCAGATCCGTCCTTTCGATCCCAGCTCGACGTCACGCGGAAGGTGTTAGCCGAAGTGGGAGCCTCGAGTGTTCCCAGTCTCTTGGTGATGAATAAACAGGATCGTCTCGGACCGGGAGAAATCGCCTCGCTGAAGGCGGAATACCCCGACGCCGTTTTTCTCTCCACAAGAAGCAAGGACGATGTGAAGGAGTTACGTGAACGCATCATGACGTACTTTGAGAGCGACATGATCGACGAGGAGCTGTGTATTCCCTTTACGGCTCAAGCGGTCCTTGGAGAGATCAGAGTTCGGATGCGTATCTTGTCCGAAGAATATTCCGCTGAGGGACTCAAGATACGGGTGCGATCGACCCCTGCGAACCTTGCGTTGATCAAAAAGAAGCTCACGCGGTGAGCCGCGGATGTCTGACGATTCCAGCTACGGTATTGGGGTGGTCAAATCCACCACGGAAGAAAGACACGCTACGTAGACCCCGCGTGTTCTCTTTACGGAGAAACTTGCCCAAAGTCCCTTAAATTTCCAGAGAAGAGCTGAGCCCGTCAAACAGGCGAACTCCGCTGCTAGAGCGATTTACAATACATCTAACTAGAGCTGATGTGAAAGTATCTGCAAGGCGAGACAGGTCTAGTATGCGAAACGACTCGCAAGTCCATCACGTCTGCATGAACCACAATGCGTGAAAAGATATGACTCATGGAAAGATCGCGATACTCCTGAAAGATGCCTCCCAGACCGGCCGCGAACGTGACAGGGTTGAAGTTTGTGGTCCGATAGTTGAGTTTAATAAGAGTAACTATTCCCATTTTGGCAGCTCTAGTCTTCGCGGCTGCCGCGGATTGTGACACCGTTTGATGGAACCAAAGATGTCCCCTCGCGGCTGATGAATCGCGAGACTCACCTCTCGAACCAAAAACCACATCCTTAGGTCGCTGCTGAGTGGGGCCTGTAGACATGTCCTGTCGAGATGGCGGCTACTGCCTGCTTTACTTTTGCATGGAAAGTTTTTAGAGTTTACTGGCCTAGGAGATGGCATGTGGCACACTCCGGCCTTTCGGCTCTCTTACTTTCTCGACACTCCGCCCTGAACCTGTTCGGCTTCTTGACATAACGTCAATTGGTTTCGACCTTAAAAGTTTCCCTAATTTTTGTCACCACGCCCGTGAAACTTTAGTCCGAAAGGACCGTCATGGCAGCTTCGCAACTGAATATCACATCGAACACGCCGCTCGGCGCCACTCTAGTGCCGGGCGGCGCTACTTTCCGCACCTGGGCACCGACTGCGCTGGAGGTATACATCGCCCTGGGACACCTGACCGGCACCGCGCCTGGTGCTTTCCCCAAAAATCCAGGCGACTTACTCGTGAAAGACGCCCATGGCTATTGGGCTGGCTTTGTTCCCGGCATCAAGGACGGCGACCTGTACCGCTTCTATGTGGTCGGAACCGGGAGCGAGGGTTTCAAGCGCGATCCGTATGCGCGCGAGCTGGAGTGTAACGGATATCCCGACTGCAATTGCATTGTGCGCGACCCTGCCGACTACCCCTGGCATGACCGTGCGTTCCGTCCGCCCGGCTTCAACGATCTCATCATCTACCAGTTTCACATCGGCGTGTTTTACGCGACGGATGCTGCCGGCAACGACCTCCGCCCCCACCGCATCTGCAAGATTCTTGACGTAGTGGATCGCATCGAATATTTTGCAGACCTTGGTGTGAACGCAGTCATGCCGCTGCCGTTTCAGGAATATCAGGGGGAGAACAGCCTGGGCTATAATGGCACCGATCTGTTTTCGCCCGAGATGGATTACGCCGTGCCGGCGGCGGATCTCGCGCCCTATCTCGGTCGCGTCAATCGCCTGCTCGCGGCAAAAGGATGCGATCCGCTGTCCTCCGCTCAACTGACCGGTCAGATCAATCAGTTCAAAGCATTTATAGACCTCTGCCATCTCTACGGCATCGCAGTACTCGCAGACGTCGTCTATAACCATGCCGGCGGCGGGTTCGACGATCAAAGTATCAAATTCTTTGACCGGCAGCCTGAAACGACCGATAACAACAGCCTGTACTTCACCGATCAGGATCACGCCGGTGGACGTGTCTTCGCGTTCTGGAAACGGGAGGTCCGGCAATTCCTGATTGATAACGGCAAGTTTCTGCTCCAGGAGTATCACGTGGATGGCCTCCGTTACGATCAGGTCACGGTGATTGCGGAAAGTGGCGGCTGGTACTTTGCCCAGGACCTCACGAACACCCTGCGCTTCATGAAGCCTACTGCCGCACAGATCGCTGAATACTGGGGTGGGGAACGCTGGAAAGGTGTCGCCGTCCCGCCGTATGGCATGGGCTTTGACATCGGCTACAGCGACATGCTTCGCGACAGCTTGCGCGCGGTCATCGACGAAAGCACAGGCGGCCGGGATGCCTACATCAATCTCAATCCCTTGCGCGATGCCCTGTACCTCACGCACAAAGACCCGGGCCGTTGGACCGTGTTTCAATGCATCGAGAACCATGACCTGTTGTACTATGATCACCAAGGCCGCGACCGTCAACCGCGTATCGCGGCTCTCGCGGACCCAACCAACACGCGATCCTGGTATGCGCGCAGTCGGTCTAAAGTCGCGACCGGTTTATTGCTGACCGCTCCAGGTGTGCCGATGATCTTCATGGGTCAGGAATTTCTCGAGGACAAATACTGGACGGACTGGCCCGGGCGGCCCGAGTTGTTGATCTGGTGGGCTGGTCTCGAAGGCCAAGACAAACACATGTCGGATCACCATCGCTTCACGCGCGACCTTCTGTGGCTGCGGCGCAAGCATCCGGCGCTGCGCGGCGAGGGGATCAACGTGTTCCACATGCACAATGAGAACCGCGTGATCGCGATGCACCGCTGGCTGCCCGGCATCGGGCGCGACGTGGTCGTCGTGGCGAGCCTGAACGAGCATACGTTTTACAATTATAGTTACCACATCGGGTTTCCCGGCGGGGGGCACTGGAACGAAGTCTTCAACAGTGACGTGTACGACCAGTGGTTCAATCCCAATGCCCAGGGCAACCCCGGTGGCGTCAGTGCCAATGGGCCGGCGTGGGACGGCATGCCAACCTCGGGAGGGATCACGTTGCCTGCGAACAGCCTCCTAGTGTTCGCACGCGATGGGGGGGATTTCTGAAAGGGAAGCCTGTAGCACCTAAGACTGGATGAGGTTCTAATCAACGGTGACACCGTCATTGTTTGCTACCACGCTGCTACCATGACGGGACAACCCAGGCCCATTAGGCCCCACCTCGGAAGCATCCTCTGTTGTCCGAGGTTGGATTATCGGAAATTCGTACACCACAGACAAGCTGTAACCGAGACCTATCATGGTGATAGGTGTCTTCACTCAGGAAGGGTTAGACCTCTTTCGGAAGTCCTTTTTAAAAAGTGTGGCCGATCTGCGCAGGTTAGCGACTACCAACCAGAGTAATACTCAGACGCGTCTGCAAGAGGTGGAGCGGGAGATCAGTCATATCATGGAGGCGATCAAGCAAGGCATCTTCACGCCGACGACAAGACAAGCCCTAGAACAGGCGGAAGCTGAGAGAGAATGCCTGCAGAAGTCGCTGAACCCCTCGCACAAACCTAACGGTACTTTACCTGCTGTGTTGCCAGACCTGGCCGCGTGGTTCAAGCGGTCCATCGGGGATCTTGCCAACTTGGGGCCGCATCAGGTGGACAAGGCCCGGGGAATCATCAAGGATCTGGTGGGCGGGTCCGTCACGCTGAAGCCAACCGAAACCAGTCAAGGGCACGCGCTGGCTGCCATAATGAAGCCAGACTACATGGGATTGGCCAGGCAGCTGGTTGGTCCCAAAATAATTTTGGTGGCGGTGGACCGCTTTAAGCATTATTTTATAGCCTCGCGCCTCAGGGTTCCCCTCCGGATCGACGGAATCAAAGCAGCAACACATTTACATAGATGATCCGACCACAGGTTTCCAGGTAGGTTCCCCTATATTCTGTTGGCCAGTTATCATTCTGTTTAGTGAGTTGTGCATGTAATACGTGAAAGGCAAACCTTGACGCTGCAAATGAAAATGGCTACATTTTCATGCTCGCCTGGCCGTTTTTAACGTTGGCCAACCTTGACGCGGTTCTCGACTGTATTTCTGGGCCCATGATTTCAGCTTCATTCATCGGACCCCCTGTTATTATGTCGGCCATGAGAAACAAATCATTAATCGGTTGAAGAGAGCCAAGTAGCGGGTAAAGAATGAAACGTTTCAGTATATTTATCCTTGGAGCTTTGGGAATCGTTCTAATGCTTGGGTTGTTTGGCAACACTCCTTCAGCCAATACAGAAGACGCATGCGATGGCCCTCGGAATCCCCAACATCAACCCGGAAGACATTGCCTTGGCGATCAGCCAGAATGAAATTGTCCTTGGTAATGGTCGGCGCGACCATGGCATAGGTGTCTCCAGTTGGAGTCACGAGAGCCTTTGGGGCCAGATGTTCCATCTTCTGCAACTTCATCAAGGTATTTGCTTTCTTCTGTAGGTCGTCCGAAGAAATCACCGTGCCGCCAAGCTCGGTCCGCAAGGGCTCGGGATTGCCCGTGGTGGCAAGGGTCACCAAGGCGTCCGAAGCCTTTCCTGTAACGGACGCCGGTAAGTCTGCCGCATAACCGGGTGCCGCGAAAGCGAGCATCAGCGCTGCCATGGAGGCGTTCAGAATCGTCTGCGAGTCATTCTTGGTCAGTGTCTGTGTCATGGTTGATCCCCTTTGGTTAGCGACCCATTGGTCGTGGCGATGTTCTCTAGTGAGAAGGACTTATTGTCTGAGCCCTCTTTCCTTCTGCGAATCAGCGGGAGGCGAGGACCTGTCTCATCCGGCTACGCAGGCTGTAGTCTGTACCTTCGCCAAAACCTTACAAGGTGCATAGTGTATGACGAATCAGAGAGAGGAGGTGTGCTCGCCAGGGCTGGGATCCTCCCTGATTCAGTCCCGAACCGCGAGGAATAGTCACGATCAGCTCATCAATAACGTGCGGGTTAGTCGCAGAAGACTTAGGAACTGAAGGGGATGATCCGACAGCAGAATTGGAAGAGGCTATGCCTAATGAGGTGCCGAGACGAGCAAGCTTGGCTTGATACCTCCGATACGAATTGAACCTATACCAGCAGTTTAGGAAACCTTGTCCACCTGATCCACACAAACTGCCCGATCCATTTTTCGGGCTAGCATATTATCCACCGCATAAGGACCAGCCCCCCCGACTACCAATACGGCTAGACAGACGAGATACAGTAGATCAGTTTCATACCCTGGTTGCCCGAATTGCGCTCTGCCGTCGATAACGGATTGAAGTTTGATGGAGCTGAATCCATAGGGCCAATGAACTGTGACGGCCGCCACGATTAGAATAGCTGCCATTGGTATGCTCCAGAATAGCACACAGGTCCCTAATACCATACACAGACCGCCTAATAGTTGGACAATGATCGTGGCCCACCCCATGAGTTGAGGCATGGGAATGCCAATACTGGTCAGTATGCCGATGAACTGCTCTGGTCCTCTAGTGAACTTGGCGTATCCATGAGCCATGAAGCCATAGCCAACAATTAACCGCAGGAGAAGCGGTGTCCAAGGACGCAATACATTTTGGAACGTGTGATACAAATCGGTCGTCCTGACTAGCATATGGACTTGCTCTTTCTTTCCTCCTGATGTGTTATCGATGTCCTCTTTGTTTAGTCGATCATGTCATGCAATTCTTACAGCAGTATCAATTGTCCCCCCTCGACAGGCAGACCCTGCTCGGGCACAAGCATGGGTTCCCATATTCGGTTTGCAACACTAGGACAAAAAAGAGGGATATCGGTCACTAGCATAGGAGTAGCACCGTTTACTCCTAGGAAGGTCTTGCCCCTTCCTGGTAGCAGCACGATAGAAAGCAGAAAATGATGGATCGTCGCCTCCTTCACTGAGATCATAGGTTGCTCGATCGGATAAAGGCCCACATGACGAAGATTCTCGTTATAGACGATGATGCCCGCGACCGGGACCTCCTCATGGTCGTCCTCGAGGAAAAAGGCTATGAAGTTATGTGGGCAGACAATGGGGGGGCAGGGTTGATGGTATGTCACCAGCGAACTCCTGATGCGGTCGTGTTGGACCTCAACATGCCTGGAATAGACGGCCTCAGCCTCCTGCGACAATTGCGGATACTACACCCCAACCTCCCTGTCGTCGTGTTTAGTGGACGCAGCACAGAGGAGGTGGAGGAAGAGATGCTGAACCAGGGCGCCACGGCCTTTATTCAGAAGGCCTTTTCCCTGGATCTCCTGGGGGCGGCATTGCGGGAGGTCCTACCGTCCCCCACGCGAGCTGACCGCTGAATCGCCAAACTCCTGGTGCGGCGTGGTAGCGGAATTTTAAGGGACGCGGCATCTATGGCCAAAATCTTGGTAATTGACGATCAACAGAGCGTCCGTAGCTTTGTTCGAATAGTCTTAGAAGGAGAGGGCCATGAGATCACGGAGGCGTGTAATGGCCGTGAGGGCTTGTACGCCTATCAACAAGTTCCAGCGGACTTAGTCATTGCCGATATCCGTATGCCAGAGATGAATGGGTTGGACCTGATCCTTGCATTGACCCGCTGCTTTTTGTACGTGAAAGTCATTGCCATGAGTGGCGAGTCGGATGCAGTCGACACGCTCTCGAAAGCCAAATTATTAGGCGCCCGGCATGTCCTTCAGAAGCCATTCAACCTTGAGAGGTTCCTCAGTCTCGTGCGATACGAACTCGCCCACTAACGACAGTATCTCTACTGATGGGTCAATCGTTCTACCCTCGTCAAGCGGCGTGAATCTTCCACGTCTAGAAGCGTACGATGTCTTCTCCAGTAGAATGCTCTTAGGCATCGGTAGGATGAGCCGAGCGGCTTAGAATTGGTGAAACGCGCCTGCAGGAGCATCAATCTGGTAGCCGATAAAAGGCAAGATTCTCTCTCTGCCCACATTTATCACACGTACCCGTCAGGCTTAGCGGACGAAGCTGACGGACAGCTGCCCACTTGAATAGAATTTCCTTTTCCGTCGTGGGTCTGAATACCGATAACAGGCCAGCGCATCTTGAACAGTATTTGCTCGTCGTCACAATTCCGCTCCCCCGCTATTGCGCAGTTCGCGGGCATCACTTTTTGACAGATAGGATTAACGCTTCATACTCGGAGGAACCCTAGGAGGGCATCTAAACTTTTGTCCTCGCAACCAACTGTGTCACGCGTCGTGACGCTGCTCTCTAGAACGCTGAGAACCCTTCGCTGGGGTATTACGAGATCAGTTGATAGATGACTGAGGAATATCTGAATCGATTTCCCCTTGGGCGATCTCCAAGGCGGCGGCTTCCGCCTCATCACGAGTCGAAAAGCTGCCTTTAGGCTAGCCTGTCACATTGGCTGCCCGCATGGGTCCGAATCCGATGATTGTGTACTGACAGATCCAGGTTCCATCGTCTTGCTGACCGGACCTCAGCTTGATCGCCCGACCATTATAGTTCGATTCCGTCACGGTCGGTTTCCCGAGAGGGTGGACCTGCGCAACAGTGTCTGCGGTTGCTGAGCGTGAATCGATGATAGTGATAGCTAGCAAAAGAGCTGCTGCTCTGGCTGCGTTTGGGGATGGAAAGCTGTCGTCTGTAAAGCCGGTGGTGTACGGCGATTCGGTGTGGACCATGTCAATTACGACATACTCACCAACCCAGGTTTCTTCATCCTCTTGATTTGGCGTCAACAGAATCTGGCAGCCTTTATAGGTCTCCGTGGTTGGACGGGTGTTGGGGTCCTCCTGCCTAGGGCCACTCATGTTGAGTGTCATATTCACACTGTTCCCCATTGAGAGCAATCGGGGCATCTACGTGTCCGCGTGTACTAGTCGTGCCCGCTCGATTTGGACACGTGTTAGGGCAGCGGTGGGCGCGAATCGAGGACACGCTCTCCTTCACCCAGAGCAGCAGCTTCGGCCTCTTCGCGAGTCCTGTAGCTACAATCCGCATGCCCCTTGTTTCCCTCCACGACGGTTTCGGTATAGTCACTAATCACATAGTAACCAGTCCATCGCCCATCCGCTTGTTGCTTCGCAATCGTCTCAAGCTGGCGTCCTCTGTATTGCAGCATTGATGGTGCCTCCTGGCTGAGTGCATCTCACCGCTCAGTAGGTGATCAGTCTCTCCGATAATGATGATCGGCCCTGTACTTCCATTCTTGAGCTGGCGAGTTCCCTGGTTCACGATGGGACTATGAAGGCTAATTTAGAGGGGCGTCCAGCAAGCACACACGGAATGTTTCGTCAGCTCTGATGAGATTCGCTTGGATCTCATCGCTGTTTCCCGCCTATGTGTTGTCCCAGTAGTGAACTCCCTCAGGGTTGGCTACGATACATCAGCAAGTTCAGGAGAACGAATGTGGATCAAACCGAATACAAAGAAGAGGATTACATGACGATGCGTCAAACGTGCATTTATATATTGATGGCGAGTGGAATATTCCTATTCACGAGCGGCACCTTACAGGCCCAGTCAGGCGGTGGTTCTTCGCTAGGGGGGGCGCCAACTATTGGAAGTGGGACAGGAAAACTCGGTGAATCAGGGAACGCGATGAACCAAAATCGGCACCACGATAGTACACCGTCGGGTCCGATGGGAGAAGGACGCCCTGAGAGTACAAGACCCGGACAAGGGAAGGAGTCACCGCTTGGAGTGCCCGATTCAAGTGGAGGTAGTCCGCGAGTTCCAGGCGCCTCCGGACCAGGGGCTGGCGCTGGCAGTATCGGATCGGGTGGAAGCATGGGATCGGGTGGAGGTATGGGTTCATCTGGTGGTGCGGGAGGCGGCGGCAAATAGGCTCGTTCATTGAGTAGTCATCAAGGCGGTCGAGGAGACTTACTCGTAGCCTCTCCGACCCTTGTTGGTTATCTGCGGCCAATTCGTCATTGAGGTCGCAAAAGACATCAGGCTTTATGTGGTATCTCTTAATCGTCCTTATTACGTCACCCCCGGTTTTCGATGCTGGAACCGTCTTGAAGAGCTTCGCAACGGTCGAGGAGTGTCAGCCCGCGCGGGATCGTGTGGGGTTTGAACTGGCTGAGAGCTATCCTTATGAGAATGACTTCAGCGTGGTGTGCGACTTCCGAGCCTCCCCCAAGATACTGACACGGCACGGGCAGCGTGAACATGAACTGTATTCACGACAAGAAAATCAATCAGAAGAAGTCAGCGAGTAAGACTACTCCCGCTGTGCATGAAGCCTATAAGCGGCTCGCGGAAGCAGCAGAAACGTTTGTCAACCGTGCGCCTCGGCAAAAGCGAATCGAGACGGAACGCTCGGCACTCTTCGAGGCGCTGCATGATGCTCAACTCGTCTTGTCTGTGGCTGGATTGGCAAAGAAAAGCGACAGGGATACATCGAATCGAAAGAAGTCAGCACAGAACATCAGAGTGCTTGAAGACAACTTGAAGTAAGTCAAGGCTGACCTTGCGAAGTCTCAGGACGCCCTTGAACAGCTGAATTCGCTCATCAAGCCAGTGGCAACAATGCTCGACGAACTGAGGGACAACACCCCCAAAGCCCAATCAGTCTTACAGACGGCGCTGAAGTCTCCGGCGCGTGTGTAGCTATTCAGAAACTCTCGATAGAACGTACACCTCCCTATAACGTCCCTTACTAGAAAACACTCCACCCAAGTCGGCGCACCCCTCACCCGCAATGGGCTTGAGACTCCTTTTGGCTTTGCAACAATATCAAACATGTCGCTCGCTATGCACTGGATCCAGGCGGGTTGTTGACTCGGCTGGTATTTCTATCCACGTTATTCCCCAACAGATCGGTCGCTTGCCTGAGCGCGTCTCGTTCAGCTTCGTCCCGCGTGGGATAGGAAATGGTGCGAAACGACTGTTCGGAGGAATTGTCGTCAACTCCACATGACACGGTGCCCTGGACCATCCATTTTCCATGCTCCATCGATTGAAAGGAAAGCTTCACCCGGCAGCCTGCCACCCTGATATCCTTGATATCGTCCGTAGTTTCAGGAACGTGAGTCATAATCGCAGCTCGCCTGTTGTCTGGCAGTGACGTCCCTTCCGGCGGAGCGGGACTATGAACCCTCACACGACGGATGCCGTCCAGCCAGCTGCTCATGTTCTAATTCGGATTGCAGTCAGCCGAGGCATGTTCAGTTCGGCGATCCGTCCCTCGGTTCGCGCGAATCCACAGGGCATGATTCAGATGGTCAACGTTTGCCGTCATGCGGTCGCCTTTGTTCACAGGAACCTTCTCCGTGGTCTCGTCGGGCAGCACGCTGACTTCTTTGCCATCTTCATCTTTCAAGATATAGGTTGTCCCGTCTATGCGTAGTACGTCACCAATAATCAGATGGCTCTTCCGCACCGCATTTTGTTCGGCCTGCATGACGTTTTTCCCAGGCGTGATGTCACATGGGGCGGCTAGCGTTTGCTTACCTTGAGATGCTGCGCAGCCGGTTTGCAGCAGAATGGCTAATCCTAGGAGCAGGATACTTGGAGCTCGAACATTGGTTGGAATCGAAATCATGATACCTCCTGATGATATGATTGGCCTCAAGTAGAGCAGTACCTGCGCACGAGATGTATGAGCTGGGAAGACTCCTAGGTATAGAAATCTGCAGAACCTGTGCTGCTCACACCATACACACCGCCTCCAATAGGTCGGCTAGCTACGCCCCTGGGAGGAACAGATAGAGGCCAATTACAATGATGGGAGCTGCGATAAGCATAGCTTTTTTCCCGAAGGCATCATTGACGCCGTAAAGTAAGATCCCCCCAATGATTGTAAAATAAATGAATCCAATTCCCCGATACGATCCATGAGCAGCTTCCTCTGCCCACGCGAGTGTGGGTCCAAGAGTCGAGAATGCAATCAAGAGGCTGAGTACGCGGTTCATAGCATCTCCCTCCTTTCGTTTATAGAACATGTCCTCTCACAATGGTTCACCACATCCTGTGTTCCGAAGCATGGCTCCATCATATCGTGTGGTAACGGTGGGCCTACCAGGAAAGACCCGAGAGCCTCTGCTCGCAGTAAGAATTGAGGGAAGGGGAGTGGTGCTTGGAGGAAGTGTCAAGCCTCACAGGACTCCTAATCCAGAGTTCTCCCTAGTCGCGCTCAATGCCTCTGAATAGGTAATCTTACATAGAGTCCAGTTCAGGCTGCCCTAGCTTGGCCTCACTCCCATCTGTCGAGGCACCGCCCGAATATGCATGGGCCAGGATCCTAAAATGGCCAAAGTCAATCATGATGAGGTCTCGCATGGTTTGGATAAAGAAAGATCAATCCGCTCTTTCCAGGCGACTATTTGAGATGGTCTTATCCGGAACTTCCTATTCGGAGGCTGCGACGACGTTTGGGATGTCAACGGAAAACTGTAGGAAACGGTTCTTTCGATTGGCACGCCTGGCGGTTCGCAGGCGTGCACCGGCTCATCGACACGAACCACCATTCAACGTGCAGCGTGTGACGGTGATGCGACAACACAAAGACGACTGGTTACGAGCCTATGACCAAGCATGGGCACCCCTGTCGTTGTCTGAGTGTCAACAGCCAGAAACGGTTTCGATCTCTCAACTGAAGTTGAGCTACCAGACAGAAGCCTGCCTCAGACATGCTGGCATCATCACACTGGCTGATCTCCTCCATACGACCGAACATCACCTCTTGATCAATAAGGGGTGCGGAGAACAGACGCTGGGTGAAATTCGGGCACTGTTGGCCCGCCTCGGGCTGTCATTCATGCCAGCTGAAGAGCCGGTGGCTCACACGATGGTCGGACGGCTAGCCCCTGGCAGGTCCTGATGATACCTAGGAGAAAAGAAGCCGAACTCAGAACGGTTCAGGCACGTTTGCGAGTAACTCAGCCGCACAGAGCCGCACCACTCCAGTCTCGTCTGCGGTAAGGACTTCGCCTTGGGCGAGGATGCGTTGTATTCGTTCGTTCGCTGCGATGAAGTCTGTAATCTCCTGTCGGAAGGTGATGATCGGCGTATTCATTGGAGTATCCTCCATGAATAATGATGAGGGATAACTGTTGTCCTCGCATCCACGTTTGTCACGCGGCGTGACGCCCCGCCCTTGAACGCTCACTGGATCAGAGACCGCTCCTCTGCCTGAACCGGAAATGGTTGCCAGGACGCACGATCCAGGTGCCAGGTTCCTGTTTCTTTACAGCGGACACAGTACGTTTGAAAGATGTGGGGGAGAGAAACGTATTCTGGGTTTTCTCTTGGCAGACGGCGCACAGAAGGAAGCAGGTATTCGAGAAAAAGAGTGCATCGATTTTCATCGAAGCCACCTCTTCAGCTCTGCTCGTCAGTCACGCTGAGCGAAGACCACGAACGGGAGAGAAGTGTAGCAAATCGTAAAACTACTTACAAGGTCCGCCACGCTGATGGGCCGAGGCGCGCTTTATACAAGTAATAGGAGTCATGACAAACACATCCACTATACGTTGAGCAGCGCACGGGCACACAAAGTTTTCATCATGCTTGATTAGTTGAATAGTCAGTTCATGGTTTTCTATCGATGTTGAGAACGTAATGCGCGCAAATATGTCTCTCCACATCATGAGTTAGGTCCCATATTCTCATTGCAACACGAGGAGAAAAGGGAGGTGCACCATCACAGATCTAGAGTTTCCCAGTCACATAACGAGAATCCGGTCAGAAGCCCCACACAACTAGATGGGATAGCGCCTCATATGCTAGCATCTTGCTCTCCTACAAGCCGATCGGCAGATGAGTTAAAAAAGGTCTTGCCGTGTCGCAGATGCCGAGACACCAGTGCCTCGTATATCAAGGGTCTCCTGCCGCGCATCTGCCTATGCTTGCATCCCTGATCCGGCTTAAGCTGAAAGAGAACACCCGATGCCTCTATCTGAATAGTGTGCCAATGGTGGCCGGTCTGCGGTCATACCTTTTCGCAGGGGGTATGGATGTGCCGAAGGAAATCATGAAAGGCAGTCTTGTGCTATCTTCGGACACCGGCCATTTTCTGAATGGGCGTTTTAATATTGAGCGAATGCTCCAAATTTTGACTGACGCACTGGACCAAGCACAACATGAGGGGTACCAAGGTCTTTTGGTGACCGGTGATATAAGCTGGGAATTTGGTCCGGAACGGGACTTTTCAAAACTGCTAGAATATGAACGGCGGCTGGAAGAATTGTTTCAGAAACACCCAACTATGTCTGGCATCTGCCAATACCACACAGATACGTCGCCTCCCGAAGCGATGCGGCAAGCCCTCGTGAGTCATCCAGCTATCTTTATCAATGAAACGCTCTCCCGTTTGAACCCAGAGTATGTGAGCCCAGATGCTTAGATGTATATCCAAAAAAACATGCAGACACACAGAAGATACCATGAAACATTTTATAACCGAAATCACTGCCAGCTAGGCAATCCATTTTGTAACCTCCTAGCATACCCAGCCACTATCGCAATAGTCGGACGGTGAATCCTACCAGGTCGTCATAACCTGGTTTCTCTAGTTTCGTATCCGTTGAGATGCGGCACGCTCATTTTCGATGATTATTGCGACAGGCCACTCTCGACCAGTGTTGCAAAAGGCACCCAGGATGAGCGGGTGAGCGGGATTTTATCTGTATTTACCTCAGGAACACACTCGCATCGTAGTGGCACTTCCCTTGCTTAGATCACTCATAGCGAGAGTATCGTCGGCTAGCTACCCCTATGGTCCCTTTCCCGGAGAGAGACGATTATGGTCAATAAGACGACTGTGTTGATTGTCGAGGGTGATCGAGATATGCGGAATCTTCTCCATGATGAGTTTTGGGGCGCGGGCTATCGGCTCCGTGAAGCCCAGAATGTCAATGAAGCCGTTCGTGCTATCTTGGAAACACCTCCCGACGTTATTGTGACGGACGTCCAGCCGTCGGTAGGAGCGTCGGAGTATATCGCGCTATTGCGCAGCGTCGCTCCGCAGTGTCCAATTATTGCAATGACGGCATTCGGCAGTGCCAAAGTGCGGGAGGATGTGCTGCAGGCCGGGGCCAACGCCTGTATCGATAAGCCTATGCGACTCTCTGATATCCGAGCCAAAGTCGAGGGATTGGTCTTCAAATCGAATCGGAGACGAGTTTGTGATGTCAATCGATAATGGTAAGAGCCGCGTGTTTGCTGGGGGGGCTTATAACGTCATTGTTGACCTGTGCTTTCAGCCAACATACTCATAGCACCCTCGCAAGATGGCAGACCTCTCACCCTGGCATATGCTTTGGTCCCATATTCCCTTTGCAACACCAGGGCAAAAGGAGGTGTCAATGCTTTGCTGGTACGCTTACTAGAAACCATGACACCAACCTGGATGATTTCTCGCTCGTTTTTGGTTTGACAGTTGGTCGCATGGAACAATCGCGACCCATGTCTTTCCCCAGTACGGTCCTTCCATAGCCTTCGTTAGCAAGCAGTTTCTTGGTTGAGGTCCAGCTCAATACTACCAGTCCCTCTGCCGTGTCCGCCTGTGCCATTAGAAGAGCGAACATTTCCCAATCTCCATGTACGGCGTATTAGTCTCGTCATCAGTTATTTTCTTCTCCCCGCCGGTGGGTAAATCCTCGCCAACCTCTATATATCCAAATGGAGAGGTGCGGATGAACCTTCCATTGTTTTTGTTATAGGTAAAATCCCCCCAAATCATCCCGCAGGAGAGAAAGCCTGCCTCGTTGAAACCCTCTTTGCACCAGTCGCGCGGAGCGCTTTTCCCAACCACGGTAATCTGAAATGCGGCTGTAGGTTGTGTGGACCTCGAGATGACATATTTCGACGGATTGTTAAATGTAGTCGAGTTCCAGTGCTTGCTGGTTTTGTCATGCCAGAATCCATTTCTCTGCTCAGCGATGCACAAATAGTGTTCTCTGGGCTTTTCCGAATCTCCTGCCTCCACATTCGCCGAGAGCATCGTCAATAGGACGGTCAGCACAAGTTGGATTCGCATCGGTCTGTCCTTCCATTACTTCACCAGTCCAAGACCGAACATTTGTTGCCTAAGCCGCATCAAACCCTTTGCCTAGCCGCACTGTCGGTTAAGTGTGCGCATATACACGCATAAACATAAGATAGATAGTAGGTACGGATCATAAACTAGGATAGTTCCTAGTTCGGAATAGATTCTGCCAACTGCATAACTAAGTTGTTCATTGATAAATGCGTCCATATGGACCGCCATCACAATCGCAGATGAACGGCTCTCTCATGACCTTACGCGACGAGATTCGGCACTTTATGGTCGTCTCGGAAAGCTTGCTCGACGGTACCATCAAAGCAGAGGATCTGACCTACATCGAACTCGAACTTCTCCAGTACTATCTATGCGAGGTTGGTCAGAAGTTTCCGACCCACCTCAAACTGACTCATACGTCGACGCAGGACCACGCCGATGGCACCTCCCAATCATTGCCGAGTGGGTTCATGCCCAAGGGAGAGTAACCTATATGAGCAATGTTCACCGTCAAAGAGTTTGTGCTGACGACACATCGACCATACTTGTTCAGACCAAGCCACTACTAGCTGATGGCTGGGAGACGAAAAGATGGCCAATACCGTCAGCGGTTTCTTCCGCACCCTCGCCCACGCGGAACAAACCAAGTTCGAACTCGCCACCCTGAGGAAGTCGGCTTTCAGCCCACCACCCATGCCGACATGTCTCCGCATGGGTTCTTCGCGGAACCTCAAGCACTTACTTGGGATCGATCCATCGAGTCAGCCTCTGCTCTCAGAAGGCGTTCGGCGTGGTGGGCCAGTGCTTGAGGTCCAAGCCGAGGAACATTACCTCAATGCGATTGCCGATATTTTTGATCAATGGGGAGCCGAAGACACCTCGATCTTCACGGCAGCAGAGCGGGTGGATGAACAACAGGAGTACTGGAGCCAGATGTTGGCTGACAGAGACTAGGGGGACTATGCCGAGAGGCGGGGGGGAAGGCTCACCTCGGCACGCGTAGTGCCAGTGGAGCCATGACACATAATGATCAATCTACTAGATCTCAACCAGCGGACGACCATGCTGGACTATAAGCATCGCTGGATTGAATTAACTCCTAGAAGGGATACTCACGATGGGACATGGCGCTGTCAGTTCATGATTATTGGATTCAAACATACGTCCTGGAGCTACCATCAAGGATATGCCAACGGAACCTTCGCGTCCCGTGATGCTGCCAAATCGGCTGCACTGGAAAAGGCGAAACGTCTCGTCGATACACTTGAACAGACTGCCCAAGATCCACGGCCAGAATCCGGCTTGGTCTTGGAACCTACACGAGCAGAATTCGAAGACTGTTTGCTTAGGCTCGATGTTGTTATGGCGTTAACGCGACTGCCTTGATCAGTTTCCTCCATTCCGACGATGCGATAAGCTGATGACCTGCTTATAATCCTTTCCTTTCGTTCCACGCTTCAAGAGTTATATCCCCCTATCCCCCTAGAGCATAGATAGCTGAGGAGCGGAATTGCTGGCTTTACCAAAGGATAATTTGAGGAGTTTTAGGACACGCTTAGCTCCCGCTTCGTGATAGAGTGCGCGATGCCTATTCGCAATCACTCCAAATCCAATCCCAAATCGATTCCCAAAAATAAGAATCAAAAGAAGTTAGGTATTAGCATTTTTTATGCAAACCCAAAACTCAAGCAACTTCCAGACACGACCCGCATTCCGTGGTTTACTAGTAAGGCTCTACCTACCCCAGCAAGCCCGGCAAGGATATCTAGCCGTCAACTATCTTCGCTTCCGACCAACCAGTTGCCTTCAAGTAATTGATCGGCACACTCCTGCCCCCGTCATAGGCTTGAGACTCTTTTAGACTTTGGAGTACAAGGAGAAAAAGGAGGGCAGTTACTGGACTGAGAACCCATCGTTTGGCGCGTTGGAGATCAATCGATAGATGACTGAAGAATGTCTGAATCAATTTCCACTGCGCGACTTCCAAGGCAGTGGTTTCTGCTTCGTCGCGAGTCGAAACTCTGCCTAAGCGTAGCCGTAGTGAAGTATGTGGGTGCTCTCAGGTACCGAGGTTGCCAAGACCCCACTGATCGAACCATCGACTAGGTGTGGCTCCTTGCGCGTACCGATCATGGCCGAGTACAGCGGGTGGCACGCATTACAGAACGTCGCGGTGAAGGCATAGCTATCAGCTGGTTGACTATAAGATGCATGGTACTCCGTTAGCCTCATCCACACATCTCCGTTCGGATCATAAACTCTCTCGCACAGCTCACAGAGTGTAAGGGGTTTTGATTGAGAGGCCATGACTCACCTCCACGCATATGGGGGATCACGACGAAGTAGAATCCGAATTGGGGCGCATTCTGGCACGGGTGCGCAGCCAAGACTTACTAGGATAATCCCTAGCTCGACGATTCTGACACCGGGCAAAACAAATATGGGGGCGATAAGTTTCACTCTAGGGGTCTGCCTAGTGTCATAACCATACAAGACAGACTCTCAACCTCTCATTTTTGCGACACCTTTGTACCCGCACTTCCTGGTAATGCTAAGTAGTTGCGTGTGTAAGTCTTTGTATCTACGTACGAATCGCTCGCCGTATGTTTAGCCTACTCAATGGCATTTAACTTGCGCTTGATCTCTGGGGACAGCTTGCAGGGAGGTGGATATGCAACAGGGATTGCATGTGCCCAGAACAATCAGGGCGGCCTTGTTTGTCCAATATGAATGGCATCTCACGCCGAGAGGATGGATACTCGGGGGGTGGTGTGCATCTGAATCGGTCACCTCACCAATGCCGCCTCCGGATGATCGTGTTGAGACATGGATGATCACCGCAACACCCTACAAGAACCTGTGCGTTCCTGCGCAACAGCAATGGTCGCTCGTCTGGGTCTCTTCTCAACATAGTGCGGCCCAGCGACGCGCATTACGGGCATGGCATCGTCTGCCCGCGCAAGGGCGGGAGGATTCAACGCCCACCTCTTGGGACTTTCCTCTGAACTAGTTTTGAGTGTGCCCCCTACTGACCAAACGGCACACCTCGCCACCATTCATAGTTCATAGTCACGGGACTCTTTTAGGGAATGCACCACCAAAAGCAAAAGGGAGGTGTTTTTGGTTGACCGGCGGGAAATCAGCAAATGCACCTCCCACAGAAGCACCCGCACTCGTGGGGTGGCTCGAGCGTAACCATGTTCACTCGCTGCCCGCGAAGGGTGGCGCCGTCACATCGGTACGGTGCCACGTCGCAAAAATCAGCACCGTGTACTGGTTGTAAAATGCTCGCCCGACCAGTTTGGCAGTTGTACCGAGAAACTCACCGGTTCGATTATCAAACACATCCATATGGAGCCGAACATAGCCGCTTTGGCTCTGGTTCTTGTAGAGTGTGAGTTCGGGGAGCGAGAAGGGAATCAAGACGCTCTGAACGGGCGGCATGCCTACGAAGGTCGTGCCTTGCATGGTCCCGAACGATTCGGCCATCACACGAACCGAGTATGGCGCGATGTCTTGGGTGGAGACACGATAGCCTTGGCGACCCAACTCTGCGGCCACGGCATCCCTAATGTATAGAATGTCGTGCGATGGACGATCAATCACGCCTGCCTCCCCATTCGTCATGCGGGGCCGGGACTGAGCACTGTCGAGCCCAGTTGCATCCACGGCTACATTGACGTCCTTGGGGAGGCGAATCGATAGATTCTTCAGGGCCTGCTCGACTGCCTGAGTCAACAGGACCTGCTCAACCGCCGTTCGAGGAGTGCGTGACACTTCTTGTTCAAGTGCGCATCCCGTGACCAGTGCCGTGAGCACACAGAGGGTAAAAGGAGAAACCTTCATGAGGAGCCAGACTATTAACCTAGCCGAGACTGACGTACGCCGGGGAATCACCGGTCTTTCGTATGCAGAATGGATTATCAGCTCCTCTCAGCCGCGACCCAACTGGGGCTCTCCCTCGTAGGCGCAAGCATGACTGGTCGAGCGCACCGGAGGCGAAGGCCCACGAAGCAAATAAGCTGCCGATGCTAATGAAGTTCATCGATCGAAGTTCTGGTGAATATACCAGTGCCCAGATACTTGAAGAAACGCTATGGTAACTGTGGCCTACGGACCTCAAAAAGAATAAGGTTTACCGGGGAGGTGCACTATGACTACGACTCAAGCGGCTGAACTCCGAGTCAAGTGGAAACAGCAGAGCAATCCTTCTAAGTGCGAACATCTGAACCTGGAATTGGAATGGAGTGAGGGCGGGTATCGGACTGGGAATTACAGTTGCATTGTATGTGGAGAGAACGTGGTGAAAGCCTGCGGACAATCATGAGACTGGAGTGTGTTTCTAACCCGGGTATGTTCAGTCAGTTGTGACCTTAAGAGTGTGACACCCGATGTCACTACCGTCACGGTGACGCCTGCACTTCAAAATTCTAGTTCCACTATGACGGTGAACGGGACACCCACCACCTCTGGCCAGGCTCGCCCCGTTACATTGCGTGCAGCGGGGTTGAGTACCCTGATCAATATAGTGGTGACGGCGCAGAACGGAACTCAGAGGACCTATACGGTGGAAGTCGATCGTGCCGCATTGGGTGGGAACAACAACCTGTCGGCCTTGAGCGTATCTCCAGGCTCTTTGGCTCCTGCGTTTGTACCAAGCACTCTGACCTACACGGTGAACGTGGCAAACTCCGTCACCAGCGTGAATGTCGCTGCAACCAAAGCCGATGCCAATGCGGTGATATCTGAAGACGTGACAGCCGGAGCAGGAACAGCCACCGGCCAAGCAACCATACAACTCGGTGGGGAGGGGACAGCGACTCTTGTGTTGATCGCGGTCACTGCCTCGAATGGCAGCTCCAAGACGTACCGAATCACCGTGGCCCGAGCCTCGTCATCGAGCAACAACAACTTGTCAGCCCTATCTGTCTCGCCAGGGTCCTTAACGCCTTCCTTTGCAGCGGGCAGAGAGGACTACACCACAGATGTAGCCAGCGATGTCACGAGCATGAACCTTTCGGCTACGAAGGCCGACGCGAATGCCGTGCTGTCCGGCTCAGTGAGCGCCGGGACAGGGGTTTCCACAGGACAAGCCACCATTCCATTAAACGGAGCTGGAACCAGTACTTCTGTCTCCATCACGGTGACCGCTGCGAATGGCAGTTCGAAGACCTATTCCATCACCGTAAATCGTGCGGCCAATGGAGACGAGGACAATAATGGCGGCAACCGGGGGAACGGGAGTAACAGAGGAAATGGAGGAAACAATGGGAATGGAGGAAATAACGGAAATGGAAACAACAAAAATAAGGAAGATGACTAATGCAACTTGCTACGCATATATCCGACCAGCTCGGGCCATACACTCATGAGACTCTTCTCCCATTAACACGTTTCTTTCCATTTTCTGTAACAACGATCAGCAGGCATACGTACTGACATGGGTCGGTCTTCATCACCGTGACCACCTACGAAGCCGCTTTGATATAGGATGCTCGTTTCCAACCTGACCGCAGCCTGCCCTTTACCAAGACTTTGAGGCGCTGGAGCTCTTCAACCACGCGCTCCCACTCCTCTAATTTGTTCAAATCATCTTGGCAACTGGTGTCTGCGAGCCAGACTTGGAACAGGGCAAGGTTTGCGATCTGCTCCTGGTTTGTCGGTTGTGCAAGGATAGAGGGATCGTTATTGATGAGTCCTCTGAGATGGGGGCAAAGACTTCCGAGTTCTGCGAGCTCACACGAACAGCTCACAATGAGCTCTTTCTCCGTCCATTCTGCGTTCACCTCAGAGGGAAAATGCGAGGAGAACTCATCGACGCAATACAGGGACAGTTCCTGTTCATTCACAATTGCCGCTCGCTCTCTGCCAGGCGGTCATCTATTACAAGTGTTTATAAGGCAGTCTAAGAATTGGACGGGTTGTACATCACGATATAGCTATCGTGCAAGAGAAAGCGAACGCATGCAGCACTATGATCCCCTCGTTTGTTTAGTAACGCTCATGAGCGCTAGGTCTTGTAGTGCGCATATACACGCAATAAGTGAGAGAATTGTGCGGCGCATAAATTAGGGGTATTACTAGTTCGGAAGATGAGCTTCCCAATGCATAAGTAAGACATTCATCTTGAAATGCGTCCATATTGACCGCCAGCCCTATTGCAGCCAGAGCAGCCGCGATAAGCGACGCCATGGATGCGCTCTTAAACTGGATCCCAGCATATGGCTATCCTGCCCTCTTCATCTTGCTCATGCTTGGCCTTGTGGGGTTGCCAATTCCAGATGAAACCTTGCTCACCTTTTCTGGGTACCTCATTTTCACAAATCAGTTCGCGCCGATGCCAACAATGGCCGCTGCGTTTCTCGGAAGCATCTGCGGAATCACCATCAGCTACCTCATCGGTCGTTGTCTGGGGTTGTATGTCGTCCACACGGTTGGCCGGAGATTGAGAATTGGGCCTGACGACTTGGACAAAGTCAGCGCCTGGTATGTGCGGTGGGGGAAATATGCTCTCTTCTTCGGCTACTTCGTGCCGGGCGTTCGACATCTCGTGGCCCTCGTGGCGGGATCATCGAATTTGCCGTTGGTGATTTTTATGCCCTTCGCCTATGCGGGAGCACTCATACGGTCGGTGACGTTTCTCGGGTTGGGCTATGGGTTAGGGGAAACATGGGCGCAGGCGTCCGCCACCGTTCAACAAGGTCTCGCGGTCGCTGGTGGTATTGTATTGGTGGTTCTCATCGGACTCCTCGTCGTTCGGATGAGAAAAGAACACATCCATGATGGCCATGATTGAGTCTCGTATACCTCTCTGGATGAGTGTTTGCTAGGAAATTGGCGCGTGGAGCATTGCCAGGGAGAGAGTGAGGATGAATTCTTGTGCATCAGCGCGACATGTAAGGCAGGGACAACCTCGTCTCGGTCCCCCAGGTTCTGGGGATAACCATGTGCACAAGCTAGGGCTTGCGGGAGAATCTCCACGGATGGAGCTCTTGTCTGGCACCTTGCTCAAGTTTTAGGCAACTGTAACTAACCGTGCAACCCCCCAACTAATTGGAAAGGACCGGGCACAACTATTTTCTATAGACACACTTGCTGACTGATTCAAATGATTATAACGATGTCACGAAGCAAGCTGATTGTCCTTAGTCCTCCACCCTCAGGTGGGACAGATTTCGAATCTCATTATCCTTGCTTATCTTGCCCCCTCAGTTCCCATCTCAAGTATTGAGTAGGCCCGAGCTCAATAGGGGTTGCGCCTAGTTGTCGCGATAATTCACTTTTTGTACGGTCAACTCTAGTAAACAAAGCAATCAAGCCCTGGCTCGAAATGAAAGGTGGTTTTCCGAGTTTTCAGCCGCTTTGAACCCACTGGAGGACGGAACCATGCAGGACTTGAGAAAATGTTGGATCGAGTTGAGGAATCCACATCAACACGCGGATGGGACCTGGAGCTGCGGGTATGTGCTTTTTAAATTCGGTGCAACACACTGGAGGTTCAATAAAGGGCCCTGACGGCAGCTTCGCGTCACGAGAAGAGGCTGCTGCGGCAGCCCAGCTTGAGGCAAAACGCATCGTCAGTTCGCTCGGGCTACCTGCACTGCCACGGAAGCGTTTAAGTACATTCAGTGGTCGTAGTCCTGTATCGTTGAAACAAGTCATGGGTGGATGAGGCTCTTGCAAGGACCGCAGCTTGCTGCTGAATGCCTGAGGCGGATACGTTCAGGTTTTCTGTTGTGTAGAACTCGATGGGGTCCCCGTCTTTGACGGTGACCCCTCAGCTCCTGAGTGCATTCTATTCGAAACCTCTGGGTGGAGGTTCGAGAACAAATTTACTAGAGGTGTCTATCCGGCGGCGCAGTCGCGATTGTAGGAGAAGGGAGTCGGAGGTTAAAGCCCATTGGTGTGTCTATCCAGTGGCTCAATACGATGAAACGATAAATAGCCGCTGGCCCAACCGAAGGTTGGGATGGAGCTGGCGAGAGGAATCGAACCTCCAACCTGCGGTTTACAAAATCTCTTAGATCCTTCCTCAGACAACCTAAGCCCACAACAAACAACAAACCAGGACTTCACCGACATGGGGGAAGATGGGGCTTGTTTGTCCTGTCCTGGTAGCAACGTGGTAGCAGATTGAGGCACGAGGTATATAAGTAGAGGCTGTCTCACTGATCCTCCTACAACTCACCCTCAAATAGTTAGTGACTGTCACCAGCCGTGATCGGCAGACCCCCCACCGGCTTAGGCAACGGTCCCATATTGGCTTTGTATCACCAGGACAAGAATGGAGGGCGGAAATGCAAAGTCTAAATAGCATTCGATTATCTAGAGCAAAGACCGGCATGCGACGGGGAACTTCCCGGCCATAGAAACGAGATAGTATTGAATGATCTCTCGCTCATCCGTCGTCAGTTCCTCTGGTAACACGCCATCTCCCAGCAGATGCTCCGAGGCGTACACAAATAAATTCACTTCCTGGCGAATAAAATCCATGGAGCCATCGCTTTCTGAGACATAACGGATACCCTTCTGCTTGTCAGGGTATCCTGCCCCTTCGTGATAGGGTCTGTATAATGCCACTATGCGCATCTACTAACGGACTTCCTCAATTATCACGTTGCAGCGTCGTCGCATGGCCTTGGTCCGTGACATAGGCTTTGACCACGTCCCCTGTCTTCACCATATCCAACTTGGTACTCTTGTCGACGTGAATCTTTTGCAGCCCACTATCGGTCTGGATGAAGTAATACTGACCTTCTTTTTTCATTAAGGTTCCGAGGATCGTATCTATTGTCAGACGCTCTTTGATGGTAGGACTGGCCTCTTTCATGGTATCGGCTGCGTAAATTACACCGATTCCAGAACCCAATAGTCCGACTGTGAGTATTGAGAGTAGTACTGTTTTCATAAAACCTCCCATGTCAGCCGTGAATCATTGAAACAGTGTTGCACCGGATAGACACATCGAATACTGGGCAATCGCCTTGAGGGATGTTCCTGGGTGCTACGTCGACAAGAGGAGCGTACCGTAGGAATAGAGAGAAGACCTTTCTGGATCTTCGCATAAGAGGAGATTGCGATGGTTAGAGGGGATCTAACAGTTATTTATCGCTGGGAGGTGTGTACCGCCCGCTCGTCGTCAGGCGAACAAGTTACAAATATGCTTGAAAGAACTCTCTCATCAGTTAACCACAAAAGGAGGATCGAACATGCAAGTCATGTCCAAGACAATAGGAGCGACATTGCTGGCAGTTCTGTTCTGCATAGGTTTTCCCACAATCGCACTCTCCGTAGATCGGGAAGTCTATGACAAACCGAATGTGCAGACGGGCAACATCATTAAAGGTAAGGTCATGAGTGTGAATCCGGACGCGAAGGCTGCACAGACGTGGCATGTGGGGGTGAAGGATAACGACACCGGCCAGGTGGTTGTGCTGCATGTCGATAAGACGACAACGAGGAAGGACATCATGCTCAGCCCCGATGTAGGAGCAAATGTGGTCGCGAAGTACAATGAGCAAAATCATGCCATTTCGTTTCTGACAGATCAAAGCATGAGCCACTGACATCCCTACGATGAGCATGGTGCGGCTTCGATGGAGAAGCAAGCGACGATGGGCGGACAAGACACTAGGCCGTTCAAATAAAATAACCTAGAAAAGGAGACGGGTGCCTTATCGAAAGACCCGAGTGAGTTAAAAGAAATGGTTGGGACCACCGATGCGGCTGCGAAGGAGGATGTGGCGCGCGGTTCAGGGTTTGTCGTTGGCGGAGCGGATTGCAACTTCAGACCAGGAGATCAGGTGCGTATTGAAGGATCTGATATGGGCACGGCGACAACGATTAAACAAGTGTCACACGCTTCTGGAGGATGAGTGCTGATCTGCAGCGATCTTCTCACCTTCCGTTACTCCTGGATGCTGGGTCAGCAGCAAGCATATGAGCCGGTTGGTGGGACAAGGTAACTGTTCCACCTATGTGTTTTCCGAGTATGGACCCGCCGTGTTCTTGGCTACGATCAAGCAAGAAATATCGAGCTGCAGGTCGGCCAACAGACGAGAAGGAGGCCCAACATGAAAAGCCGCTGTACAGAACGCCTGCACATGAAGATATGTGGAGTATCCCTTCCTATCATGGTGGGACTTGTGTGGCTGGTGCTACCGAATTGGGTGTTCGCTGAAGGGGAACAGAAACCTACGTCCTCGAAACCGTCGGTGGAGAAACAAGCGACGGACATGACAGGCGGACAACCAGGGCTGGTTGAGGAATATGATGTGGTTCCAGTCCCACGAGGGGCCTTAGTTGATGACAAGGGTATCGCGCTTGATCAGGTGGTCAAAAACTCCAAAGGCGAGACGCTGGGAACCATCGAAAAGCTGATGAAGGATACCAAGACCGGCAAGATCGAATACGCGGTACTCCAAGTCGATGGCACCCAACACCAATTACCTCTGAAATGGAGCCAATTCAAGGTCACCGGTGGACAGCTGACCCTCAATGCCACGAAAGAGGAACTGCAACCTTCGACCAACGCGGCACAGGCTAAAGACAAGTCTCCGGACGTTTCCACCTATATGGAGGAGATCGACAAGGTTCGGCGTGAACCGAAGCCGCAAGGCATGCCTTCCGATGTAGGAGGCAGGACGGGCGAAGCAACTCTGCGAGGAGCAGGCAACCGGCAAGATGCAGGCGCGACCAACCCTGGGGTAGGACCGGCAGTGGGGAGCGACTTTGGCACGGAGGCGGGAATCGGGAGCACCGGTTCAACGGGCAGTACAGGCTCTTCGGGCGGCGCAGGATATGGTGGTGGGAAAGGATCATCGGATGGGTCGGGAGGCGGCGGAAAGTAGGCGTGTCGCCTTGAGAGATCGGCGGGGCTGCTCGATTCTCCGATTTTGTTAGCGCTAATAAGAAGGAGGTATCTCATGGTTACCATCCTGTTAATTATTTTCGTGCTGGTCTTTATAGGGGCCTTGCCGACATGGCCTTATAGCGCGAATTGGGGCTACTACCCGAGTGGAGGATTTGGCCTCGCTGCGCTGGTGATCTTGATCCTCCTCTTGATGGGACCGGCTTAATTGATCTGAGGTCCTGCTTGGTAGGGCTCGGCTGATTTTGGTCTCGATTCAGAAGACGATCGATACCTGCAGTACGGTATTTCGAGCAAGCAGAAACGCTCGCAGCTGCACCGCTCAGTTGATTGGGATGTTGCCCAGTATAGAACTCCGTGGTTGTGTCGCTAAGATTGTGCGGAGCCGATGCACAGAGTGGAAAGGTAAAACCGCACTAGGAGGAAGCATCGGCATCACACTTTTGGTTCATGCTTAACACAGAAGGAGGATCGTAAGATGCGCAATAGAAACAGAAATCATGACGATGAGGGGGAGGTGACAGGATGGTCCGCTTTTGTGGCTGGCGCATTGATTGGGGCCGGGGTGGCCCTGCTATTTGCGCCTCAAACGGGCCCAGAGTTGCGGGGCAGGTTGCGCGACTATGCCGATCGCGCAAAGGACGATTTACTGGATAAGGCGGAAGAGACATGGGATGCCGAGGTGGAACGCGGTAAGGAATATTATGACAAGGGAGAAGAGGTCCTCCGTGATGTTGGCGAGTCGGCCCAGGACTATGCACGAGAAGGACAGGAGAGGATGAAGGATGTCAGTCGGTCGGCTCAGGAATTTGCCAAACAAACACAACACATGGTCCGTGAGCCGGGGCGGTCAGCATTGTAATACGTGCAGAAGAGTGAGGACGATGGAGAGGATAGCCTAGAAATATGAGCGAGAAGGAGAGTGGCCTCAACTTTATCTTAGAAGAGTACGCCGCCGCACTAGAGGAGTGGATGCGAGTCCATGGTCCGTATGCCATGCACAAAGAACTCCATCTCGATGTGGACATAACCGAAGGCGGGTTTTGGCGGGCTGGTTACCTTCAAGCGCTTCATGACTTGCAATCCCTCATTCGGGATCGCGACCCAATCGACACCTGTACCCATCAGGACAATTCTCATGTGTTCCACTAGGCCGTCATGTCAAGCTGATAGATGAGCAAGGATATCGTCCATTTCCAATGGCACCTGACACCCAGAGGATGGGTTCGGGGAGACTGGTCTGCCAACGAACCGCTTGAATCCAGGACGCCCCCTCCGGCTGATCGAGTTGAAACGTGGGTAACCACGGAAACCACGTATGATATGCAGTTCGCAAAAGCGCACAAGGAATGGACGCTGACGTGGGCGTCACCTGAGCAAAATGAGGAAGAACGAACAGCTTTACGGTCAACTATCCGTATACCCGCGGCAGAGTCTGAGAATCCAAGTATAAAAGCCTGGGACTTCCCGCTGAACGAGTTGTGAGCCTGCTCACCGAGCGAGCCCCTCTTCAATCTGCACACCTTCTATCGCATAGGCTTTGGTCGCATGTCCGCTCTCCAGCTCTCTTCTTAACAATGCTATGTCATTTCCTAGTACGACGGTTAGGCGAACTGTCATACGTTGAGGCATGTAATCCGACCAGACACGTTCCGTATCAGCTACCCCATTAACCATTCATAAAATGGAGGCGCTTACGATGTCTGTCATTGAAAAAGCCATTGACCTCAATGTTCCGGTTCGGACGGCCTACAATCAATGGACCCAGTTTGAAGACTTTCCTCGGTTCATGGAGGGGGTCGAGCAAGTCCGACAGATCGACGACAAACATCTCCACTGGAAAGCCACGATTGGCGGAAAGCAGGAAGAATGGGATGCCGTGATCACCGAGCAGGTGCCTGATCAACGGATTGCGTGGCGGAGTCAACACGGGGCGAAGAACGAAGGCATCGTCATCTTTTCTCCAGTCACGGAGGGGAAGTCGAAGATCAACCTGCGCATCGAGTATGAGCCCCAGGGCGTGGTCGAAAAAACGGGTGATGCGGTGGGAGTAGTATCTCAACGCGTGGAAGGGGACTTAAAACGATTCAAGGCATTCATCGAATCGCGCGGAAAAGAATCCGGTGCCTGGCGAGGGAATGTCAGCTGAGCAAAGAAAGAAGTACTCTTAGAGCTTCGTAGTGACATCACGTGAAGTGGTATATCAGAACGGGATTGCTCAAGTCCTTGAAGATTTGGGCAATCCCTCCTTCCTTCAATCACAGAGCGCATTTACTTGTAGTTTCTGTTCATACCATTTCATTTCACTTTAGCCCCCCTTGTCGCTCTCAGTAACACCGGGTGAACACCTGCCACCCAGGGTTGATCGGCACACCTCCCACCCGACGGGAGTCTGAGACTTCTTTTGGCTTTGCCGCACCAGGGGAAAAGATAGTGCCCGCGATACCTATTGGTCAGGTGTGCTTCCCCACCTTAAAGAGAGGAAACAAAGAGAAAGCTGACAACTACGATTTGGAGGCAAGCCGGTTATTTCCGAATCCCAAAAGACACTCCGCCTACTTCAGGATGCCACACGTCCAGGATGACCCACTTGATGCAAGGGAACCTGAATCTCAATGGTCGTTCCCCATGAAGGTCGACTATTGATCTTCATGGTCCGATCTCGGTTCGGATCGTACACTTTTTCGCACAGGTCACAGAGCATAACGAGTTTTAATTGAGAGGCCATGACTAACCTCCAGACGATATGAGAATCCACCTAGGAAGGGCATCCGAAATGGGAGGGATTTTGCCATGCGTGACAAAATAATTTACTGGGAGAACCCATAGATGTCGTGGCTGTCATTTTTGATGAATCCTATGAGAAATCCCTGAACACTAGGGGAGGGCCTGCTGAACCATTATTATCGCATGAGCGGCTGATGGCACGAGTTTAAGAGTACGCCCGAGCTACTTTTTACGGCCAACCTTCTTCTTAGCAGCCTTGCGTTTGGTTCTGCGTGGGTCACCACCGAGAGCGTTGCCCTCTGCTCGAGAGAGGTTTATGGGGTTAGCAGGATTTTCCCCGGGGAGCTTCTTGGGTACGGGCGTCATGGTCGCTTTTCGCTTGGGTTGTAGCATGTCTCCCTCATGACAAACCGATGCATGCATTACTTGAGGGACGGGGGATGTAATGGCGCAGGAGTCGCCGTTGCGGTCCCATGGTTGCTATTGCGCTCCTTGTACTCCAGCTTTCCGTTCCGGCTGTTTACTCGATTTTTTCGACGGCGTCTTTATTTGCAAAATTCGCATCGACAATTTTATTCGTTTCGTCGAACATAAAGACGGCATCGATGCCGATGGGAATTGAGGCCATTTTGCTGCGGGCTTGGGAACGAATGTCAAACTTCCGTTCCTCTCCGTTCTCGGTACGGATGAGCGCGGTATCCTGGCCGATGCTCAACGGTTGAGTGATCTGCCCTTTTACGATGTGATGGTGCACTTATACGACCGCCTGGCCCGAGTCATTGAGGAGATGATAACCCACCAGAAGATTTTGCTCGTTGAGCGTCAACTCGATCGTGTCTCCTATTTTAATGTCGGGAAAATGTTTCTCTCGGGCGGTGTTTAATGGGATGTAACGGGGCGTTCCCTCGCCGGTGTTGATTTGAAGCTGGTCGCCTTTGATTTGTTCGACAGTCCTCTTCACGTGACGTTGTCCTGCCAAGGCTTCATTCTCGTGCGATTGGGTGGCAGCTATCACAGCTGGAGAGAACACCAAAAAGGCCGCAAGGGAGCCAAGAATCATCCAATCGTGTCGTCCCATCATGACGCTCCTTTACGTGAAGGATCTAGCAAAATCACAGATTCAACGCTTATCAACCGCATAAAGAAACGCTACCATCGAGGGGACTTCTGAACAATTATCCAATCCCCTAGCCGAGTTGTGCGACATGGCGAAGGTATGGAAGGAGCTCTTTCGCTGAGACCTGAAATGACGTGATAACCTGTGTGAAGCAACGGCTCGCCTCATGAACGAGTCGGCCCGCGTGTCCTGGCGCGGGGGCTGCCCTCAGAAAGTAGCCCTGACGGATGGAGTCAATTTAACCCGTGCAGGCCCTGCTTCTGCTGCCAAATCTCGAAGAAGGTTTGAAGGCTATCTATGGAGCCATGTATTCACGGCGATCCTGCTCCCCCAATGACCCCCCGTGTCTTCTAAATGGGCAATCGCGCAAAAAAAAGGAAACCCCTCGTTCAAGGAGACCCCACTGCCAACTGCATCATTCAACAAGCAGGAGCGTGTCAGTGGGCTGAATCGATGAAGGGCTTAGAGCTTCCGCGACCGTTCGGGGGCTGAGCGGTCAAAAAGATTCCGCTAGTGCTTCGCCTCTCCATGTGTCTAGGTCTACAGAATGAGGTTACTGGTGGCTGCCGCCACCCGCTTCCTTTTCATCCCGTGCATCGCGGGAATCTTTACCGGTCTGATTTTTTGACGTTCCCTGCTGCTGGGACGTGTTTTTTAAGCCGGACGTATCCCGTGACGGTTTGGTGTTTTTATCTTGGAATGTGGCCTCTTTCTCGTCTCTCGCATCACGTGACTCTGTAGTGCCCTGTTGGGAGGAGCTTCCCTGTTTTCCCCGCTGCTGCTCCGCGTGCGCCGGACCAGAGGGCAAGCCCCATGCACACAACACCGCCGAAACTATCAACGCAGTTAACGTGGTTCTCATATTGGTCTCTCCTTTTCAAAAAGGGAGGTTTCGCCTCACCACTTGCGGCTGAAGAAAACCTTTAGGCTTATATTCCTAGCGACAATGAGGGGATTTGCATACTGGGGAAAGACATAGGGTGAAAAATCAAGGGATCAGGGAGGCTATGTGGGGGAAAGCAGAATAGTACCGGTCATCACCGTAACAGTGTTTATCTCAGCGGTAGACTATTCACTTGCTGACCTTTCTTCCGCCATACCCACGGTGGGACTGGGTTGGCATCCGCCCACAGCCCTTTCTTGGCCAGATGCGCCTCGGCTTCTAGGGCCTGCAGGGTTGCATAGTCCGGTGCATACTTCCGATACCACCAGCAGCCTTCCTTCACAAGTTCATGGTTCAGATTCTTTCCATCTCGTAGAATCACCCGCGCAAGCGTTCGTCCATACCGATCCTTGCCCGTCCTCTGAACGGTCACTGTCTGTCCAAAGCTCAAAGCAGACGTGGCCTGCTTCGCCCGTTGTCCAAAGGCTTATTTCTTCTCGGGACAATCGATACCGGTGAGACGAATAGGCTCGGCTCTCTTGTTGTGGAGAACCTCGATGGTGTCACCGTCTTTGACGGAAACTACCAGCCCAATGAAATCCCCTCCATAGCATGGAAGAATGAATAGAATGGGTAGCAGGATTACGGACAAGAGGGAGGGAAGAATCATATGTATTAGGTGTACATGAAAAAGATTGTAGTTATTTCACCTTGCCATAATCGCCCCCTGGTGGAGGGATTTAGGCTATAGGTAACCAGCTTATCCTCAGATGGGTGAGTAGTTCCTAAGAAAATGCCGCTCATCAAGATACCGTATCAGAGGCAAACGCTATCATGCTGACAGATGCGCACAGGATGGGCATGATGTGCAGAACGTAAGCACCAAATGAGCTAGTGACAAGGAAGGGCATCTTTCAAGGCCATTAGGAGAATCAACCCAATTGGAGTTGCGGAATCATAGAGGGATACGTTCTCAGGCTTCGCCAGGTATTTGGAAAGTATTTCAGAATAATTGGTCAAATTTAGGGCAATATTGTTCGGTGCGCAGAACATTTTGGGAAGACCAACATTCGTTAAATCTGCGTTAGCCCATTCATAACCTTCACTAAGCCCGTTCAAGTACACCTTGAAGGCGTCGCTAGCTCCAATTCTTTTATATTTCTCAAGGCTAATCTCTCCTTTGGCGGATTGGTGTTAGCCCTTCCCTAAATCCCCTCTATTGACCTTTGGTGCATATACTGTAACCATTGGTATCATGGAGAGGATTCAGTCCTACAGGCGGCCCGCTCTCGGCTATCAGGTCATTCTCTTTGCCAGAGGCAGCAACTGCCTCGGCATCCATCCAACATTACACACCGTGATTGAGTATCAATATGGTTCCCGTTACTCCTACCCCGCACGTGACGAAGCCAATGCACGTGAGCAGGCTGTCTCGTATGGCATCAGCGCGATAACAGACCATTACGCTCGGCTTGGCACCTGGGCGGAAGCGAGAATTTATCCTTTTGGCGGACTCATTCGAGATATGCGGCTGATCGATAGGCGGTCACGGAGAGGCTAGACCGAAAAGGATGCGATTAGAGGAGAGCGAGCACTAATAGTTAGAACAGAGATCATCTAGAGGGGGTACCAAAATTATCAAACCCTTCGTCTCTCAAGCACCCAACACATTTAAGCATTTTCCGAACGCGTAGAGGAAATCAGCGCCTCCCCTGAGCCGGGAGTAGGCGGCGTGAACGGCTCGATGGCCAACAGCATCGGTTGGTTACTACTGGCGCATGCTGATTCCCGAGAGAAGCGCATCGCGTAGTGGGCCAGCATCCGTACTCGCCCAGTGACAGTTCTTCCCTCCTAGGCCGCCAGCGTCGGAACGGTAGTTCAAGGCTAGGTGGTCACCTAGTGGGGAGGAGTACAGGTCTATCTATGATGTAGTTATTCTTGAGTGCAAATTATGAGGGCTTACTCACGAAAGACAGAGGACGGGCCGGTAGAGGATCCTTTCATCAGCCTCGCTGTCGATCCCCGTCGGCTGGCCTTGACCGTTCTGGCCGTCATCGCAACGATCTTCGCGTTGCAATGGGCGCAGAATTTCTTCATTCCACTTCTCCTCGGCATCCTGATTGCGTACACACTCAATCCACTCGTGGCGTGGCTGACTCGACTGAAAATTCCGCGCATGCTAGCGACCAGTCTGGTGTTGTGCGCCTTCCTCGGGGCAACTGCCCTTGCGACGAAGTCCCTCACCGGCCAGGTTGAGCGGATTTTCGAACAGCTACCCAGTGCAACCGGCAAGCTTTCGACCATGCTCCGAGAATGGGCCGAGGAACCCAACGCGATGCAGAAGATGCAAGCGGCGGCGCGGGAAATCGAACAGGCAACCAAGCAAGCTGCGGACGGCTCGGCGGCTTTACCTCGGAAATCGGCCAATCAGGTTGTGGTTCAACAGCAGCCGTTTAAGCTCACGGATTTCTTGTGGACGGGATCGCTTGGCATGTTCGGTCTGCTGGGCGAATCGGCCATGGTGTTGTTTCTCGTATTCTTCTTGCTCTCATCTGGACCGACGTTCAGACAAAAACTGCTGCGGCTAGCCGGTCCTTCGCTTTCCAACAAAAATATCACGGTCACTATTCTGGACGACATTGACCGGTCGATTCAGAACTATATGCTGACCCTGCTCTTGACGAATATGATGCTGGGTGTCCTGACGTGGCTCGTATTTCGCGGGATCGGGCTGGAGAATGCCGGCGCGTGGGCTCTGGCGACTGCCGTGTTGCATTGTATCCCGTATGTGGGAGCCGCGCTCGTCGCGTTCGCCGCCGGCATGGCAGCCTTCATGCAATTTGAATCGGTGGTCCAGGCGCTCCTGGTGACGGGGGTCGTCATTGCACTGGCCACGTTCATCGGCACGATGGCGGTCACGTGGATGAGCAGCAAGGTGAGCAAGATGAATGCGGCCGCCATCTTCATCGCACTGCTGTTTTGGGGTTGGCTCTGGGGGATGTGGGGTCTGCTTTTGGCCATTCCTATCATGAGCACAGTGAAGGTACTCTCCGACCACATCGAAGACTTGCAGCCGGTATCCGAGTTGCTTAGCGAATGAATCGAGTCCTGTGGGTCTTGCGGAACAAGTCCGACTTCTTCCTGGTTTCTGTCGGCAGGACACTTGATCTTTCACTCTGGAGTGTTTTCTTCTGGTTTCTAGGGGAGCCCCTGCTGCGACCGCGCACGCCTCAGCAGCGAGTACTGACTCAAGGGGCAATTCCGGTAAAATCCTGCCCCATGCCGCTCTCCCCACTTATTTCGTTTTGGAACCTCCACCTGGACCTATGAAGGCTGGCTAGGCCAGATCTATCTGAAGCAATACGCCAAGACGACCTTTGCGCGGGAGTGTCTCGGGGAATATTGTCAGTACCTCTACAATGGGCAACCGCTGTTTCGCACAGTCAGCAACGATTCCACTTTCTACCGACCACCATCAGTCAATCAGCTCCGCAAGTATCTGACGCAGATCCCCGAAGACTTTGAGATGTGCTTCAAGGTGTGGCAGGAAATCACGATTCCAGTGTATGCGCTACAACCACGCTATGGTCTGGAGGCTGGCAAGCCGAATCCTCGTTTTCTGAATGCGAAGCTGTTTAATGATCTGGTACTGACGCCCTATCGAGAAGCGAGGTTTGAGTCACACATGGGGCCGTTCCTGTTCGAGTTCCAGCAGCATGGACTCTCGACGGATGAGTTCTGTTCCAAGCTCAACGCGTTCTTCAGCCAGCTACCAGCGGAGTTTAAGTACGCAGTGGAGGTGCGGAACCCCAGTATCCTCGGTCTGGCCTATCGGCAGGTTGGAACGTCATGGCGTCGCTCATGGCTACAATCACTGGTCCTTTATGACAGCACTTGCCGATCAGCATAAGCGGATGGAAGAAACCTTCACGGTTCCCTTCACGGTGCTGGGTCTTTTAACCCCACTCAAAATGAGCTATGAGGCGGCTAAGAAACGAGCCGAACCGTATAACAAGATCGTGGGAGAACTGCCGGAGATGCGGCGGGATACGGTGGAGCTCGTGAAGAAGGCCGTCGATCAGAATCGACGAGCCTATGTGATCGTCAACAATCGAACAGAGGGCAATGCGCCCACTACCATCCAAGCTTTGGTGGGAATGTTAGGGGATTTCCCAGTACCGACCGAGACCTGACGACGATAGGATTCCAGCAGAATAGCACAACGGAAATATTGTGAATCGCTAACGGAAACGTTATCGAAAACTAGTATAAAAGTTGCGCTGTTCGCTAAGCTCCGTTCTTGAAAGAGGACGGAGCTTTCTTTTGACTTGTTTTGCCTTTGAGTGGATCCATGCCCCTGTTATTTTGCACCATTCCGCCGAGAGACCCCAAGACACAGCTGGTCAACGTCATTATTGACACGCCACGTGGCAGCCGAAACAAGTTCAAGTTCGATGAACAGCTGGGCTGTTTTAAACTCTCGCGC
This sequence comes from Nitrospira sp., assembly GCA_024760545.1. NCBI lineage: Bacteria > Pseudomonadati > Nitrospirota > Nitrospiria > Nitrospirales > Nitrospiraceae > Nitrospira > Nitrospira sp. The sequence continues at coordinate 4,496,545 of CP060501.1, forward strand.
ATCCTCCCTGTGGGGCATGTCTTTCCCTATGATTTTGGGTCCATCCCGGGCACGCGTGGAGAAGACGGCGATGCCCTCGACGTGCTGGTTGTCATGGACGAGCCAACATTTCCTGGGTGCCTCATCACGACTCGCCTGATCGGTGTGATGGAGGCGCGTCAGACTGAGAAGGGCCGTATGATCTCAAACGATCGGCTCATCGGGGTGCCGCAGACACCGGCCAACAAGCCGACCATCCGGGAGCTGTCTGAGCTTGGATCCGTCGTGCTCGCGGAAATTGAGCACTTCTTTACGTCGTACAATGCCGCCCAGCATCGGCGATTTGAACCAGTACGCCGACTCGGGGCTGCACAGGCAGAACGCCTTCTGCGTCATGCCATTGAGGACGGCGCACAAAAGAGGAGGGGGTCATGAAACAACCATCAGTAACTGCGGTTGTACATGCGACAATTATACGCGACGAGTTGCTACGCTATGTTAAGGAGGCCATCGGATCAATCCGGGCGCACACGCCTACGGATTCGCAAATCCATCGAGCCCGCAAGCAACTCAAGCGTGCGAGGGCGAATCTTCGTCTCTTACGCGATGTCATCGGCAAAGCCACATACACCCGTGAGAATGTCGGGTTACGCGATGCGGCACGGCCGCTCAGTGGGGTGCGCGACGCCGCAGTACTGGGCGAAACCGCCAATTCATTGATTCAGGCGACACGGCGAGGCCCGCGCCGAAGATTGCTGTTGAAGGTGCGCAGAGCTTTAGAACAGGCACGACTTGAGGCGCGTGCGGAATTACGCCTGATGAACGCCATCAAGGAGAGTACCGCATGCCTCGAGGCGGCAGCCGAGCGCATCAGGAGATGGAAGCTCAAGGACGCGACCAGAGCAGCGCTCTGTAGTGGGTTGCAGCGGACCTACCGTCGGGGGCGGGATGCGTTTGCCATGGCTTGTGCGAAGCCCTCGAATGAACATCTTCACGAATGGCGAAAGCAAGTGAAGTACCTGGGCCAGTCGCTGGATGTCTGGAACAGACATGGAGCCCATCACGTGAAACGGGATTTGCAGGATGCAGACAAGTTGGCGAAGCTACTGGGTGCCGATCATGATCTCGCCGTGATCGCACAACGGCTGGACAATCTCGATTCACCCCATCCTGTGCGGCCCGCCATTACTCGCCATATTACCGACCAACGGTCTGATCTGTTGAAGAAAGTGTTGAAGAAGGGTCAGCGACTGTTCAAAGCCAAACCTCGCCCATTTGTGCATAACATCGTACGACCATATTGAGTCCAGCTCGCAGGTGGTCGCTTAGGGGAACAAGACGAGCGGCCAGCAGGCGGGTCGAATGATGAATCCTTTGTAGGATACTGCTCGGCTCATCTCTGTTCTCCTTGAGAGCAGATAATAAGGAGGGGCCTATTGTAGGGAAATATGCATTTTGTCCGCAAGGGAGACGGTCGGGCGACCTCGTTCGACCTTGTCAAATCAACGCATGATTGTCAGGCATGGACAGGATGCCAGCTTCCATGTGTTCCTTGAATCGCTGGAGATCTGCCGCCAGGGTGTTGCTCGGATCTCCCCCGAACCATTTACCAATCGTCCCGCCAAGCGTGCCGCCCGGCAGTTCATACTGCAGCGTCACGGTCAGCCCGGTCCGCTGTCCATCACCTATCGGTTTAAATTCCACGGAGCCCGCATGATCGAGGTCCGACTCATGGAGCGATCGCCATCCGATACGTTGATTCTCCACTTCGTTGATGATTTCCGCATCCGATTCCACTCGGGGCGCACCCGGGATCAGCTTCATGACCCAGTGCGACACGCGATCGTCCAGGACCTGCACCGACTCGAGATGCGTCATCACGCGAGGCAAATTCTCTAGTGCCCGCCAAAACCGATAGATCTCTGCAGGCGGCCGATTGCTCTCCATCGCTTGTTGAACTTTCGTCGCACGGTCCGTATCCATCTTGCGTCGCCCCAATCGATTGGTATTGTTCGGCTGGCGGGCCCGTGTGGGGCCGCTCGTATCGATACCCAGGGCTCTCCGTAGGCTGGGCAATAGCCACCGATGGCTCGGTACAGCAGCCCGCCTCCCGCGATCGCGAGGACTGAGCGCGCCCAGTTTCGACCGGACAGCCCCCTGACAAGGAGCAGCATCCCGCTGATCGCGGAAAGCACCCGCTCCGTCTCGCTCAGATTTTCCCGGTGCTCATCGAACTCAGCCCGCTTTTCTTGCCACTCTAAGTCCGGGATATTGGTCTGGTATTGTACTGGTCCCGACAGATTCGTAGGCATCTGTTCCCCCCAAATGTCTAAAGAGGTCTTGGCCTACTGGAGTACGATGGAACGTGGTACTAGGGAGTTCTCCTACTACCATGATCCGGCCGGGTCGATCCTCGCCTTACGGCTGCGAGACGATTTCGTGCTCGATGTATTCAGCAGCTGCCAAATGGTTCTGCAGGTGAGGTCTCACATTGCGCAGCTCTTCCTGGATCTCCTGATTTGAAACCGAGTCCTTCGTCTTTCTCACGAGGGCCACTGCATGCTCGTGTATTTTGACTTCATAGGCCATGTAGGTTTTATCAAAGTCCGAGCCGGATTTGGCGCGGAGTTGTTCCATTGTTTTCTGGTGGATCCCCTCTATTGTGGAGGCCAAAGCCGGCTTGTGGGGCTGCACATCTAGGTCTCTCGCCATCCGGTCGATATTCTGCTTCATGGTCTGATGTTCACTCACCATGCGAGACGCAAATGCGCGGACTTGGGGGGCGGACGCCGCCTGCTTGGCAAGTTGTCCGGCCTCGATCTCGCCGCTGTGAATGGTAGTAAGCAGGCCGAGGATTTCAGGATTGTACATGGTGGATGCGGGCATAGTTCCTTGGACCAACGAACAACCTGACAGCAAGAGAGCGGCAGTAAGCGTGCCAACGAATGAATGGGCTGATGTCACGACTAACCTCCCTGTGGAGTCTGAGCCTTCGTTCAGTGGGCTGTTGCGTCCTAGTCCCTCGAGAGACGCGTATAGCTGCCTCGATAGCGCAGCCATGGGGAGACGCATACTTGATAGCAAAAGCGCGTTATTCAGAGCGAACGTGACTAGTTAATAGGTCCATCGCTGGGCCCCGACGAATCAATCACAGAGTGAGCGGCTTCCAGGGCAGCCGCTTCCGCTTCCTCACTCGAGGAGAAACTGCCAGTGGCATACCCTGCGAGAGTGCTGATGGAGTATTCACTCACCCATGTTCCATCCTGTTCCTGGCGGGGTCTCAGCTGTATCAACCGTCCACGATATGTGGTTTCCATGATTTGGCCTTTCGTTGAATGAACGTTAATCCCACCGAGAAGTGAGGTGCTGTAAACCTATGCTTCCGCGCACCTCACTCCTGGGTCACCGCTGGGGAATGTGGCCTCTCCTCACTTTCGGCTGTCATGCCCAGAAAACGGACTGGACGATCACCGGTGAGATGCTCCGGAGTAATGACGTAGGTCCCGAGCAGACTCGGTATCCAGATATTCTTCGCCGTGGTCTCATTGAGTCCTGAAAACACATAGGCGAGCCCACCGACGATTCCACCGCCAATAGCAAATGCCGCCTTAAATGGGAAGTACAGGATCGTGGCGGCGGCTGCAGCCACTTCCATGCCTACCCCGGGCCCTGTCCGTAACTGTGTATCGCCAGAGAAGGACTGGCTCCAGCCTGGAGCCGCAACCATCGTGCAGAAGGTGATGACCACAATGGGAACCAAGAGTGGGACGCTCATGTGAACCGCGTCCTTCCTTTCGTCCATCACATCATAATTGTAAAGCCATGACTTAATTCGCACGCTGCAGCGTCGTCGTATGACCCCGCTCCGTCACATAGGCTTTAACCACATCGCCGAGCAACACCTTATCCAACTTCGTACTCGTGTCGACATGAATCCTATGCTGTTTCCCGTCAGTATCTTTGATGGAGTAATACTCGCCATCAATGCCAATTAAGGTCCCGTTGATTGTGTCTTTGGTCAGACGTTCTTTAATGGTAGGACTGGCATCTTTCTCCGCCATGGGATCGGTTGCGAATACACCAATTCCCGAGTCCAACAGTCCAACTGCGATCTGGCCGAGTACGACCACAAATGTAGCGGACAGTATCTCGCCGTCGAGATTCTCACCAAAAGGGCTTATGTGGCGGCCTTCCCGGAAGAGGCGATTAGAAGAGCGCAGGCAGTTGCTCCGAATGGTCTGTTTCATACCTTGAACTGTTCCTCATAGATCTTCTCGCCTCGATCAGCAATCATCTGATCGCTGGAGTGGTGGGTTCTAGCTATCATAACTGTATCTTGCCGTATTGCAGTTCATTTCCCACTCAGCTTTCCCCTAGGTGGGGAGTTACGTAGCGCCAGTTGGGTTTCAACTACAGAACTCGCTGGACTTTCAGACGAGTCTTGCTTGAGGTCCCTTCAGCGGTAGGCCCCTGCCTGTCCAGTGTTCTCCCTAGTCGCGCAATGCGCCTACACAGATACTCTTTATTATAGCCACCAGGCTAAGGCTCTTATGGCTACGCACTTTGCGTCTCCAGAGCAATCTGGTTCCAGATTAGCCACGCGAAGCAAAATAAAGTCTCGACGAGTTCTTACAAAGGAAGAGCAATCCGCTCTGTCCAGGCGTCCGGTTGAGGTGATCTTAGCCGGAATGCCTTATTCAGAAGCTGCGACTCTGTTTGATATGTGCCAGCAAAATTGCAGGAGACGATTCTTTAGACTGGCACGTCTGGCGGTTGGCAGACTTTCACCGACGCACCGACTCGAAGCACCGTTCGATACGCATCATGTGAGGGTGATGCGGCAACACAAAGACGCCTGGCTCCGGGCCTATGATCAAGCGTTAGAACCAATAACCAAATCTGAGTGTCCAGAACCAGCAGCGGTTTCGATTTCGGACCTGAGACTGAATAAGGCGGTTGAAGCCTGCCTCAGACATGCTGGCATCAGAACGTTGACGGACATCCTCAACATGACAGAGGATGAATTTCTGAACAAAAGGTATTTGGGGAAATCTACTCTGCGAGCGATACAGGACCTGCTGACCCGCCTCGGGCTGTCATTCAAGCCCTCTGCTGTGTCTGATACTCTCACGACGGTCGAACGGCTAGCCCCCTGACCGGCGTCCTGATCAATACCCAGGAGAAAAGACGCGGAACTTAGAACGGTTCAGGCACCTTTGCGAGTAACTTAGCCGCGCAGAGCCGCACCACTCCCGCTTCGTCTGTGGTCAAGGCTTCGCCCTGTGCCACAATACTTTGTATCCGTTCGCTCACCGAAATAAAGTCTCTGATCTCTTTCCTGAAACCGTTGGTGTACGTCTCCATACCAGCAGACTCATGAAACGTGAAAAGTGGTCCTATGGATGGCGCAGATAATCTCTCAACCTATCTAGTCAAGACCTCTATTCGCCCACAGTTTTATACCTATAGCGAAAAGCGGTCATAGATACGGTTTTTCTCCGTCGAACATAACCGGCTCCCGTCCTAGTGAGCATGGATAATCCTCCTATTTGCAGGCTGAAGAGGTCCTTGACTCCCTCCTCGGTCGCTTTATCTATCAACCATTGCTGAATCGGCGCAGCGCCAACGCAGATAACCTGACCGTTCGTCCAGCATGACCTAAAGAGGAGGTTACTATGGCACTCGTACGATGGGATCCATTTCGGGAATTGGAAGAAGTGTCAGACCGGTTGAATCGGATGTTCGCACGTCCGGCGGCGCGAACCATGAATGGCAAGGAGAACATGATCGTAGCCGATTGGACGCCGCCTGTTGATATCAGTGAGACCGAAGGGGAATATCAGATCAAGGTGGAGATTCCAGATGTGAAGAAGGAGGACGTGAAAATCACGCTCGAAGATGGTGTGCTCACCATTCAGGGCCAGCGCAAGCACGAACAGGAAGAGAAGGGGAAGAAGTTCCATCGCATTGAACGATCGTACGGCAGCTTTGCCCGGACCTTCGCCTTACCCGATGTGATTGAAGTGGACCAGGTAAAAGCCGAGTTCAAGGATGGCGTGTTGAATCTCCATCTACCGAAGTCAGAGAAGGCGAAGCCGAAGGCGATCGAGGTCAAGGTAGCGTAACTCGCTGAGGAATGCATGTAGGGCTGAAGGCTTGCGGGAAGGTGTCCTTCGTGTCAAGAGGAGGGGTGCTCGCATTCAGTGGAGTCGCGATATCCACAAGGAAGTGTACTGCCCCATCTAATTTTGGACAGGTAGGGTTTTGGTTTTGACGACCCACTCGGCATAGCACTCGGCCGGGGACCGCATCTTCAGCGCGCTGTGCGGGGCCTGGTGATTGTAGTGCTCGATCCACGCCGGTAGCAGCTGCGCCACTTTCTCTAACGTCTCCAGGCAGGCTTGATACACATAATCCCGTTTGAAGCTGCCAAAGAAGGCCTCGGCGAGGCCGTTTGACTCCGGACTCCGCCGAGGCGTGTGACAGGGGATCAGTCCCATCGCACGGACGAACGGCCGGAATCGGTGCGACGTGTACTCCGGTCCATTGTCGCTGAGGAACTCGATGCCCTGGGCCTGAGCGCGGGTCTCGCCGAACCGTCGGAAGATCGCCTCGCGCAGCATCTCGGCGAGATCCGTGGCGGTCATGCGTGAGGCAAAGCGCCAGGACAAGATCATCCGGTCTGCACAGTCGATGATGATGGCCAAGCGGCCCTTGCGGCCATCCCATGCCCGAATGCCGGTGATATCGGAGGCCCAGCGCCGATTGGAATCGGCCACCCGTACCTGACCGGTATGCGGTCGTCCGAGTCGTGGCCCGCGATGACGACTGGTGGAGAGCCAACCCCGCCGCTGCAAGACCCGCCACACTGTTTTGGGATTGCACGACACCCCACGTCGTTTGAGCAACGCATGAATTCGCCGATACCCATAAGAGGTCGGACTGCCGGCCACCAGGTGCTGAATGAGCAGCTCGATGTCGGGTCGCCGGAGTCGACGCGCATGCTTCGCGCGCCGCCGATAGTACCACCAACTCCGTGGCTTGCCGAGGACTCGGCAGACCATGGCGAGCGAGCAGCCTGTCATGCGGACTAGCCACCGTATATCCCCTCGGGTGATTTGAGCCCTTTGAGCTCGAAGGCTTTTTTTAACACATCGACCTCTAAGGCCTTCCGGCCTAATGCCCGTTCGAGCTCCTCGATGCGCTTCTGGAGCCCACCCACCACATTCTTCGGGACCATCTCTCCGGAGTCCTTCAGCCCCTGGTCCAGACTGCGCTTCCATCGATACATCTGTGCCGCATTCACCGCGTATTTCCGACAGATCTCTTCCAGCGGGACACCAGTCTGCCACTCCTGCAACACCGCCAGCTTCTGCTCACCACTCCACCGCCGCCGTCGCCCTCGACCATTCTGACCAGGTTTCATCGTGGTTTCCATTGCTCCCTCCCGACTTCTGGTGCTGTCCAAATATTAAGTGGGGCACAACAGGTCCCATATTCCATTTGCAACACCAGGACAAAAGGGAAGTTGGCGTTTCACTCATTCGACGGCTATTAGAACCCGCTCAGTTAGACAGTCATGTTGCTTCCATGCGAAGGTTATCCGCCACAGAGAGGACCCAGATCGACCATGCGATGATGAGTTATTTCTGATGAGAAGCGCCTGTGAGATTCATGAGTCGGAGTGTCTTGTTGGCAAACCAGGCCCTCCAGTCCAGTTTCGCGAAGAGGACAACCAAGGCGAGCATGAGAACTTGCGTGACGACAAAATACCCTCCGAGATAAGCGAAGACCGATTCAGCATCGAACATGGCTTTTTGCGCAGCCTCTGTCGCCATAACCACCCAAACACTATAGACCACAAATCGGCCTAGGAAGGAGGCAGCAGCCACTGGGACCAAGGGCAAAGATGTGAGTCCATAGGCCATGAACAGCGAATTCGATGGCAACGGGCTGCAGGTGTAGGCGAGGACGGCTCCGAACGTCATCGCGCGGTGTTGTTCCAGTCGGTTTTTTACCAGATCAATATTCGCTTTGGTGCGGACGCTCAACCAGCGCTGCCTGACCAGAATAAAGGCCAGTTTCGCAAGTACGATTTTCCCGGCGGTGGCCGCGGTTGCAGCCACGAGCGCGGTGAGCCAGGGATTTGCATCGGGTCTGGACACGGCAATTGCCGAGACTACCATCCACGTCGGTGGGGCGAAGGCGGGCAGGCTGTTGAGCACAAAAATGATCGTGAAGAGAGACAGAGTGGTCATCGTCGTTCCATGATAGCGCACCCCCTACCCTTTATGCGAAAGGGTCCCATGTTCGGTTTGCAGCACACGAGGAAAAAGGTTCTCAAAGGAGTCAGATTCCATCAGACTCAAGACCCGCTCTATTCAGAGTAGGCAAGAAGGAGCAGCCCGAAGAGGATGATCGATCCCGCCCAGGAGACTTCCCACCATGTCCTCATTTGTGGCGATGCGCCGGGCAGCCAGGAAGCCAAGCCTTTGGAAAAGGCCGCTCCGATACCGACAATGCCCATCAATGAGTGGTGGAACTGGATCTTCGCAGCTGCGGGGTGATTCCCATGTGAATGGTCCAATAGCGAGAGCGAACTGACCAGGACTAACAAGACGAGGGGAGCTGACCATGCCGGGTGTCGAACTTTACCGGTTCGACGGAGCATTTCAAAGAATGCGATGGCGAGGGCAAGGATCGCGTAGGACTTATGTTGAATAATTTCATGATCTTCACCGAAGAACGTTTCCACAAAGCTGAGGGAACCAATCGGCCACGCGTCGTGGTCACAGCAAATCAGCGTAAACCCTCCGACAATAGTGAGCGCACCTGGAAGAATGAAACGAACCCAGTAGGGCAGAGGATACTGTAACGCAGATCCCAATTCAGCGAGGCCAAATATCACATCGAAAGAACCCGCGAAGTGATGGGCGAATTCTGAAAAAGCCTTCTCTTCGGGTGAACCTTCCCAGGGTTCACTAGTATGCCCCCGGTGAGGATCGTCCGTCACACTCATCTCACTCGCGACATTCTGATGAGCTGAGGGGGCCTGAGCCTGTACGTCTGGGAAGCTAGCAAACCAAACAAGAAGAAACAGAAGGACTAACAGCCGAGAAGCCCGGAGTTTCATATACGGATAACCACCGTTCAAAAGAAGCAGGGCACAGTGGTCGTGGACCATACCACAGATTGGTGACTTGCGCAGTGGCCATTTAAATTCAGGAAATCACCCTCTTGTTCCGGTGGGCATCGCAAAAGTTCAGACAAGGTCTCTCTGCATTCAGCGACCGTTATTTGCCCATAGAGAGAAAAGAAAATCGTTGGAGCCTCCGGACCGAGACACGAGCCACCTCTCACGAATGACGAAGCAGGAAACAAGATTCGCGAAGTGAGCAAAGCGGCGTAGCTTCATTTGCCTTTGCGCAACGAGCACAAAATAGTGAAAGCCGCTATATTCGACTAGAAGCGTCTATGGACTTACGGGACTGCCGAACCTGAGAGGTGAACCAGGGTATATGGCTCGTATTGGGAGTCTGGTTAGATGAGGATTTGGCCCGAGACCGTCTCCGGACCTTCCATCTATCCTTGCTAGGCTGAGGGTTTTTCCTGGACGGCATCTGTAAAAGTAACATTTGTAATACTGCACTCTCCTAGGGATGATCCTAGATACATATTGGCCTGTACTCCCCACCGGTATTGGCTCCGGTCCCATATTCCATTTGCAACACCAGGACAAAAGGAGGGGGGTTACGAAGCTGAACACCATTCGCGGGGTATTACGAGATCAGTTGATAGATGACTGCGGCACATCGGCATCAATTTCCCCTTGGGCGACCTCCAGGGCGGCGGCTTGTGCCGCGTCGCGACTCGAAAAGCTGCCTTTAGGGTAGCCGATGAGGCTTGCTGTCCGGGCAGGGCCGAGTTGGCGAATGGTGTACTGACAGATCCATGTTCCATCTGGTTGCTGGCCGGATCGCAGTCTGATCACCCGACCATTATAATTCGAGTCCGTCACGGTCGTGAGCCCGAGAGGAGGGGCCGGTCCAGTCAGGTCTCCGGCATTTAAACGTGATTCGATGGCCGTTATGGCTGCCAGGAGAGCGGCTGCTCTGGCCTCAGTCGGAGACCCAAACCTGTCCTTCGTATACCCTCTCGAGGAGGGAGAGGCGGTGATGAGGAACTCAAGGATGACATATTCACAATCCCAGGTCCCGTCGTCGTTTCGGCGGGGAGTCAACAGAATCTGATGGCCTTTGAAGGGCTCTACGGTTGGACGAGTGTTAGGGGCTTCCACCATACCGCCTCCCGCTTCCGTGCGTCAGCATCGTCAGAGTGGGCCGTGCCTCAGAGTGATCGGGTATCGTGCTCCTCTAGATACTCCATGCTGCGAGAAGAAGACAATTCGAGTTAGGCCAGAGGGGGACGGGCATCGAGCACGCGCTGTCCTTCATGCAGCGCGGCGGCTTCCGCCGCTTCGCGCGTCGCATACCGACCGTCCGCATGTCCTTTATTTCCGTCTGTCATGGTTTCGGCATAGGCCACAATGACATGGTGCCCAGTCCACTGCCCGTCGTCTTCTTGGCTGACAATGGCTTCAAGCTGGTGTCCTTTGTAGTAGGGCATTGGCGGTGCTCCTGGGTGATCCCATTCACCACATAAGGGAGAGGTCCCTCTTCACTCAAGATGATCAGCCCTTTCATGCTCGTGGGGTGCTGGCGAAGTCCCTAGTGCACCTGCAGCGGATGGTCTGATGCGCTGGTCATTCAGAGAACGCGATCAGCTTATAGGCCCATCGCTGGGCCCCGATGAGTCGATCACGGAATGAGCGGCTTCCAGGGCAGGGGCTTCGGCTTCATCACTCGAGGAGAAACTCCCAGTGTCATACCCTGAGAGGCTCTCGGATGGCGGTGCGTTCAAGTCAATGATGGAGTATTCACAGACCCATGTTCCATCCCGTTCCTGGCTGGATCCCAGCTTGATCGACTGTCCGTAATAGGTGCGTTCCATCATCTGGCGTTTCGTCGGCTGGATGTTGATCCCACACAAACAGGTTACTGTGAATTGGAATCCTCTCACTGTCGGCTAGGATGCCTCGAAACCGGACCGGACGATCTCCCATGAGATGCTGCGGAGCAATAACATAGGTGCCCACCATACTGGGATCCAGATACTTTTCGCCGTTGCCTCACTCAATTCCGAAAACAGATAGACCAGCCCGCCGACGATTCCCCTACCAAGGGCCAATGCCGCTTAAAACGGAAAATATGCAATCGGGGCGGCAGCAGCAGACGCTTTCATACCCGCCCCGGCTGTGGTTCCTTCTTGCGGAACGGCGGAGGATGACTGGCTCCAGACCGTCGCGACACCCATCGAACAGTACGTAATGAGGACGATGAGCAACACGAGGGTGAATCTCACGTCGGGCCCTTCATGGCGTCACCCTTACAACTCCCGTCAATTATCACGCTGCAACGTCGTCGCATGACCTTGTTCCGTGACATAGGCTTTGACCACGTCTCCAGTCTTCACCGTATCCAACTTGGTACTCTTGTCAACGTGAATTTTCTGCAGCCCACTATCGGTCTGGATGAAGTAGTACTCACCTTCCTTTTTCATTAGGGTACCTAGGATCGTATCTTTCGTCAGACGCTCTTTGATGGTAGGGCTGGCTTCTTTCTCAGCCATAGAATCGGTTGCGTAGGTCATACCGATTCCCGAGCCCAACAGTCCAACTGCGATCATCGATAGGATTATGGTTTTCATAAAACCTCCGTGGTTGTTTGAATCATTGTCGCCTATGACAGGCATGTCGATAACTGGGCATCTGCCTATGAGGGAGGTTCCTGGGTGTAAGTGGGCGAGACGAGGATACCGTAGGACGAGGCAGATGGTTCCGAGATAACTAATACTAGTAGCTTAATGAATGGAGGAACACACCATGGCCACACATGTCACGATTCAGGATTCAGCCAAGGCGAAGACGTATTTCGAGGCGAAGATGGCGTTCACCACTGGACCCGTGGAACTTGAACGTATGATGAAGAACAGCGAGGTCAATATCGTTGACGTTCGAGCTGCGGAAGATTATGCCGAAGGGCATATCCCAGGAGCGGTGAATCTGCCCAAGGATGCGTGGCAGACGGCAAAAGGTCTGCGGCAGGACAAGATGAATGTGTTGTACTGCTATTCACAAGTCTGCCATCTGGCCGCAACCGCCGCGGTGGAGTTTGCAGGGAAAGGCTATCCCATCATGGAATTGGAAGGCGGATGGCATTGGTGGAGAGACGATGACTTCGCGATCGAAAAGGGATAATAGCTATCTGAGAAAGAAAGACCAGTCCGCCATTGCCAGACGTCTCTTTGAGCGACGCCTGGCTCCGAGCCTATGATCAAGCGTTAGAACAAATATCCAAATCTGAGTGTCAAGAACCAGCAGCGGTTTCGATTTCGCACCTGAGACTGAGTAGGGCGGTTGAAGCCTGCCTCAGACATGCTGGCATCAGAACGTTGACGGACATCCTCAACATGACAGAGGATGAATTTCTGAAGAAAAGGTATTTGGGAAAACATACTCTGCGAGCGATACAGGACCTGCTGACCTGCCTCGGGCTTTCATTCAAGCCAGCTGAAGAGCCAGTGGCTCACACGACGGGTAGACGGTTAATCCCCTGAATGCCTCTGATCATGCCCCTGGACGGTATGCCGATCTGCCGGGGTAATTTAGTCACCCGTCCTGGCGATGAGACTCTTTTTCGGAATGCAGCACACGCAGAAAAAGGCAGGTAGTGATAACTAATTCCCGTGCTAATCCCTACAAGTTACTTGATGGGGGTAAAGAGATCGTGCCAGCTTGACGAATGCAAATGGAATGGACTGTGCCCTTCAGTTCGGTGACGTGGTAATCAAGAATCTGACATTCTGCTTCCGATAACTCGTCCGTCTGACGTGCGAGGCTCATGAGCCGTTCCGACATTTTGATAAAATCTTTTATTTCTTGTCTCACAGCTTTCATGGGTTCCTCTAAATAAGCAAGCGCCCCCACGAATGGGACTCCAATAATGGCAGAGCTATGTAACCGTGGGTAAAGCGAAATCGACGATCCGCGGCTGATCGGTGTCGGATAATACAAGGAGTTCCAATGAAGATGTTATTCTTGGAGCAGCGATAGGCAGGTAGTCGCTAGCTACGTCGAGCAGACCTCTACTCAAGGGGCGAGTTGACAGGACGTCAACCATCATTCCAGGTACAGGATGGTTATGCGATATCAAGAAGCATGGGCATACAGGCTTATGGGCGTGGGCCTTGTCATGGGCTTGCTCATGTCGGTATCCATTACGCGTTTATTCCAAATCACCTCGTGGTGAGAGCCCGGGACACCGGTTGAATTGACCTTCAAGAGCATAACCTGGGTCGTACCGCATAATGTCATAATCGATGATCCTAAATCCGGATTGGATATTCGGAAAGAGATTCCCGCAGGGGAAAGTCTGACGATCGGATTTACGCCTATGGTTCCGGGTCCATTCGCAATCTATTGCGACAAGAAGCTTCCCTTTTGAAGAGCCATCGTGAAAGGGGTCAGGAAGGGGTTTTGGAAGTACGATGACGTATCGGATGCAAGTGATATCTATAGTCCGTTTGTTCTGCACTTCTGCACCCTCTACGCATCCCTAATTCGGGCTTCCGCCAGAAGACCCCCCGGGGGTACCGTTGCACCAGATCGACGCAGGGGACGCCACTGTACTAAGGTACCTCGTGTGACGGCTTGATACCCGCCGAAAAGATAAAACCCCGGTAGGGCATTGAACGAGTGTTGCTTACAGCTTCGTGCCGATAAATATATGGATATTGGTCCTGGCAATGTTGAGGGCCGCACTGTACAGCCGGTGTGTCGCTGCATCGTAAAAGGCAATCCCATTGACCGTATCGGTCCCATTGCTACAGGCGCCACCTCCAAATGTCATAGAGGTATTCAACACATTTCCCTTTGCACGAGGAGAAAGTGTACCAGTAAAGGTGCAGCCATCTGTTGAATGACCTGAAAAAGTACCTGCCGAATCCACGCTAACGGTGATCGTTTGATTATCGGCACGGCTCCCAGAATAGTTCCCGGCCACGAGATTCATGTTAGGGGCCGACTCATAGGCAGCATCGTACCTACTCGTAAAGCTGCCGCTGCCTCCATTGAAGTAAGCAATTGTCCCGTTAAAGCCATTTTTCGGCAAATAGGAGCCACTCATCGTCGCCGCGCGAACCCCAGCCCCTTCCACATTGTAATCCCTGGTGTTAGAGGAACCGAAGGCGCCGGAGTGCGAAGTGCCAGTTCCCTGGATCAGTCCAGCCAGGACGTTAGGATTGTCTATTGCCGTATAGAAGATCCAATACGAACCTTCATCGAGGACAAGTCCACCGATGTTGCGACCTGTAGGAGTAGTGCCCGTCCAGATACCCTCAGCCGATGGTGGATGCGGCATAGAAGAAAGGTCGCTCTCGCCATACCCGCCCCCACCCCCACAGGCGACGGCAGCGAACCCACTGTTAAAGCAGCTTGCGAAGCTGCCGCAGGCAACGAGCCCGCTCATCAAGCAGGTTGCCAGAATGCATCTAATAGTGATCATCCCTCTCATGTGCATGGTTGTCCGCCTCAAAGCGAGAGCGAAATGCGCAGGATGTGCCCTATGTCACAATATAACAACAAGATAATCCCTCAGTTGGTCAATTGAGATAGCTACTGTCAGACGGAGAAAACTCCCAGCAGGGGCCAATCGGGGCTATCCTTGCGCCAAATCGAGGGACGGTAGTTGCAGGCAATGCCATTATTAGTGCTTACGGCCGGATTCTTGGACCGCGCGAAAGCAGTTTCGCACGGCATTACGATTTCTTCATGCGCCTCGGAACGTGCAGCGCTTTGCGCACATTTAGGTCAGGGCTGCGGCTAGGGTGATTCCCAGCATGGAACCATCTTCCACCTAACTAGAATCAGTGAAGAACATTGGAGGAGGTGAATGATGGGCATCACGCTGTTACACATTGCGATCGTGGCGACGGTGGCGTTCTCTGCCGGGGCACTCGGGTGCAGCCAGACGGCGGCCGAGCGGCGCGCAGCGTCACCGACATTGGGAGAACGAATCAAACAGGATTCGGTCACCGGCAGAGTCCATGACATCGGGGCGAAGTATGTGTCCATCAAGGACAGCGGCGGCGAAACCACACGTGTCCGCGTAGACGATCAAACCAAGATGGACCGCGTGGCGATCGGAGACCAGGTCAAAGCGTATGTTTCCGAAGATGGATATGCCTCGACGATTCAGCGAGTCTCCGAGTAGGCTCTGTGACGCTCAATATATTAGTCTCTGCGTCACACCCCGTTTGGGTAGGGTAGCTCATGGACTCTACAGTCGTGTCTTGTTTTTGACTAACCACGTTGCATAGAACAGGTTGCGACAAATCGGCGACCGTGTGGTCGTGGCGTTCCCTATTTGCTGCGGCGCATGTTTCTTTTGCAAGAGGGAACTGTATTCGCTCTGCGAGAATTCCAATCCCCACGCCTGGAGGGCGGAGAAACTCTTCGGCCATTCGCCGGCCGGCATCTATTGGTATTCACATCTCACAGGTGGATTCGCGGGTGGCCAAGCCGAATATGTTCGCGTCCCGTTCGAGGACGTCGGCACAGTCAAGATTGAGAATGGACTGACTGACGAGCAGGTGCTCTTTCTCTCCGACATTTTCCCCACGGGCTACATGGCTGCTGAACAATGCAATATTCAGCGCGGCGATACGGTGGCCATCTGGGGGTGCGGACCAGTCGGGCAATTTGCGATCCGGAGCGCCTTCTTACTCCGAGCAGAACGAGTCGTGGCCATCGACCGGTTTCCCGAGCGTCTGCAGATGGCCGGTGAAGGTGGCGCGGAGACGATCAACTATGAAGAGTCTGATGTGTACGATGTGTTGATGCAAACGACCGGGGGCTGGACCAGATTCCTGTATGGATGCCGTCGAGCTGGAGGCGAATATGCCCGGTCCGTTGTACTACTACGATCGTATGAAACAGGCTGTCATGTTGGAATCAGATCGCCCGATTGCGCTGCGACAGGCCATTATGGCCTGTCGCAATGGCGGCACAGTTTCCGTTCCCGGTGTCTACGGCGGGCTCATCGACAAAATGCCCATGGGAGCGGTCATGAACAAGGCGTTGACAATCAAGACGGGGCAAACGCATGCCCAGCGCTATTTCGCACCCCTGCTTGAGCGCATTATGAACGGCGACATTGATCCCAGCTTCGTGGTGACACATCGCATGAAGTTGGCCGAGGCACCGAAAGGATTCGACATGTTTAATCGCAAGAAGGATGGGTGCCTCAAGATTGTGATGACCCCGTAGTTTTGGAGTGGTTAGACCTTGAATTGATTCCTTGGTAGTCGAGGAGCATCTCTTAGCGAGGTCTCAGACATTCATCCAGATTTCTCCCGCCGTCAATGTCCGGTGCGAACGGAATAGGTGGGTAGGGAGGGAGATACGAACAAAGGCTTTCGGGACGCCGCAAGACAAAGACCAACGCGCAACCTGCGCAGCGACTCAGTATGTGTTGTTCGTCAGGAGTCTAGCCGGGTGATAATTAGAAACTGCTGCTATGGGGGGCCGAATCCCTCGGGGTTGATAAGACGCAGCCGAACAATCAGATATCACAATTGAATGGCTCAACAAAGAAAAGGGCGTATTCCCATGGATGTATGTTGTTTACCCAAGGGCGAAGGACAATTCCATTCCCCACCAGGCATTCGAGAGGATCATCGTGCTGATCAGATAGAAATCCAGACACGTGCCGAGCATGAGGGGAAACATGCTCCACAACAGCAGTCGCGACGCCCGGTCAATAAACGATTGACTAACCGAATTTCTCAATGCCAAGCGATGGTACGCAGCTGGGGTCATGACGAGGGCAATGGCGATGGCGAGCAGCCCAATGGCGACCAGATGAACAAGACGGTCAGAAAAGGAAAGATCCCAAAACTTCGTATTAAAGACGGCAATTAATTGAAACCCAAAGAGCGCCTGGATACCCGGAAGCACCATTCGGCACTCCTCGAGCAGATGGGTTGCCACCTCATTGAGAGATTCATTAGTCGGTACCTCTGTGGGGGTACTTTCCGTCTTTTCCATTTCATCAAAAGAGAGTTCGTCCTGCATCCAGGATGGGACCTGTGGTCTTGTTCACGACGGGAGCCTGCTGGCCTTATGCCAATGGCCTCGCTTGTCTATCAGGAGCTCTTCCGGAGCCGTCCTTCCAATCCTGGCAGCACCGCGTCGAAAAACGCATTTTGAAAGAGGGTCACGACCATTTCCCACGTATTCGCCTGGGGATTCTCGACAGGCCCGGAGAGATCGGTTTTTGTGGCCACCTCGTGGCGTGGAATATTTTGGAGGAGGGCGGCCGCCACATTCACGGTCTTCTCAAAGATCTTTTGGAGGAGGCCCTTGTCCTGATCCTGGACGGCATCATAGGCTTTGACGTCTTTAAAGAGCGGTTTGAGATATCCATTCACCTTGCCGTGTTTGACCGTCATCTCGCTATAGACGGAGAACACGCCCGACGCGGCATCGAGCCCGCCGTAGGCGCGCAACAACTCATTGAACGATTTAATGGGTGTTCGCCGTATCTTCACACTCAGATCGAAATCAGGAGATTTACTCTCCGGCCGAAATGCACCCGAAATCTGAGTGTCGCCAGAGCCCATGCACAGGCCCGTCAATCTGACCAGCGCGGTCCCTTCTGACAGTTGGTTACTCCAGTTCTCGAGTTCGATATGCGTCTCAGCTATAAATACCCGATAAGAAGGGTCCGTCGCCGTGTTGACGAGCCCGAACTCGCTGCTCTCAATTTTCCCTCGATCGATACGAACAAGGAGCGAGGGATGATTGGAAACTTTGTCCGCCGTCTTGGCGACCTTCTTGCCCATATCTTTCTCTTTCTCCTTGGTCTTAGCGGAATGGACAAAATCGGCCTTGACGTCTTGTAGGGACAAGGTCGTGAAACGTATCCGCTGGGCCGTGGGGGCATATTCCACCAGCCCCTCTGCGGACAGCACGCCTTGGGAGATATACACCTGGCGTTGAGCCGTGAGGGGAGCCACGTCCGTCAGAGGGATGTCTTTCAGGGTCACTTCCGCATTCACCGCCATGAATGGCTCGGCAAAGAAATCGGCCTGACCCTCCAGGACGAAGCGCCCCTCATCAAACACCCTCATGTCAATCTGCAGGTGTGAGGGATATTGAGTGGACGCCGAGCGCACATTGCGGATATTTTCGGCCCGCACATTCAGCTCGCTCATATGGAGAGGTCTGGAAGTCGGATGATCCCGATAAGTGATCTCGCCATGCGTAATGCGGAGTTCGTTGAGTTTGACTTCCTGCATCGTGAAGAGAAGTTCCTGCCAACTCTGCTGGTGCTCGGGCGATGCCTCCACCTCCTTCGTGGCCTGCGGACGGGTAAAATGAATGATCGGCTGTTCGATCATCTGATCGGTCACAATGCTGCCAGAAAGTAAGGCACGCCACTGGAGGCTCCCGTGTATCTTTGCGATGTGGGCGAGCGGGGGATCGGGGTGATCCTTCTGGCTGACTACAATGCGTTCAATATCCAGGGACAAGGTGAGGGGATGCAGGTCGAGAGCTCCAATTTGAACGGTATAGGCGGAGAGTCGATTATTCATTTCCCGCTCGGCGTAAGCTCGAAGCGGTTCGTCGATAAATGATATCGCTACAACGACGAACACGAGTAATCCGAGTGGAATAGCCAGCCACCGCAGCCATGTGGGTAGAGAGATACTGTTCATAGCCGTTGTGTAACAGTGTAAAAGCTGGCAGTGGTGCAATGAACTGGGAAGACCTCGTGAAGCTCTTGCCGCCTTCAGCACGGCGTCGGTCGGCAGGGGCACTTGTCTACACTATTGAGTCGGTATAGAGGCACCGAGTTCCAGCTGACGAACCATCTCGCAGTAGATGGTATCGGCCAGCCTTTCTAAATTCACGCAATCTGCTTCATTGTAGCCGAGCAGCCGAGCTCTCGCCTGCTCATCACGGCTATGCCGCCATCGATTCCACAGCAGCACCGCATCATGCCCATTCAAGCCGGAAAGCTCTGCCGCGCGAGCGATCCCCAGTTGAGTCTCGATGGCCTTCAGTCCTCCTCGATGCCCGAGTTGTTTCCCTAAAAAACAGAGATCGATGTGTACTCGTCACGCCTGAAGCCGGTCGAAATCGCTATTCGAGGATGATGTCTGCGTGCGAGGTCCTTACGCGATACTAAAAATCCTGCAAATTTCCGTAATTGTCACACCACTATGAGTCGAGCACAAAATGTGTGTTGGAGAAGCGGCGCGTACAAACAAAGTATTCTCAAGAGTAAAGGGACGGCAAAAACTCTTACACTGGTGTTTTCCTTTTCTTCATCGCCTGCTGCATTGCGGCGTAGAGCTGATCAACCGCCACTTCTTTGGTGATGAGCTGAACGGCCCCGGCTTGTGCTGCGGCTTCCTGATCAGTATCTGTCGCATTCACCGACAGCGCGATGACGATCGTGTCCGGATGACGGACCATGATTGCCTTTGTGGCCTCGATCCCATTCATCTTCGGCATGTTGATGTCCATCAACACGACTGATGGACAGAGCTGATCGACGAGCTGTACCGCCTCCTCGCCATTCCCAGCTTCACCAATAAGTTCCACATCGGGGTAGGCGTCTAGCATAGCCCGAAGACCCTGGCGCACCATGATGTGGTCATCGACCAGCAGGACGCGAATCTTTGTCGATGAGAGTTGCGAAGGAAAATCAGAAATGACAGTGGCGCGGTGATCCCGAATGCCGGAGACCTTCGGACTCAGTTCTGTCTCTACATGCCGTGCCACTGGCAACACGAGTGTTGCCGTGGTTCCCTTCCCTGGAGCGGACCGGAGCTCTAAGAAGCCTCCGAGTGCCCGCATGCGCTCCCGGATGCTGAAGAGCCCAAACTTGGACGAAATTCCTCCGTGAGGCACGATCGCCTCCGTTGCGGCAGCAATATCGAAGCCGACACCGTCATCACGCACCGTAATCCGTAGCTGCCCATCCAGCTGATCGAGCGTCACGGTGGCTCTCCCAGTTCCTGCATGTTTCGAGGCATTGATCAACAACTCCCGCACCGATTGAAACAGCACGATCTTTTGATCATCCGGGAGCCTCACGTCTTGCTCCGGCGCATGCACGGTGACCGCTAGATTATGTTTTTGCATATAGTCGCTGAGCCAGCGCAGGCCCGCCGCTAACCCATGATCGTTCAGAACCCTGGGGCTTAAATCAGCCACCAGCGTCCGGGTATAGGTAAGCGCCTCTGACAAGACCTCATCCGACTCTTTCATGAGGATGGCACAGGCGGGAACCTGATCCGCGAATGGTTTCGTTTGACCCAGTTTAATCTTGAGCACAACCAACAACTGCTGCAAATGATCGTGCAGTTCCCTGGCCAACCGTTGGCGCTCTCGTTGCTCGGCCAGATTTAGCTCCGAGGCCATTGCGCGGAGGCGATCTTGCGATTGCACAAGCTCCGCGGTGCGTGCTGTCACCCGGTGTTCCAATTCGGTGGAGAACGCACGCAGCGCAGCGTCTGCCTCCCGACGAACGACAATATCTTGGTAGACGATAAAATAGGCAAACAGGAGAATGCCCAGCCCCAACACGAGACTCAGTCCATTTGCGATGATCACCAGTTCATAGGTGGCCTGGTGTTTGTGCTCACCCGCGGCCAACAATGCCGATTCTCGAGCGTTAATGTCATTCAATCGCGATCGGATCATATCCATGACTCGTTTGCCCTGGTCCGTCATCATGACCATGCGAGCCGCTTCTAACCCTTGGTCACGCCGTAAGGCAATCGTTTCTGACAATTCGCCTAGCTTATCCTCCACCAATCGCTCAATGTCCTTGATCGCTGGCGTCTGTTCGAGGTTATCGCTGGTCAGGAGGCGAAGCCGATCCACACTTCCTTGGACTCGTGCTTTCGCGGCCTGAAACGGTTCCAGATAAGCAGGGACACCGGTGATGACGTACCCTCTCTGCCCCGTCTCGGCATCAGCCAGGGTGGAGAGCAGGTGTTCCGATGCCGCCAACACCTCATGCGTATGCGCGACATCGTCGGCGGACTCGAACACCTGCCGCGTCCCCAAAAAGAGCAGCGTCGCGTTGACGAGCATCACCACAATCGCCACCATGGCAGAGACAATATAGCTGCTAGGAATTCCAAACGTGGGAGTGCGCTTGCACGAAGGCCGCTCATTCTGTTTGTGGATAAGACCTAGCGGCTCTGCTAACATGGAAATGAAAATCCCCTCTTAGAATCGACGTGGCCTAAGAAAATCCATGGCTGGTCAACCGCCGCCGGCGAACCGATTTCCTCCGGTAATCTTGCCATGGCCAGGAACAGTGAGCCTACGCTCATAGTGGACTATAAGTAAATGTCCTATTTAACTAGGGGGTTACCTAGAAGCATTTCGGAATCCTGACCACAAACAATCAGAGAGAACACCAGTCGTCATTGACCCAATGAAGGAATGAGATGCCGAGCTTACGAATCAGGGAATACGGGACCTGGTATATCGTGCGAAGAGAGGTGAGGATAGGTACAGCGGTAAGGGCCAAAAAGAAAGCTCCGTCCTTTTTCAAGGGCGGAGCTCGTGAACAGCGCAATTTCTGCATTCTGTTCGGTAGCTACGCGTTCAAAATGTTTCCACTGCTCTGTACGATCATCATGTTAATGCCATTGGGCTTTCGACAAATACTAGAAAGATACCTAAGAACAATCTAACGTCCCTGAAGACGTTTTGCAGCTTAGGCACACAAATATTATTTTACTTTGAATAAAAGAGTATGTTGGAGTGTTAGACGAACGCTCTGCCCAGACGCCTCCTAATCCTGAAACCGTTCTGGAAAATCATGTCGATGCATAATTCAGTCTTTGATGGTTCTCTCCATAGATCTTTCGATAAACGTAACACCATAATAACACCTGGCAGAAGGCCCCCTCCATATTTGGCCCCTAGCCTCATGAGTCCTCTATGACTAGCCATATACCCACGGCGTTCATGCCCTCAGGACCGACCCCCCGGGTCTTCCCAAAACGATTCGTTCCAACAAGGAAACCCGACGCATAAGGAACACCCCTATCGTTGCCTGGCAATCGGTCCCCTATTCAATGGACACCACCAGGACCAAAGGGGTGGCAAGTCTAATGGGAGGCGACGTTTCTTAACTCCACGTCATGCGAGAGTTCGATCTGAATTTGATGGACGGCATCAGACAAGGCTTGATTGAGGAACGTGCCTGGAAGAGGACCTGCTTTACTAGGGGTGAAGGACTCTTTAAAGCTCGATTTGCCGGTATAGGTACCCAGGACCTCGCCCGTTGATTTGAGGACGAGTAGCGTCAAATGGACCTCCCCGCTACTGACGTGCGTCTTCAATCGAAGCAATTGCGCTAATTTGCCGCTATAAGGGACCGCGTCCGTCATCGTGGCCCAGCGCTCAGGTCGATAATCCTCATGTAAGGCCGTGATGCGCCCAGTCAGAATGACATCGGGATGGGGGTCGAATCGGGTAATTCGTGAAAACACCCCTGCTACATCGAGTTTCGTCAGAATTTCATGTTCGACTTGATCGGTGAGTTCACTCGGCTGAACCCTTTCTGTCGTAGAGGCGTATAGGCCATACTTCTCCTTTCCCGACATCAATTCAAATGCAGGGTAGAGACTATGGAATTCGGCGACTGCATCGATGGTCGGACCGGTTTTGGTGAGGGTAAGATTAGGGGCATATTTGTGTTCTCCAGCGCAGCCACCGAAGAGAATGATTAATAGGAATAGAGAACGACAAACTATTCGGTTCATCGATTAGGACCATTCCAATCGCAACTTTATCCCCCTATGCGCTGGTGTGCATCGCAATAGCCTGAGGCTATGATTTCCCACGGTGCAGATCCATAACCCTCGATCGTGCTATGTCGTCATGAGAGACACCGCCCAGCCTTCGGACCCGACTAGACAACTCTCCCTATGTTTCTCATCGCTGGGACATGATGGACATCGAATTCCGAGGCTTGCGAATCGTGAGATCGAGATCGCTGATCCCCGTTTCTTGGTGCGTAATCGTCTCGGATTCGAGTTTCCCAAATCCTTCCGACCATGCTGCATTCACCAGGCGAATCCTCGATTCCCGGAGCGGGACGGATTCATGAAATATGATTGAATGGGTTTTCCGCATGGTTTCTTGGAATTGAGCCTGTCGATCTGAAGGAATTCCGGCCAGGACCGTGAGGGAAGTGAGGTGTTCACCAGATCCTTGGGCCGTTTCTGCCCGCAGGTGTTCATAGGTATACCCCACAAAAATCTCAGTTTTTTCTCGGGCACGAGTGAAGCGGTCAATAGCGGCAGCTCCCGGAGTCGTGCTCGAAAGCAATTTTTGCGTGGGTTCAGTGAATTCCCCTACAGCTTTCGATGTTCCATTCGTGAGGTCCGTCGTCGCATCAAATGGCGCTTTGGTCAGTTCCACGGTGGATTGTGTAATGCAGCCAGACAGCACGAGCATCCCTATGACTGTCACCCATAATTGAATTCTCTTCATGATCTTCCCCTCCTAAACTAAGTTGTCACGCCATCGTCGTCACACTCTGAAGGCTTCACCATATTTAATTTCCTTCTGATTTGGGCCTAGGACAAACCATAGGTGACGACGATCAGGTAGGGATGCTCTGTCAGGCACAGAGAACTTTTAACTTCTTACGGTTCCATGGCATTGTCCCGAACAGATTCCACACCCACGATGAGGCCCTTTGAGCGAATACTATGGCGTGGAAATCCTGTCCAGGATCGCGCCTCACATATCAAAACTTTGCTGATGATTTCGTCCCATTTGTTTAGATTTACTCACTAGCAACACGTATGACCTACCCGGCATGACGGGCAGACCCCCCCCACCGGCTTTGGTCAGGGTTCCAGATTCGGTTTGCAACACCAGAATAAAGAAAAAGCTGGATAGAAATCGCGAAGGGGAGCGGCATCAACCTGATGGTAATGCATCCTGGGTATCGACGAGGCTTCTAGCTCTTTGTAGCGCTGCTGCCTCCGCTTCCTGTTTTGTCGCGAAGGAGCCTGACGGATAGGACGAGATGGAGGCTGATCTATTGGACGTAAATTCAAGACACATAGTTTGACAATGCCAGGTTCCATCATCGCCCTGGCGAATGGCCAGAGAAATCTTCCGGCCCTTATACACGTGCGTTGAGGATGGATAGTCTGAACAACAACCCATACTAAACCATAAGGTTATCTAGCTCCCTCTGGGTGCTGGTGAGTTCCCGGGTATAGTGGGGACGGGACAAGAAGTGAAAAAAACCCAGAGAGATATTAAGTGTGCGTTAGGGGACGGGCCTCTATCAGAAGTTGACCTCTTCAGCGTTATCCCTAGTGGCGCACTATACCTGGTTTAAGTATTCTTACATACATAAGCGAGGGAGGAGGAGGGGGGCCAGTCTTCCCCCTATTGTCCCTCTACACACCCTCTCGCATGTGAATATCGCCGGTCCAAATTGGTCAATGCGCATCACGATGAGGTCTCGAACTGTTCCTACAAAGGAAGAGCAATCCAGTAACCCCAGGCGTTTGTTTGAGATGGTGCTGTCCGGACATTCCTATTCACAGGTTGCGACGACGTTGGGAATGGCAATAGAAAACTGTAGGAAGAGGTTGGGAATGTCCGCTGAGCAAAGAAAGAAGTACTCTTAGAGCTTCGCAGTGACATCACGTGAAGTGGTATATCAGAAAGGGATTGCTCAAGTCCTTGAAGATTTGGGCAATCCCTTCTCCTATCAAGGGAATACACACTTTAGGTTGTAATCTCACTTCGTATCAGTTCATCTCAATTCTGCCCATCTTGTCGCTCTCGCTAACACCGTATTAACACCTGCCACCCTCCGGTCTAATCGGCACACCCCCCATCCAGCATTAGCTTAGGTACCATTTCCCCTTTGCACCACCAACTCAAAAAGGGGGGACAAATGAAATTGAAGTCTCTACAGTGACGGGGCAGAGGTGACCTGTGCCCCTCGCCTTATGGTGTTTCCCCAGTATCCCACGACTCACATCCCTGGCTAGGATATGACCAGCCATTCAGACCGAAGCAACTGGGGCCGCATTTCGCCAGGAAGGGAGAAGGACCAAGGATGATTCGACAAACTCTCATAATGGGCACCGGGATTCTCCTCACGATGGGCTGTTCGTTGATGATCGATCAACCCAATGGAGACATCCCTTCCGAGCGTGAATTAAGAAGTGAATCAAAAAGCCTCGCTGGCGTCTACACCGATGTTGATTCGAACGGCACCATCAAGCCCCATGCCGAAACGGTAGGCGAGGGGGGAACGATCAACGGTCTTATCATTCTCGGTGGACCGTCAGACATGCCCGATATTAAAGCGGGGGGTATGAAGCTCAAGACTCCGAAGGAGACCACGCCTTCAGTGAGAATGGGAGACACGACATTCAGCTCTGAATCGAGCTCGAAGGGGACAGGTCCATTGAATAAAACCCCCGAAGCGCGCAACAAGTAGCAATGTATTTCTTCAGGGGTGAATAGCGGTCAGGAGCCGAGCATTGTCGGATCAGGCGAAGCAAGAAAAGGGTTTCAATCGTGCTTACAAAGGAAGAGCAATCCGCTCGGTCCAGGCGTCTGTTTGAGGTGGTCTTAGCCGGCACGCCCTATTCCCGAGCAGCAACTCTGTTTGGTTATGCGCCCGCAAAATTGCAGGAGACGGTTCTTTAGAGTGGCACGTTTGACGGTTGGCAGACTTTCCATGAGGTATCGACTCGAACGACCCTTCCATGAACAGCATGTGACGGTCATGCGGCAACACAAAGACGCCTGGCTCCGAGCCTATGATCAAGCGTTAGAACAAATATCCAAATCTGCGTGTCAAGAACCAGCAGCGGTTTCGATTTCGCACCTGAGACTGAGTAGGGCGGTTGAAGCCTGCCTCAGACATTCTGGCATCAGAACGTTGACGGACATCCTCAACATGACAGAGGATGAATTTCTGAACAAAAGGTATTTGGGAAAACATACTCTGCGAGCGATACAGGACCTGCTGACCTGCCTCGGGCTTTCATTCAAGTCATCGGATAAAAGGGAATGAGCGGAAAATCGTGAACATCCCTTCAACGCGTCAGGGCATCCGTGCGCAGAATGCCTCGCATGCGCGTGGCTGTACTCTCGGGTCGCGAGTCGCTTGTGTCGGACTTGAGGTCCGGCCTTATGCAATAGCTTGTCGACCAGGTTGAGTAGTCTCACATAATCGCTCTATCCGCTTTTCCTAGTACCTCGTGCCATAAATTCGTATTACGTTTAACCACAGCTTGGGAACGATTTAATCTCTTGACCGCCTACTAAGCATAATTAAGAGCGATCGGTCAGTTGCCTCGGCATCAGAGGCGGAGGGAGATCACAACCATCAAAGGAGGACGTACGATGCGTGTCATATCAAAAGGACTAGGCATTGGCTTGCTCTCGGTTCTGTTGTTGACCAGTTTATCTACAGTCGCCCTATCAGTAGACAGGGAAGTGTACGACAAGCCTGAGGTGCAAACCGGTAAGACTATTAAAGGGAAAGTCATGAAAGTGGATGAAGAGGGGTCACAGGCATGGCAGGTGTCAGTCAAGGATGGTGAAACAGGGAACGTATTCGTGCTGCATGTCGATAAGACTACGACCAGGAAGGACAATATGATGAGGCCCGCTCTAGGAGACAATGTCATTGTCAAATATAACGAGCGGGGTCATGCCATTTCCTTTCTGACGGACCAACATATGAACCGGTAAAGTCTCCAATAATCCATGAGCTCCTATAGCTACCCGACCACCTGTGGGAGAGAGTCTGCGGCATTGTTGATTATGCGAGTGATCCTCGAGAGTGTCATGTTCGCCCATGGCGCTCAGAAACTCCTGGGCTGGTTTGGGGGGAATGGCTTCAGTGGCACAATGGGTTTTTCACCGGAACCATGGGCTTACCGTGGCTCGTGGCCTCCCTCGTCATTATCGGAGAGTCAATCGGGAGGGTGGCATTAATCATGGGCTGCTCACGAGATTCGTGGCCACCAGCTACATTCTCATCATGCTGTGGGCTATTGCGACCGTGCATTGGCCTTTCGTTTCTTTATGAACTGATTTGTTCAATAATCGTGAGAGGGCCCGAACCTTATGATAGAATGGGCTATGCCATTCAGTAACCGCATTAAGCCCGTCCCAAGGCCGTTCCTAAAACCAAGCGTCACATTAAACTGGGTGGCCCCTCTCATGCTAAGCCCTCCTTGAAGCCTCTTCCAGACACATCACGCATCCCATGGTTTACCCACGAGGCTAAGTAGTGGGGTCAGCCTGTGTGCGGGTCACGTGTAATCTATGATGATCCGAGTCATACTGCTGGAGTAATTAGAGGATAGAGGGATTATGGCATTACCCACGCATTTTTGTTTCCTCTGTAAGGTCAAGCATGACGCTGGCTTTTGGTACCATCGCAGTATTGGTGAACACACAGTATATGCTTGTGACACTAAACACGATGAGCTACCGGCAGATCAAAAGGGCCACTGGCTGCATATTGATTCATAACGGACGTGCACTATTATGGAAATGATGTTCGCGGACGTGGCTGAGATCATGGTGGAACATGGCCTTGTCGAACTACAGGAGGATGCGGAGGCGCTTGCCCTTGACGTTATGAATGTTCTGAAGGCTCAAGGTCATGTGAACGCCAATGGCGATATAGTGGCGGGCAGATTCATCTTACTTCCTTCCCGTAGCCCTGAGGTCTCGGTGTTACTCGTTTCACCGTTACCGGCAGATCCGTATGATGATGAGCTTCGGCGGAAACCATCACCCATTCAATTCGATCGAACCGCGAACGGTCAAATCGCGCTCCCAGGTCGAACGATGCTCACGATCATCGAAGAATTGGCGAGCAATCCCGTCGTTCATGAAGAATTGCAGGTCTTATGCTTAAACTTTTCTCGCTGTGCTCCACCGCTTCAAGATATCGTGTTGCCTCCTGAGGCAGAAACCATCGCGCTCCCAACCGAGAGGCAAGACGTTATTGAAGCCCTAGTGCCGGGGTGCATTCTCACACTGAATCTTGAGACAAATCCTTGACGCTTCGATAGATCGACCCTCTAGCCTCCGCAGCCCACCCTTCCAATAGAGACAGTTAGCCCAGTAGCCATCGGGACTCCGTGGTGACTCGCCACGTATCTAACGCTTAAAGTATAGTTATATATAACTAAGTATAGTACTTAGTATCACTGAGACTGGGGAAATTTCCAGTATGCCGACCCCCCCGCGACGCCTCACATTAAGAAACCATCCCACTTCAAGAGTGCCTAGTCAGCGGACGTCTCCATTTGACTATAGTCACTTTTGGAGAAAGATGGGCCTATATTTCAGCAAGAGCCACTACCAGCTGCTAGCTGGGAGACTAAAAAGATGGCCAATACTGTCAGAGGGGTGTTCCGCACCCTCGCCCACGCCCGCTCGGAGCTTCTTCAACCGTTGGCTACGTTCTCTCCCTCTAGAAAAGACCTTCGCAATTTGAGGATTCAAGCATGAATGCAACAATCATCGATGACTTACGCCGCCTTCATGAACTGAAAAAGGCATGGAATGACATCTATGCGGCGGACCCAGATGCCACCGTCTTTGACTCATGGGCTTGGGTGAGTGGGTGGCTGGAAAGCACACCTCGGAAGTGGTTGGTGCTGGGGGTGCGACGGCAGGTTCCATGGGAACAGGCTCACGCCACTCACGCGGCGAATGGCTCGACCGACATTGCGAGCGAACCCTATGTGGCATTCCTGGTCTTCTCTGCGCGTACAAAAGCATCACAAACTATTTTGTCGATGGGGGGCTATCCTCATACCGATCACACAGGATTTGTCTGCGTGCCTGGCTATGCCGATCAGGCCATTCCGGCATTGGCTGTCTTCATCCGAGAACAGGTCCAGTGGGACACACTGGAATTGCTGAACGTCAATGAAACGGACCCACAGTTAAACCTGTTCTTAAAGAGCCTCTTGTCAACACGGATCAGCATCCAAGAAGGGAAGGGCACGTCGTGTCCATACATTCCGTTGCCAGAGACGTGGGAGCAGTACTTTTACACGGTGCTCGGCAGCAGCACTCGCAAGAATTTACGAAATTGCCTCAACAGAATCAAACGCCTCGATGGCTATCATGTGACCGCAATCCAGAGCGGCAATGCGGATTCTCAGATCGATACGCTGTTCTTCCTCTGGCAATCGCGGTGGGGGCTCACTACCGAGGATCTCTATATGGGGTTTAGCCTCGAGGACGTGTTGAACATTAAGCGCTCATTCCTCCGCTCCTGTTTCAATGAGAACCGGTTGTGGCTGAATATTTTATGGGACGGTCCTACGCCGATTGCGGCGGGGGCGGTGTTATTAGATCCCGCTAAAAAGCTCTTTTGTGTGCATAAGCTGGCTGTGAACTATCAGTATGCTCACGTATCGCCGGGTAAACTCTGGTGCCTCGATGCGATTCAATACGCGATTGAGAACGGCTATCGGATCTGTGATTTCGGACGAGGAACGGAACAATATAAATTTGCCCTTGGGTCGAAAGAACGATTCGATCGCAATGTGGTAGTCGTCCGAATGGGCCCAGTCAAGAAGCTGCTACTGAAGGTTCGAAGCCATTTGCAAGTGCGGATCCAACTGAAACGATTGACGGGACAAGCACTTACACGTGCTGCCAGCTGAGGGGCCGAGCAGGCTAGAGTCGCCATGATGTGGAGGTGACTAGCTATGATGCCATGGATCATCGAACCGTTCTTGGTGAGCACCATTTTGGGGCTGACGTACATCGTGATATCGGTATGGCGGGAGTGGTATCGGCATGGCGAGAGTAGTCGGAGTGATTAACTGGGTCCCCGTCAAGGAATTGCTTCAGCCTAGCGTTGGCTGAAGGAGTGGGCGCTCTGCTTCCACCACTCCCACGGCGGTATAGGGTGAGGATCTATCCATAAACCTTTCCTGGATATCCCGAATTCGCGGGACTCCCAAAAGTACAAAATAGTTCGTGCTCCATGTTGGCGCGTCGTTGCGTGTCTGCCTATGCCATTAGAAGGCCGAACATTTTCCAATCTCCATCCGCGGACTTTCGGTCGCTTCGTCAGTTATTTTTCCCCTCCCTAGCCTTTCCTGGCCAACATCTATGTACCCAAACAGATATGTTTTAATGAACCGGCCACTGGCTTTGTTGAATCGAAAATCTCCCCAGTGCATGTCACAATAGAGATATCCCTTGCTGTCGAAGCTTTCCCTGCACCAGCCTTGAGGAAAGCTATCTCCAACAATAGTTATTTGAAACGCATTGTCAGAGCTTGTACTGCTCGATGCTAAGACATATTTTGACGTATTGCCGAATGTAGCAGAGTTCCATTGTTTGCCATTCTTGTCATATGAGAAGCCAGTCGCCTGCTCACTGATGCATAAGTATTGTTCACTGACTTTTCCTCGGTCCACTGCCTCAACATTTGCCGAGAGCATTGCCAATACTCCAGTTAGCAAAAGTTGGATTCGCATCAATCCGTCCTCCCTGCTTCACTACCTGCAAGACCATACACGTAACGCCTTGTCCTATTAAACTATTTCCTCTCAGCTGCACTGCCGATCGGGTGCAACTGTCCTCGTTTGGCCTTGCGCCATTCCCACGGTGGCATGGCATGAGGATCAACCCATAACCCTTTCTTCGTTAGCCGTGCCTCGATCTCCAACCCTTCAAGGACCGTATCACCTGGCGCATATTTCCTGTACCACCAGCACCAACCGCCTTTGACGAGTTCATGGTTGAGATTGCGACTATTGAGAAGAACTACGATACCAAGGGTGCGTCCATATCGATCCTTGCCGGTTGTCTCAATCGTGACGACCTGACCAGAACTTAACGTAGAGGTGGCTTGTTTCGCCCGCTGACCAAAAGCCTGCTTCTTCTCAGGGGATAGGAGGAGTTCAGGCTGTGACTGTTAACGGGAGCCGATCAGTTCTGGTGGAGATGCAGGTACGAGGCCGGGTCTAATGTATCGCCCGTCGACCCCTATGCTGAGAGGAGCAGGGAGTCAAGAGCGCAATTTCCGCGCAGCATCACCATGAAACGGCTCGCTGAGAGAAGACAAATCAGTACAATTTGTCCGCAAGGTCGCTTGGGGATTTGAGAAAATCACGAACCGTGGATATTTGTTATTTCGTACCATCGTAACCTACCTACTCTCGGGTACCCTCATTTACCTTTAATTCTCTCCTCGACGCTGAGTACTCCCATTTCTCCTACCATGATTGCTTTCCCTGGGTTGGCGATGAGCAACGGCATAATACTTTTCTGCATGATTTCACCAAGGTTTTGACAATCCTCTAGAAACTTTTGATGGAACACAATCTCCGAGCGCTGCGGCCTCTCGTTAAATTCAAAATGAGTCCGCATGCGTTCATCTGAGCGCTGATTGACATCAGAGAACAGGAATTGTTCAAGATACTGCCGGATGAGCTGAACCTTCGCAGGATCAATAGGTACCTGGCCTTCATTCATAATTTCCCTCCTACGGTATAAAGCGCGATCATTTCTCTTGCCCAATGTCCCGGCACTTCAGAAGTTCCTTAATCGACTCTCCGAAGCAGGTGTCGAGAACAGCAGAGCTGCATGTCAATGCGCCGAAGACAGTTCAAAGAGTGGTGGAAACGCTGTCAACCCGCCCATCTAGTCTCATTAGGCGATGGATTCCTGGTGCTGGTCGATCTTCCGAGACAGCTCATGTACAAAGGTCGTGAGTTCAAGGACCGCCTTGTAGGACACGTCCCGCTCTGAAACCTCAAGCTGTCGAAGGCAAAGATCAAATTCCTCAATCCGTTTGGATAGTTTACTTACCATGGTTCGCCTCCCTGTTCTCGAACGTCCGGGGGCTCCTTCATTGGTTCTATAAGGAATAAGTCAGTTAATTATCCTCATTCCCCCGCAGTGCTCCCTTAGGTGCCGGATAAAGGTCGCCTTGTGGGGATACTGTAGTCTTCCATCTCTCATTCACAGTTCGTCCTATGCTTTTCCCTAGTACCACCTCATCTTCAGCCCTATTGGGCTAAGGACATATTCAAAAACCCCCTACAACGCCCTGGTTCGTGATGGGAGGAGCTATGATGTCCACAGTCGTTAAATATTGCTCGGGATGCCGTTGCAGGCTATCAAGGGTCACACCTACTACTCCAAATGAGATCCAGTCGCATTGGGCTAGTCTCCGTGGGCATGGAGGGGTGGGCCCGCAAGAGGGAATGTGCGATAATTGTGGCCGAAGGGGGGTAGTGACTCATTATTGGCTACCAGGCTGATCAGATTCAGCATGATTTTAGCCAGGTTGCGCCAGCACGACCCAATCGCAAAAATGTCTCCCAGTACTCGTCGGGACATGGAAGCGATAGTAGAGAAATAGAATAGCGCAGCGAAAATATTGTGTGCCGGTGACCGCAACGCTATCACCTACATGATATAGAACTTGCGCTGTTCGCTAAGCTCCGTTCTTGAAAGAGGACGGAGCTTTCTTTTTTATGTGATCATCAAGATGTCGCTCGGAGGGGAATGCACCAATCAGCATTCAGGCTATGGTGGAGCTCTATCTGCCGAGATTTGCATCGGCCTGGAACGCGTCCGCTAGGCACCTACGAAATCACAGAGGCACCAGGCGAATGCGAAAAACAATAGATGTCTTTCTTCCTAATCGCACGCCTGCATATGAAGGCCATCCTCGTTCACATAAGCCATAAACTCGCGCGATACCGGTCTGCACGCATTGGCAGTCACCGTGACTGCAAATTTCCACTTCTTGCTACGCGACATAAATTCACGTTTGAAATCGCCCGGCACACCTCCTTCAACTCGAATAAAAGAGGGGGGAGGCGCAATCACATAGGAGATCAAATACAGACGGGTTTTCAGTCGCGGGGGAAGATCCATGACCTCCTGTTCTGCGCGGAAGCATAGGGGGAAGCGTTTACGTTCAGTTGTGAAATATACGGCCTCTTCACCCGAATCATTCACCATTCTAAACGATCCCATTTCCGCTCGCACGCTTTGCACGTCGTGTCCTGAAGCATTATGAATGATGGCCCAATACCTTTTACGCGACACCATGTCTTGTCCTCTTTGAGCCCGCTCAGGAACGAGTTCCGAGCAACTCGCATCGTCCACAAACATCATATCGATCGGAGACTCAGGTAGGGCACTCCGTGGAGTGGGGTCTTCAACGACAGAAGGCACTAAGCGAGCCATCTCCTTTTGTAATACCCCCATGCGGTCATCCATCACTTTCAATCGCTCCTCTAGGGACTTAAATCTACTCCCATAGATGAGATGGAATATGAGGAACATCAATCCGCCAATCACCGCGATAGCAAAGGAAGACACGTAGGGGGAGCTTGACAGCATCGCCCACTGTTGCTGGAGATCGTCAATTGAAGGAATATCCATGCTCCCACCTGGTAGAAGCGATGGTGATAGAATACGGGCGGCTATTACTGCCTGGCAAGCTAGTCATCTACCCCATCACGCCGTACTTCCACCTTCCTACAGGCTATCTCGTTTTTAACTCACCCAATCCACGGTATTTTCCCAGCTCCCGATTCGTGGTCTTTTGAGAGAATAATTCCAACACCAAGACGGAGGTTCCTATGAAAACCACATTACTATCGGTGCTGGTGGTTGGATTGCTGGGCTCGGCCCTTGGTCTGACATTCGCAACCGATCCCTATGCATCAGATGCTATGGCTGGAAAGGAAACTAGTCCTAGCCTCAAGGAGCGTTTGATGGAAACTACCATCACAGGGACATTAATGAAAACAGAAGGTGAACATTACTTTATCCAGGTCGATCGCGGGTTGGAAAAAATCCACGTCCATAAAAGTACTCAGTCAGATTTGGTAAAGCCAGGGGATGTCGTCAGAGCCTATGTGACAGACCAACGCCATACGACGACTTTGCAGCGTGTGAAATGAAATCGGTGTCTCAGCACGACACCATAACAAGGTTCTCCAGTACCTCGTTAGGACATGGAAGCTATAGCATGAGAGTAGTACATCGCAGTGGAAAACATTATGAACGGTAGCTGTGACCCTATCGTAATCATGATGTTCAAATTCCGCTGTTCGCTAAGCTCCGTTCTTGAAAGAGAACGGAGCTTTCTTTTTTGCGTGTGCTCGATTGTGAATTCGCATGCTCAAGTAGTACCTCCAACTCGGGTTTCATCGACCCTCCAGACCAGCCAAACAATTCATGCAGTAGGGTAGTTATCAGCTTGGTCAGCCCGGCTCCCACACTTGTTGCCGATGCCCCAAAGAGCAAGATTAAGCGCTGAAATTACCGCACCGTAGAGGGGAAAGCCATGTAGATGTCCCGCCAATTTTCGACAGGTGAGCGATTGAGATCAGGCCGTTCACGTACGCGATTACAATGATAGGCGCGAGTCAGCGAGGTGAGATACTAGTTTGGCCCCTAGTCATATGGGAGAGGAAGTCATCCATTTAAGGGCGGTTCCGATTCCTGAACAACTCTTCGACAGTCAGCCCATTATTATTCGAATATTGAAGGGGCCTAAACAGGTAAAAGATGCAGAGCTAGGAGGGTAACAAGCTGTGCTGTGAAAAATAAAACATGGGCTCGTTCCGGTTCATACTGCTTGCAGAATTCATCGGCTAGCATAAATGTCGCCCAAAGGCCCAATCCTGTTGCGAAGGCTGCATCGACGAGTCCACACCTGAGTGACTGATGCGCAAGACTCACGACAAT
This sequence comes from Nitrospira sp., assembly GCA_024760545.1. NCBI lineage: Bacteria > Pseudomonadati > Nitrospirota > Nitrospiria > Nitrospirales > Nitrospiraceae > Nitrospira > Nitrospira sp. The sequence continues at coordinate 4,531,436 of CP060501.1, forward strand.
AGCCCATCCAAATAAAAGTACCGTGGCAAGTTGCCACAGCAAGATGCCGGAGAATAGCGCCTTGGCGATCCAGGCAGGCGTAGCGTATTCGCCGATTGCCAAAGCGACCGGTTGAAAATTGCGAGAAGCAAATCTCCATGTCCAGGGGAAAACCTCAAAGATTTTCATGGCCTCGCACAGATTGGTGAGCACGACGATGACAAACCAGAGTCCCCAAAAAGACAGGAGGCCGAATTTGATCAGAAGGAGAGTGGGAGCCACGTCCATGCTGTGTCATGCACTCTGGAAACACACACCCGTGTGAGTTTCACCTGAAGGGAGTTTCCAAACAAGATCGACTGACCATTGGCCTTGTGTCAGATCAGCTGAGGAATAGTCACTTTGTGCCGGTCTTGCGCGAGCGAAATGGGCACGTCCAGTCCGCTGGAACGGCCCGACCTGCATATTGTCGTGCCTCTGAATTCTCTCCAAAGCTCGCCAGCATGGGATTCATTGATCCTTGCAAGGCCATATCGCGAGCTCGGATGGTCTCCTTCATCACGTCAAACTTGCCGCGGGCTCGTAAGCGATCAAATTGTTCATGGAAATTGAAGACGAGTGTCGGAATCGGACGGGTGCGGGCCAGACGCGACGCTTTGGGATGCATCCCGATAACAAACATGGCTCGTTCGCCGAGGCTAAACGAAAATTGCTGGCTCTGCGGGTCGGCCTCCACACGATGGTCCCAGGCGAAGAACTTGGAGTCACGGGAGTGCATGGCCTGAAGCTGATTCCACAATAGCTCTTCGAAGTGCTGTTCTGACTGAATGACCGGTCCCTGGAACATCGCGATGAAGGTCATGAACTGGTCCTCAACGACAGGAAATTCGTGGGAAAACTCGTACAGATCATGGCACACCGCACCAACGGCACGGTCGGACGCTAAGTCCGGATAGAGCCCAAAACGGTACTGGTTTTGACTAAACGCTGAAATGGCACCAGTGCAGGGGTAAGCCTGGCCCAGGATTTGTTGGCGTAGCTGTTCATGGGCATCAATGAGTTGGGCATCTATAGATAGCTCGGGCGCGAGGGGTTTCCTAACGGACGTGCCGTCGAAGGCGGCATAGCTCGAAAACCGGCTTGCCACCGGATCGACTGATAGTGGGTTCCACGGGCGCTTCATGCTTCTCACAGCATCCTTTAGTAGTAACAAGGTGGTTTCTCACATGTCTGAGACGTGCGAGAAAGAGGATGTCTAGTTTAACTTCAAAAGCGCGGAATGGATGGCCTGATAGAGGTCCTCCGGTGAGGTGTCCTTTGTCAGGTAGGCCGACGTTCCCGCTGCTCTCATATCCTGAGCCACGTCAGCGCTTAGGTAGACCGAGAGCCCAATAATGACGACCTGTGGAAGCGTCGTCTTGATCCACCGCGTTGCCTCGATACCATTCATCCTGGGCATACTCACATCCATCAAGATGACATCGGGCTGTAATTGTTGCGCTAGCACGCAGGCCAACTCTCCGTTCTCCGCTTCGCCGACCATCGTGAACTCACCCGAGGCATTCACCATATTCCGCAACTCCTGGCGGATCAGACGATGGTTCTCGACCAGGAGCACGCGAATGGGCTGAGATGATGGTGCCGTCGTATTAACGGAGTCTGATTTGTATACCACAGCCATAGCTATCTTCACTGAATAGCGACACACCCGCTGTTTATGAGCTTAGAAGGTCCTGAGGGGGAATCATACTGGGAAAGGTCTTAGGGAGTAAATATTATTAGCTAGCAAATGATCAAACGGGAACGAGCGGACACATCCGCAATGAGTCGCTCACGGTCCTGACAATTTGCCGACTCCACTTTCTTCTGCCCGAGAATTGATGATTATTTCCGCCGCGACCAGGGGCCGCGGCAATGTCCGCTTGCTCTTTCCCTTCGGCTGATTCGAACTCTTCGAAAAACCCTTTGACCTCCCTTTTCAACATCTCGATGACGCCGGATTAGATTGCGGCTTTGCCTGACATGGTGCCCTCCCATAGGTTGGGGTTTGTTCGTGTTCGCCTATCCTAGCGGACCTGAACGAGGAGCCTACCAGGAAACCACAGCGTGACCCCCCATGTGTTTTCCCAGTTCTGACCGACTATGCGGTTCGCTACGATCCAACAGAGAAGTTCAACACGCGGTGAGTGAGGTCATCTCGCAATAAAGGAGAGGACATATGAAGATCCCTCAGACATGCGCATCGACATTGATGGTGGCGGGAATGCTCCTGTTCACCGGCGGGACAGGACAGGCCCAGGTAGGGAGTGGAAGTGGTTCGGGCGGAGCAGTCGGACAAGGGGGCCCCGAGATCAAGAGACCAGGAACCGGGCAAGAGGTGACACCGGGAGGACCAGGAACCATGCCGGAATTCAACCAAAATCTGCCGGGAGCTCCTGACAGCGGTAAAGCATCCCGACCCGGATCTGGCAGCATAGGCGCGCCCGGCAGTCCAGGGGAACCTGGAGGGGCCGGGACATCAGGCGGAGGAACGAGTTCGCCTGGGACGGGATCATCTGGCGGGATGGGATCATCCGGTGGGGCAGGGGGAGGCGGAAAGTAAGCGTGCCGTCTTGAGGGGGTCAGCTAGGCTTCTAGATCTTCCGATTGCGTTTGTTAGCGTCTCAAAAGGAGGTTTCACATGGTTACCATCCTGTTAATAATTCTCCTTCTGTTCTTTGTCGGAGCGCTGCCAACATGGCCCTATAGTGCAAATTGGGGCTATTACCCGAGTGGAGGAGTGGGCATCGCTGTGGTGATTCTACTGATCCTTCTTCTGGTGGGACCCATATGATCGGTTTAAAGCCACTCGCGTGACTCACAATCACGAGATCTAGTAGAGCCAAACATTCGTGAGAGTTATCCGCCTAGAACTTTGCGCCGTGAGCACAGCTCACACGAGAGAGGTGCGGTATATATCACCGTCTATATTCCCTGAGGTAAGGCGGATTGGTTCATATCTATCTCTTCTCCTGCTTCTCCACCGGGGCGAAAGGAATTTCGTAAAACTCATAAATCAGGACTTCCTGTTCTTGGTCGCTAAAATCAGGCCAATGATTCTTATCAAATCCCGGAGCCTTTTTGAGATCCCGTTTGCTGACATCCAATACAATCTTTTTGCCGTTGGCATTGAAAGTTATCGCCTCCCAGGGCACCACAAAATATTTATCCTTTATGCCGAGGAACCCTCCAAAATCCAAGACGGCATACTGAATATCCCCTTCGGCTGGATCCAGGACCAGATCCTTTATAGTTCCTAAACTCTTGCCATCCGTGCCCTCAACTTTCATTCCAATTACATCACTGGCCTTGAGGACCCCCGTTTTATCTCGGGCCTCAACCGCTGAACCAGTCATGACCACTATCACAGCGACCAGTACACCCATGATGAGATTGTGCCACCTCCACAACGTAGACCATTTCGTCATGTTGTTCCTCCTAGCTTCAGAAGTGTGACCTAACAAGACGGACAGAGCCGCTTGATGCACCCTGCTATTGTTCGACGTGTTCTTCCGGGACCCCCAGAGAAGACGCGAGGGTTTTCGCCTCAGCGAGGTGCCCTTTCACCACAGGTACGGCGTCGGTCACCCATTGGCGAACCTCTTGATTCTTCTCCTGGCCTGCGCGTTTTTCCAGCTCCTTCATGTCTTTCGCATGTTCCCGCAACACCAGGGTGATATAGGCACGATCAAACCCCTTGCCTGAGGCGGCATCGAGCTCAGCTTTCATCGCTGTGAGCGAGTCACTGGGCTCGTTCACGAACTGCAGTCCTCCCTTCGAGGCTAGACGCTCAACCTCTTTCCGGGCTTTCTGGTGGTCGGCCACCATTCGGGCGCTGAACTGTTTGACCTGCTCACTCTCGGCTTTTTGCGTCGCGATCTGACCAAGATCGATATGCTGCTGCTGACCAGCAGCGGATGCTTGCAAGAAGCCTTCGGTAGTTTTCGGGGGCACGTCAGGGGCGGCCATCGCCCAGGATATTAAAACGACTGAAACAGCGATCCCACATACAAGCGATGCGATGGGGTGAGCCATTGCGCCCTCCTGCGGCTGAAAGGTGAAAAACAATGATCGGTCACTTCGTCTATCATGATGGATCTCGATTGAACTCCGTACTAGGAAAAGGCATAGGGAACAATCGTAAAAGCTAATCACGGTATTTCCCCAGCTCCGGATACGATGGCCGTATGCGAGAATGATTTAGACCTAAACGGAGGACACGATGAAAATTAGGAATATTATCGATGGTGATGATCGGCTTATTGGGATCCGGGGCTGGGATGACCTACGCGGCCGATCCCATGGCGGAGAAAGAAGCGAGTCCCACGATCAAACAGCGTCTGACGAAAGACGCGATCAAGGGGACCTTGCTCAAGATAGATGGTGAGTATTACTCGATAAAAGATGACGATGGCAAAAGCTATAGGATCCATGTCGACAAGAGCACGAAGTTGGACACGGTGAAGCCGGGCGACCTGGTTAAAGCCTATGTGACGGACCAAGGCCATACGACGACCTTGCAACGCGTGAACTGAGTCAGATGCCGCAGCACGATTGAATTACAGGATTCTTTCCCAAGAGAGAGTCGGCGGTATGGAGAGAAGAACAGTGCGATAGGAATATTGTGAACCGATGACGGCAACGCTATCGGAGACATGATGTAAACATTGTGCTGTTCGATGAAGGCTCCGTTTTTGAAAGAAGACGGAGCTTTCTTTTTTGATGCAACTTGTCAAAGCCTTCTTCCAACCGGTGGGGACTCCCTCCTGTTTCATAAATGGTAAGTTGAGACACGGCCGCTATTTACGGCTTCCTGTGCCGTTTGTGCAGCCGTTTCCTTTAATTCTTCAAATGCCGTCTTGCCCGCGTTGCTAATACTCACAGTATCCGTGGCGTTCAGTGCGGCAGCAGTAGATTCTGGTTTGGTTGGATCTGGTGTTACAGTCACTGCAGCAGTAAGCGGTGAGTGATCCGTACAAGCTGACGGCGAGATACAGTCGACGTTCATGATATGTGCTCCCTCTGAAAAATGTTGAGAAATGCGCTGTTGACTTGGTGAACAGCCGAAGCAGAACCAAAGCCGGGGAGGCGTTCGCGTAACCACGTCAGCCCATGCCTGATGCACCGTGGCGACATTAGACCTTGAGATGGAGGGCCGGCAGCGAACGATGAAAGTAGCGCTGCGCCCACGTTCCACACTTCTGGCAGTCTCCAAACCATTCAGTTGCGACAGGCTTCATGGTTGGTTCCGCTTCTACAGAGCACTTTCGACAAAGAAACTTTGTATGAGGTTTGTCCATGATCAAACCCCCCTGGAAGAAACAAGTATATCTGACAAGGGGAAAACCGCATGGGAGGAGACTTCCCGACAGAAGAAGTGTCGTAATTACCAGTATTGTCTGTGCGCGTTTTCGCTCAAGCCGCACGAAGGAAGGGGGAGTGGTAGGGCGTCTTGGCACTTGGAAAGCCTACAAATATACGCATATGACATCATTTGATAGCAGGTCGACAACTCAGCCGCTCCAGCGATCCTGCTTGGCTATCCAACCGAAGCCCCAGGAACCTCGCCATCAATGATCAGTTTGCCGTAGTCAATACACATGATCTCGGCCTCGTCCTTCGTATAGCTTCCCGAATCGCCGGGTAAATGAGCTTTTCCTCCAAGTCGGCATGCACCTCCAGGTCCTGAATGGCGGTCGCGGCGATCTCCGCTTGCTCATGGCCCTCTGCCGATTCAAATTTCTCAAACAGTCTTTTTACCTTCTCATGATCCTCTTTCAACATCTCAATCACACCGGATGTGACGGGCGCTTGGCTGGTCATCGTGTCCTCCTTGAGGTTAATCCAACAGCGATTATTGATTTCGTACGTGCCGCTGGACGGTTTGAGCGGCTTCTAAATGGCTCTGCAATTCTGGCCGTACTTGTTGGAGAAATCGTTGGAATTGCGGGTCATTCACGGCATCCGCCATGTCTTTCACGAGGTCCACAGATTGCTCATGCAGTTTGATTTGATATTTCATATACGCTTTATCGAAGTTCGGCCCCGCCTTCTCCCGGAGATTGTCCATCGCCTTGTGATGCGTGTTGTCCACGCTCGCGGCCAGCGCCGGGTGGTGAGCTTCCAACCGAATCCGCTGGGCCAATTGGCTGGTGTCCTGCAGCGTGGCATCATGTTCCTTCACCATACGTGATGCGTAAGCACGCACCTCCTCGGAAGAGGCTCGTTCGCGTGCCAGTTGTCCGGCATCCACTTCACTGCGGTTGATCGAATTGAACACGCCGAGCACGTCCGCATCAGACATGGTTGCCCCGGGCATGTACCGTTGCGCCAAGGAACAAGCGGATAGAAGGGCGCAGGCCCCCATGGCTACTGCCACCATCACGATTGATTTCATATATGACCCCTGCTTGGTGTGAAGGGATTCGTGTTGCCACAATCTCATTAAGGCTCCCAGAAAGTTGCCCCTCAGGTGAATCTGCACACGTTCTGCTCTTGCCATGATGAACTAATACCTCATGATTAAATCTAGTAGGGAGTGTAAGGACTCTCAAGAGGATGTGACACTAGGAAAGGGCATTGCGGGAAAGGACTAGTTAACGAGAGTCGTGACGAGTGTAAAGCTCATGAAGGGTGACGGTGCGAGCCACACGACCTGAGCCGAAGAACGAACGAGGCGATGCGTGCGCACAAGAGTGTTTGCGGCATGAAGGAGCCGCAGCCACAATGAAAAACGATGACCTATCCGACACGAGCCGGGAGAAGCTGAAGGCGCAAACCTTGAAAATGGTAACGAGGATCTATGGCATCTCTCGTGAGGACGCCGAATCGATCTATTGCCAGGTGATGCATGAACCACCCCCTCCGAAGCGCACACGTGAACTGAGCTGGAAGGGGGAAAGGCCGACGACGCCAGGGCTGTATTGGTATCGGCGACATGCTGCTGACAAGCCCGTCATTGTGCAAATGTGGAAGTTGAAGAACGGGACCTTGCGGGCGAGATATCTGGATTTAGGAATCAAATGTGCTGCACAGGAGGGTGATTGGGCCGGGCTCCTAGAGCCGACCCACTAAACGATCCGCCTCTCAGAATCCGCTCGTCCCTCGAACAGCCATTAGGCAGAAGGGAGAACATCATGGATTCGGCCCACCGAGAGCATGGGTTCGCTGCTGGAATGAGTTTTGTTCGTGTAGTGGAAGCGCCTCATCCTTAGTGGCGAATCACTGTTTGGATGGGATTGAGACGGACCTCAATTGTGGACGTAGCACGCCCCCACGCTCATGGATCTAGAATTACCCATTCGTCGCTATCGGTTTGACAGTGATCACGGGGGATCCATCGTCGCCGGGAGGGCTGTACTCTGGGAGGGTGAATTGCTTGGTTTGTCCCGGCTCAACTGATTCCATCACCAAGTGTCCTCGTCCTCCGACGAGACCCCCTGTTTTGTTCTTGTACAGGACGAGCACTTCGAATTGTTGAATGGCTTGGTTCCCGGTATTTGTCAGCGAGATGGTCAGAGTAAGACAAGCGTCGCCCATCTGAGCCCACGACGTATTCTCGACAATCAGAGACTGAATAGGCGCCGTCTGAGATTCAATAGAAACGTATTGCGCGCCGTTGACCCCAGAGCGTAGAGCGAACATACATACTATTAGTGCGAACAGTGACGCCAGCCATCTTGAGCTATTTTGATTCATATCATCCTCCCGGCTCATCATCACAACTGCCGAGGACGCGGTATTTTGTGCGCAACTTACACCAGTACTCCAGGTTTCGCATGCAGCCGCTTCCGCTTCATGGCGAGTCGGGTAGGAGATGAGGGTCACCTTCCTGTCCGGCGTGCAGATCGCATGAGGGCCATACCAATCACCACGAGTCCAACCCACCAGGGAAGCTCTTTGTTAGACGCCGCTGCTCGACTGGATGAACGAACCGTGTCCCTCACGGCCCAGCGTCTCGTGTGTGTGCGCGTCGTGCTGTCTCCGCTGCTAGACAAGAGATCGGAGACTCCGGGAGCATTAGCTTTTCGGGGATCCGCGACCATGGCATGCTCAGAGGGGACAATGCGTCCCCCGACTGTGTTTGCATAGACTTGCGTAAATTCAGCACCAAAGAGCAGAATCTGAGACGAATAGTAGACCCAGACGAGGATGATCACCAAAGAGCCGGCCGTCCCATAGGCAGAGCCTACATCACTCTTCCCGAGATATAACCCAATCGCGAATTTCCCGATCGTAAACAGCAACCCGGTAAGCACCGCGCCGACCCATACATCACGCCAGGCCACCTGGGCATCGGGTAGCACTTTGAAGATCATGGCGAATAGACCGGTGATCACCGCGAGCGAAATGAGGAGCTCCAAGACTTGCAGCACCAACTCCGGTGCCGGCAGCCATCCGCCAAACCATTTCCCGAATGCTGCCAATGCGGCGCTCAGGGTGAGCGAGACGAGGAGTAGGAAGCCAGTTCCCAGGACCCCCACGACGGACAAGAATCGATCCTGGATCAGTCCCCACAGACCGCGCCCCTCTTTGGGCTTTACGCCCCAGATTGAGTTTAGAGAATCTTGGAGTTGAGCAAGATTTGGCGTTTGAACTGAGGAAAAGCGAGCGGCGGTGCTAGATAGAGTCTTTATAGAAAGCAGGTCCAAAGTCATGTCTCAATCGGCGGGAGGTCGCTGATTGCCGGCCCATTGAGTACCTTGCCATAGGCATTAAATCGAGAACCGTGACAGGGACAATTCCAGCTGTGTTCGATGGTATCCCACGCGACAATGCATTTGAGATGGGGGCACACAGCTGAGAAGCGATGTAATTCTCCTCCTTCGTCCCGATAGACAGCGAGCTTCTGGAGCCCCTGCCGCAGGATCGCCCCCGTTCCCTTCGAAATCTGCTCTTCAGATTCCACGTCGCCTGACGACAACCAGTCTCCAAACTGCGCGGCCACATTCAGGTTTTCTTGCACAAAGGTTCCCGCCGCTTTCAGCGATTTTCGAGACGGATCGTACAAGGTGGCCCAGGCATTCGTACGACCTAGAATGAGGTCGGTGATGAGCATGCCGGCGATCATGCCATGCGTCATACCCATACCAGAATCGCCGGTGGCGATGTAAATATTGGGCGCATCACTGGGATTCCGACCAATGAATCCCAGCCCATCGACCGGTTCCAGGACCTGTCCCGACCAGCGGTAGTCGATCTGCTTGATCATAGGGAACCGTATCCGGGCCCACTGTTCCAAGCGCTGATAGCGATCGTCGCCATCGTCCGCCTGACCAGTCTTGTGATCTTCACCCCCGATGATCAAAATATCCTGGCCGTCGGCTGCTGCTCCCTCTTGGATTCTGACGTAGTGGTACGGGTCCGCCTGATCCCAGTACAGGGCGGGGGGCACAGCATTCTTTGGCACCCGCGCTCCAATGACATAGGAGGTATAGGGGGCTTGTTTCGTGTGTA